>JAIXPW010000148.1 GCA_027485995.1 Verrucomicrobiaceae bacterium
CGGATGATTAGATCGTCGCCGGGGAGGTTCATCGTGTTGTTCCAGAAGCAGATCCCGTCGCCGGGTGCGGTTTGGCCGGCGATGGTGATCTTGTCCTTGTCGATGCTGAGACCGCCGCCGGAGCCGGAGGGCAGGCGGATGTGGCCGGAGACGGCGAAGACGATGGTGCGGCCGGAGGGGGGCGCGGTTTGGATGCCGTTGACGAAGGAGCCCGCGCCGGAGGCGTTCAGGTTGGTGACGGTGTAGACGTCGCCGCCGCGGCCGCCGTTGGCGGTCGAGCCGAAGCCTTCCGCGCCGGGAAAGGCGGGGAGCTGGCCCTGGGCGGGAACGAGTGAGCCGAGGCCGACGAGAAGCGCGAACGAGCGTAGCATTGGCGGGTTTTAGTGTGTCTGATTAGGCTGCGCGTTGATGATGAATAGTTCACTGATAACGCGGGTTTTTACCAAGTCGATTTGATTTTTGGAAGGTCGTGCCGAAATGCCGAGAAGTCATGCAACCGGAGATCCTCTCGCCAATCATTGCCTGCATGAGTTCGATGTTTCATCGAACTCGTGGTCTCAGAACCGCAAGGCTTCCGATCGCTCTGGAGAGGAAAAATACCGTGGCGCGACGAACACGGGGACGCGGACGGACCTGAAGGCGGAGGGCTGAATTGCCGAATCAAGTGGCCACTGAATGTCTACCTGTCCCTTTCCTCAAAGAGATCATTTTCCGAAATCTGCGTGCTTTTGTTTCAAGTCCCGCCCAAATCCCCGGAGTTTTACCCTTCGATTTATTGTATGTGGCTCATGAACTGAAGCCGCTGGATTGCCTGTAATGCCAAACCAAGATCGAGCCGAACACTCCCGAGTGCCCGGCGTGCCAGGTGATGTTTCCTCGGGCCTCGGCCTTGCTGGGCGCGGTGCCCCGACTGGCGGCGGGAGTCTCCGATGAGGGGAGCCCGATGACACCGAACGAGCCCGGAAAGCTGCGCGGCGCGATCCGCACCCTAAATTAGAAGTTTCCTAACCTAATGCCGCAGGTGGTGCTGCCTGCCTTTCCGGCGGAGCATCCCTTTGGCCTGCATGCGTTCTGGCTGTTCAATGCGGCGTCATTTTCCGGCGATGCGAATCGTGGGGCGAACAAGCAGACTGCGCTGCTGGTGGTGGATCCGAAGCGGCAGGAGTCATCGGTGGTGCGGGGCTACGGACTAGAAGGCCAGGTGGGCGGCGAGGTGCTCGATCATTTGCAGGAGCTGGCCGGACTGGGCTGGAAGGCGGGCCGCTGGGCGGATGGCCTGATGACGGTGCTCGATGGACTGGATCGCCTGTTCGAATGCATCGCGCACCAGCACGAGTTTGATCTCGCGTCGGGGAGGCTTCAACCGAAGGCTTTCAGGAATCCAACTTCCAGCGCGAGCTGCTCCTGGGCGTTGGTGTCGAGGGATCGACGCAGGCCTTCGAGGGCTTCCATGCGGCGCAGCAGGCGGTCAGACGTCTCCTTTTCCGCAATCAGGCGCATGGCTTCGATCGAACCGGGGAAATCGAGGCCGTCGGAACCGGATTTCACCCGCAACACGTCGGCCATCCAGGCCATCAGGACATCGAAGAGGCGGCCACGGGATTCGAGGTAGTCGGATTCGGCGGAGGCTTTGTGGAATTCCTCGCGGCGCTTGAGCCAGTCGCCTTCGGTGACGTTCTTGTAGGCCTGTTCCTCCTCCTTGATCGCGGCGTCGGAGGCGGCGGTGGCGGCGGCTTTCTGTTCTTCGAGGATCGAGCCAAAAATGGCCTTGATCGTCAGGGCGACACGGGGATTTCCGAAGCCGACGGAAGCGGTGGTGTTGAGGGCTTCGACGAGTGCTGCACCGCCCTCCGCTCCGAGGCTGGTGCCACCGATGAGAGGCAGGCGGACGCAGCGGGAAAGGATGGTGGGAAGGAGCGACTGGGGATTGGAGGTCAGGAGGAGGAGAATGGTCCGGTCGGGTGGTTCCTCGAGGGTTTTCAGAAAGGCGTTGGAGCCTTCATTGCCCATCCGCTCGGCCGCAACGACGACGCCGACTTTCCAGGTGCCTTCGGGTGCGGCGAGGCGAAGCGGGCGTTCGAGTTCGCGGATGGCATCGACCGAGATGCGCCGCGATTTCATGCGTGGACGGAGGATGCGGACCCAGGGGCCTTCGAGTTCGTCGAGCGGCGGGGTTTCCACGACGACCGGCTCGCCGAAAAGATCGAAGCCACCGGACGAGCCGCCATTGATGAGTCCGATGATCCGGGCGGCGAGGTGTTCCTTGCCGCTGCCGGGGGCTCCACTGATCAGGAAGGCATGCGCCAGGCGTCCGCGTTGGTGGGCGGATTCGACCAGTTCGTAAGCGCGCTCTGCGGTGTAGGCCATGCGCGGGGATGCTGGTGGAAAGGGTGAGGGCGTTCCAAGTTCCAAATCGGATCGGATCGCATTGGCGCTTGATTGCCGGGCGTATCGAACTTTCAGTCCGACCCATGAATCCCGCGTTCGCCCCCCGTGGCAGCAAGGCTGAAATCGAGGAAGGACCGGCCTTCGCTCCGAAATTCGATGCCGATGGCCTGATCGCCGCGATGGCGGTCGATTCCGTGACCCGTGAGCCGCTGATGCTGGCCTACATGAACGAAGAGTCCCTGCGGCGGACCCTGGAAATCGGCGAGGCGGTCTATTGGTCGCGCTCCCGGAAGGAATACTGGCACAAGGGCGCGACGTCCGGCCACGTCCAGAAAATCGTCGAGATCCGGACCGACTGCGATCAGGACGCGCTGGTTCTTGTGGTCGAGCAAGTGGGTGCCGGGGCCTGTCACACCGGGCGAGGCTCGTGCTTTTACCGGCGGGTGGTGAAATCGGTTGATGGCACGCCTGGATTGGAATTCACTGGGGGCGATCGGACTTTTGACCCCGCCGCCGTGTATGGAAAAGCCTGAGAAAGCGAATTTCGCGGTTGCAATCGCCCCGCTGATCCACTAGCTCTCCCCCCCCGCAACGCCGGACCTGTTTCCAGGGCCTGCCGCGCAGCCAAAACTTTCCGCGAAGGAGGACCCATGGACATCATCAAGAAAATCGAGCAAGAGCAGTTGAAAACGGATATCGTTGACTTCAATGTCGGCGACTCCATCAAGGTCCACACCCGCGTTGTCGAAGGCGGCAAGGAGCGTATCCAGATTTTCGCCGGCATCGTGATCGCCCGTCGTGGCACCGGCGTGAACGCCGCGTTCACCGTCCGCAAGATTTCCTACGGCGAAGGCGTCGAGCGTGGTTTCCCGCTCCACACCCCGCGCATCGCGAAGATCGAGGTCGTCACCAAGGGCAAGGTCCGCCGTGCCAAGCTTCACTACCTCCGTGGTCGTGTCGGCAAGCGCGCCCTCCTCGTGAAGACCGCTGACCGCGCCTGATCGGTTCCCGTTTCGCAAACGCCCCTCCGGTTCTTCCGGCGGGGCGTTTTGCTTTTCCCGTGATCCATCGTATTTCCGCTTTTCGCCTCTTCGGCTCCGAGTCACCTTTCGCTCGTGCGAGTGCCGCTTTTCATCGTTTTCCTGCTTTCCATCGCGGTCGTATCGGCGACGTGGTGGGGTGGGACGAAGGACCATGATTTCCTGGCCGCCCCCAGCGCGGAAAAGCTCAGCCTTGCCCGACAGGAGGCCGCCAAGATCGGAGGAACTCCTCTCCCGCCGAATGATTTCCCCCTGCTGACGAATTCCCAGGGCTCCCCGACGCAGAAGCCGATCGAGCCAGAGGCCCCCAAGGAGCCCGAAATCAACCTGGGAAGCCTGGAGACAGCCCCGGGATTGGAAGCCTACGCGGTCGAGTCCCAGCAGGGAGCCGACCATCTGATTCGGCTCGCCACCGCTCTTGAAGCCAAAGGCTCGTTTCAAAGGGCCCTGCTGGCGTGGGAGCGGGTCGTGGATTTGGGAAAAGCCGATGCAGCCACCCAGTTCAAGGCAATTGAGTCGATCAAGCGCCTGAGGCCGACGCTCCCTGCCTGGAACATTGACCCTGAAGGCGCGATTCCCCTGATTCTTCACGCGGGCACTGGGCCGGCCACGGCCCCGACCTTGAAGCCATTGCTCGAAGAGGCGGCCAGGCTGATCGGCGAAGCTTCCAATGGAGTGGTGTCGGTCACCACGGAGATCGTGGTCGGCAAGAAGTCCGTGGACGCTTCGGGACCGGCTCCTGTCGCGGTCTGGTTCTCCGGTCCGGCGAAGGATTCGCCTTCCAGCGAAGTGCTCTCGTTCACGCTCATCGAGCCTGCCGGGCTTCGGGATCAGATCTTGCGCACGGTTTACAAGCTTGTTTCCGCCCAGCTCATCAAGAAGACCGCCTACTCGGCTCCGTTGATCCTTCAATCCACCGAGGACCCGGTCGATTCGCTCACTTACCGCGTCACCCGTCTTTGCTGGCGTGAAATGGCTGCGGCCCTCAATCTACCACCTCCCCAGCCCGCTCCTGCGGCACCGGCGGAAGGCGAGCCCCGCCGGCGGCGGAATCGCTGATTCCCCGAAGTTTTTTCAAAGATCCCGACTTCGGGAGCGTTACCCCCTAAGCGTGTTTCAATTCCCTCAACCATGAGATCGATCCCACTCCTGCTGATTTCAGGGCTGCTGCCAGTGGCGGCGATGGCGGAACCGACTGCTCCTGCGGTCGAACCGACCAGCCTTCCGGCACCTGATCAGAAGATTGAGCCGGTGAAACCCGCCGTTGAGAAAATCGATGCGACCCATTACCGGATTGGCGAGGTGACCTTCGATCAGGCCACCCGCGAGGTCCGGATTCCGGCCGAGGTGAACATGACCGAAGGCTTGCTGGAATTCCTCCTGGTTCACAAGGACGGGAAGGTTCACGAGTCCCTTTTCAAGACCAGCGTCAACGCCACCCATCTCAACGTCGCCTTCACGCTTCTGCGCTATAAGCCCTCGCGGGAGCTCTATGTGGTCTATGACGAGAAGGGTCAGAACATCGGGTCCGCCAATCAGGTCCCCGAGGACGTCAAGGCGGCCGCCCGGGTCAACATCAAGGTCGAGTGGAACGACAAGGGTCAGATCAAGACCTATCCGGTGAACGAGTGGATCTCGGATTCCGCCACCGAGAAAGCCATGCCATCCGGACCCTGGGTGTATGGTGGTTCGGAAATCGAGAACGGTCGCTATGCTCCGGAATCCTCAGGTGACATCATTGCCATTTTCCTGACCAACAGCGCGATGATCCTCTACCCGGGAGCCGACAACAAGAATGACGAAGTCTGGCTGCCCTTTCCCAAGCGCGTTCCTCCGATCGACACCAAGGTCACCCTCATCTTCTCACCACCCACTCCCTCCACACCCGCTCCAAAACCATGAAGCCCGCCATCCTTCTCAGCCTTTTCGCCGCCGGACTGGCCACCGCCGCGCCGGACAACAGCCGCTACCTTTCCCTCCAGCAGGAGATCAAGCAGGCCATTGCCCGCGGCAACGCCTGGCTCAAGACCCAGCAGAAGGAGGATGGTCACTGGGACGACGAGGGCATCCCGGCCTTCACCGCCCTGGCCCTCACTGCCGCCTCGCGCGATCCGAACGTGGATCTCAAGAAGGAAACCCCCGAAAACATCGCAAAGGGCTTCGACTGGCTGGTGAAGCAGCAGAAGGAGGACGGCGGCATCTACAACCGCGGCCTCACGGTTTACAATACCGCCACCTCCGTCACCGCGCTCTCGGCGCTTGGAAAATCCGACTACGAGTCCGTCATCGTCCGCGCCCGCAAGCACCTCATCGGTCAGCAATGGGATGCCGGTGAAAAGGGCAAGACCGACAACCCGAACGACGGTGGCATCGGTTACGGCTCAAAGAATGACCACACCGACATGTCGAACACCTACCTCGCCATCGAGGCGCTCGCACTTTCGAAAAAGGTCGTCGATGACGGCAAGCACGGCGACCAGCCGGACCTCGATTGGGACGCGGCGGTGAAATTCCTTTCCCGCTGTCAGAACCTCACCGCCAGCAACGACCAGCCCTGGGCCTCCGACGATGCCAAGAACAAGGGTGGCTTCGTTTACACCTCCACCGAATCGAAGGCCGAGGACACCCTGCCGGATGGTCGCACCGCCCTTCGCTCCTACGGATCGATGTCCTATGCCGGTCTGCTTTCGCTGATCTACGCCAAGGTCTCAGCCGATGATCCACGCGTCGTCGCAGTGAAGGACTGGCTCGCGAAAAACTACACCGTCGACGAGAACCCCGGCCTCAAGGCGGAAGGTCAGTACTACTACTACCAGGCCATGAGCAAGGCCCTCAGCGCCGCCAACATCAACACCCTCAAGCTGGCCGCCGGCAAGGAAGCCGACTGGCGCAAGGACCTTGGAGAAAAGCTTCTCAGTGTCCAGAAGGGCGATGGCTCCTGGGCCAACACCACCGGTCGTTGGATGGAAAGCAACCCGATTCTGGTGACGGCTTACAGTGTGCTCGCGCTTGAGCAGCTTTACGATTCGATCCCGCGATGAGGTCGGGGGCGTCTCCGTCCCAAGGCAACCTTTACTCTAACAAAACGCCGCTCTGTTGGAGCGGCGTTTTTCTTTTCGTATTTGATGGGATCGCACAATCTGCCGTCCAGATTCAACAGCGGTGGGCGGACTGTGGAGTTGCCTTACAGCGTGGAACGCGTGCAAGGTGACCATGCAAGGATCCATCCCATGAACATTTTCGGCACCTTCCTCCAAGTCGGCATCCTGTGGTTTCTCATCACCCTCTTCACCGGCCAGACCAATGCCAATGTCAGTCTGACCGAGACGTGGATCGTGGTGATCGGCATGATGATCGTGGGAGTGTTGACCCGACTGTTTCTTGCCCCATTTCTCGGACCATTCGTGGTGCTGATCGATGCCGGAGCCCTCTACCTGCTGGTCGACAAGGTCTGCGGCACCGCGCGAAAAACTACCCTGAAGATCTGCGGATGGTATCTGGGGATCTCCTTCATTCTGGCGCTGGTCTGGGCGTTGATCCAAAGTTCGGCCCGTTCTTGAGCGATGGCTCTCCAGTCTTGACCGTGTGATTCGAGGCTCCTTCTCAGAGGAGAGGATTCTTCCATTTCAGGCCCGGAAAACGCGAGAAATCCGCATCGGTGGTGTGGAGTACGAGTCCTCGCTCGATGGCCAGTGCGGCGAGATGGGCATCGGTCGTGAGGTTTCCCGCGCTGCCGAGATTCAGCAACTGGGAGGACCAGGTCTGGAAATGGGATTGAGGTGGGTGAACGATCTGCACATGAGGGAGCGAAAGCCATTCCTCGACCCGCGCCAAAGCATCCGCCACCGGGAGGGGATTCTGGAAGATTTTTGGATGTGTGGTGATTCGCACGAACCCTTGGATCACCACCCAAGCCAAGGCGACTCCCTCCTGGCCTTGGAGGCATCGCTCCCACCAGCCAAGCGCCTTCGCATGTTGGGGCACCCTCAGGTTGTGGGCATAGACGAGGAGGTTAACGTCCGGCAGAATCATCGTTCGCCACCTTTCTGAGGTAGTCCTCCACTTCCAGTTCGTCCACCAGTTGATTCAAACGGCCCAGATCCAAGCCTGCCGGAGCGGCTCCGAAATCATGAGGCCGGACCAAGACCGGGGCTGGGTTGGCAGCTAAATTTTCCGCAAGTCCGCGCCTGAGCGCGCTGTTGACCAGCTCCTTGAACGGTATGTCCATTTCCCGAGCCTTGCGCTTCAGAATGCCCATAAGATCGTCATCGATGGTCAGGGTGGTCCTCATGAAAGCATCATGATGTTGTCATAATTGATGTCAAGGCATCAAGACCTATGGATCAGAAGGTTGCCTTTAGTATTCTAAGGTCCAGCCCCTTGAATTGGGAGAAGGCCTTGTCGGTGGTGACCATTTGAAGTCCGGAACACTTGGCGAATGCCGCCAACCAGGCGTCCATCCAGAGCTTCGGGGACCGCGTTTCCCTGAGAGCGTAGGTCGTCCAGACTTCCTCCACGCCCTCGGGTTCGCTCGCAAAGCTGATGCGATCATCTGCCATGAAGGCTTCGACAAGATCCCATGCCTGACGGTTGCCGAGAGGAGGGATTCCATAAGCAGCCAGCACTTCGGCAGTGGTCAGAAGCCTCACCAATGCCTGTCGGGTCGCCCGACAAAAGTAGATGCTTTCAACCTCCTGAATCTCCTTCAGCCATGCCTTCGCGACTTCATGGTGGGAGTGCCCGGAAAGTGCCAGGGCCAACCAGATGTTCACGTCAGGAAGCTTCACCGAGTCCACTCCACTTCCTGTTTGAGCAGCACCTCCGACACTTCATCGGGATTCAATTCCTTTGAGGTGGCAACTGGGGCCGGAAATTGGATCAATGGAAGCCGCACCCGGTTCCTTGAAGTTGAGGGAGCCTGGGCCTGCGCTGAAAGGCCCTTGCGGAAAATCTCGGTGGCCACATCCCGGAGTTTCCGCCCCTCTTGAGCGGCTCGCATTTTCATCTCCCGAACAAGATCGCTGGGAAGATCGAGAGTGATTTTCATGGATCCAACTCTCCAACTTTCCAGCTTTCTGGATTTCTGTCAAGGTGCACGGGAATCCAGCCCACTGGCTTTCCTCATCACTGTAGGTTGGATGCCCATGCCCATCGAGAGCCTATGGCGCAGGAATGCGGTGGAGATTCTCTCCCGAAAAGCTCTCGCAGGATCAATGGTTGGCGATTAGAAAAGCTGGAAATGAAGGATTTCGGCCAACTTAGGCGCTTGGAGGGTCTGCTTGTCTTTTGCGCAATGATATCCGGTTCATTGTTGATGGCTGAGGAGAGTGATTTTCCGGTATTTGTAGCGGATTCCGGTTCGAAGCAGGTGGATGGCCTGGTGGCCGAGCTGGTTTCGAGAAGGCCCGCCCCAATCCCAATGGCCGGATCCATTCCCACGGAGCTACAGAAGAAGGTCGAGATGAACGGACGCTTTGCGACTGAAAGGGTGAAATCTGCCCTCAAGAAGCTCGAAGAGATGGGCCCGCCTGCGTTCCCTTACCTGTTGAAGCATCTTGAGGATGAACGCTACTGCTTCAGTGAGACTCTGCCCTCGGCGGTGGACGGCGGCGGGTGGATGAACGAGACGGTTGGCGATGCCGTTTATCTGGTTCTCTCAAACGAGTTCTCCTTTGTCGGCGGCTACAAAGTCCGCAAGGGGGCCGATGGCAGATCGTGTTTACCGCTGACCTTTGAGGAGTTTCTCGGAGCACGTGGGGGAATCGAATCCTGGGTGGCGTCGGTGAAGGAGCGGTCCCGTGAGGAAGCCTTCACGGAATTCATCGATTGGTGCATCGCGGAGGAAGGCAAACGTGGATTCGCGAGCAAGGAGGATGAGACTTTGATCCTATCACGGTATCAGGAGAAAAGGAAGGAACTGGCCATCCCTGCGCCGGATGGGAAATCAGGTCGCGAGTAACCCGAGGCTTTCACCGCTTCGCCTTCGGGGTCTTGAGGAACTGCTCCACATCCGTCATCGACCTTGTATTCAGGATGTTCTCGCGCGACAGCCAGCCTTTCCGTGCCAGTCGCACTCCGAGGTGGAGGTAATGGAGCTGGGCGGTGGAGTGGGCGTCGGGGTTGATGGAGCAGAGGACGCCCTTGTCCTTGGCCCGCTTCCACCAGCGCCAATCCATGTCGAGGCGCATGGGGCTGCAGTTGAGTTCGATGATGGTCCGGGTTTCCGCGGCGCAATCGATGATCCTCGCATGGTTGACGGCGTAGCCCTCGCGCTTGAGCAGGAGGCGTCCTGTTAGATGGCCGAGCATGGTGACGTGCTCGTTTTCCATGGCACGACAGATCCGCGCGGTCATCTCGTCTTCGGACAGGGTGAAGACGTTGTGGACCGAGGCGACACAGTAATCGAGCTGCGAGAGGATGGAGTCGTCGAAGTCGAGCGAGCCGTCCTTGAGGATGTCCACCTCGGAGCCGGCGAAGAGTTTGAAGCCGGTGTAGGTGGCGTTGAGCGCACGGATGCTTTCGATCTGGGCAAGGAGACGTTCCTCGTCGAGCCCCCGGGCCTGGAAGGAGGACTTCGAGTGGTCGGCAATGCCGAGATACTGCATTCCTAGTTCCTGGGCGGCGTCTGCCATTTCCTCCAGGGTGTCTGCTCCGTCGGAGGCGGTGGTGTGGTTGTGGAAGGTGCCGCGCAGGTTCTCGATCTCGACGAGCTTCGGGAGGTCGCCGATTTCCGCTGCCTCGATCTCGCCACGGTTTTCGCGGAGTTCGGGGGCGATGTAACGGAGGCCGAGGGCTTTGTAAATTTCAACCTCGTCGGTGATCTCAGGGGCCTGGCGGATGGAATCCGCCGCCACGGTGAAGCCGTATTCATTCAAGGACCATCCATGTTTCAAGGCCCGTTGGCGGATGGCGACGTTGTGCTCCTTGGAGCCGGTGAAATACTGAAGGGCAAAGGGAAACTCGGCATTCGAGACCGCGCGGAGATCGCATTGCAGGCCGTTTTCCAGACGCACCGAGGCCTTGGTGTCGCCGCAGGCGATGATCGAGGAGACAGGCGGAAAGGTGGTGAAGTAGCGGCAGAGTTCGGCGGGCTCCTTGGTGGCGACGAGGAAGTCGAGGTCGTGGACGGTTTCCTTGGCGCGACGGAACGAGCCGCAGACGGCGACCCGCGAGGCGGCGGGGTGGTCGCGCAGGGCCTCGAGGATGTCATCGACCAGCGACGTGATCGTGCCGAGACGGAAGGTGTCGGCGAAGCTTTCGCGCTGTTGGAGAGCCTCGAGGATCTTCGTTTGGGTTTTCGCTCCGAAGCCTGGGAGGCCCGCGACCTTGTCGGCTTCGCAAGCGGCCTTGAGGTCGGCAATGGAGCCGACAGCGAGCGTTTCCCAGAGCGCCTTGATTTTTTTCGGACCAAGCCCGGAGACGTCGAAAAGATCGAAAAGGCCTTCAGGAAATTCGGCGCGGAGTTTCTGATGAAAGGCGAGGGTGCCGGTGGTGGCGAGCTCGTGAAGCTTGTCGCGCAGGGCCTCACCAATGCCCTTGATGCCGTCGAGTTGGTTGTCGCGAGAGAGAGCGACGATGTCGCCATCGAAGCCGCGAACAACTTCGGCCCCCTGACGGTAGGCGCGGATCTTGAAGGGATTCTCGCCCTTCAGTTCGAGAAGCTGGGCGATTTCATCGAGGACGTCGGCGAGGGTTTCGCGGGTCATTTATCAAAAGTTTTTAGGTTCAAGTGTTCAGTTTGAAGGGAAGAGAAGACTCAAGATTCAAGATGTGAAGACACAAGAGAAGAGTGGGAGGGTTTCGACATTCGGAAATTCCTCATTCGTCATTTCTTCTGGCATTTCGGGCACCAGTAGGTGGAGCGCTGGGCCATGACGGTGTGCTGGATCGGGGTGGCGCAGGTTCGGCAGGGTTCGCCCTTGCGCTCATAGACGAAGAGTTTCTGGCGGAAGTATCCAGGCTCGCCGTCGGAATTCAGGAAATCCCGGAGGGTCGTGCCGCCTTCGGTGATCGAGTCGTGGAGGACCTGTCGGATGCCCTCGACAAGCCGGGCGAGTCGGGGCTTTGAGACTTTGTTGGCGGGGGTCTTTGGAAGAATGCCGGCGCGAAAGAGCGATTCGGAGGCGTAGATGTTGCCGACGCCGACGACGATCTTCGCGTCCATCAGAGCGACCTTGATCGGGATCGATTTCCGTTCGAGTGCTCCAGCAAGCGCTGCAGTGGTGAAGTCATCGCCGAGGGGTTCCGGGCCGAGGGTTTCCAGAAGCGGGTGCTTCAAGGGATCGCCGGAGGGCAGATGCAGGACGATGCCGAAGCGGCGCGGATCATGGTAGCGGAGCTGGCGTCCGGTGCTGAGCGAGAGGCCGATGTGGTCGTGGGTTTTCCAGTCAGAGGAGGGATCGATCACCCGGAGGCTGCCGGACATGCCAAGATGGATGAGCAGCGAGGCTCCATCGCTGAGGTCGACGATCAGATACTTCGAGCGGCGTCTAACAGCCGTCACCTTCATCCCTGCGATCGAGTCGATCGTTTCAGGAATGGGCTGCCGAAGATCGCGTCGACGGAGGATGACCTCGGTGAAGCTGGCCCCGACGAGGTGGGGTTCGATCCCGCGGCGGGTGGTTTCGACTTCAGGGAGTTCGGGCACGGCTTCAGCGGAGGATGTAGGCGACCACAGCGACCACGTGGCAGGCGCTGCCGCCGAGGACGAAGAGGTGCCAGATGGCGTGGTTGAACGGGAGATTCCGCCAGGCGAAGAAGAGCGTGCCGAAGGTGTAGGAGCAGCCACCGGCGACGAGCCACCCGATTCCGGCAGCAGGCATGACCTTGGAGAGCGGGCCCATGACGAGCAGCACCAGCCAGCCCATGGCGATGTAGAGCAGGGTGGAGATCCAATGGTCCTTCTTGCCCTTGAAGACGGATTTCACGATGACTCCGGCCAGGGCGAGGATCCACACAACTCCGAGCAGGGTCCAGCCACGCGGGCCGCTGAGGGTGACCAGGGTCAGGGGGGTGTAGGAACCGGCGATGAGCAGGTAGATGCAGGCGTGGTCGAGCCACTGGAAAAAGGCCTTCGCGCGATGGCCGCTCAGCGAGTGATAGAGGGTCGAGGAAGAATAAAGCAGGATCAGCGTGGTGCCGAAAATCGAGACCGAGGCCATCCGCAGCGACTCACCTTTCGAAGCGAGGATCATGACCACCAGCGCGACGATGCTGAGAACGATGCCGAGGCCGTGGGTCAGGCTGTTGGCAAGCTCCTCCCGGGGTGATTCGCAGAGGTGCGATCTTTCGGACGAGGCAGCGTTCATGACAAGTCATCCATGGGACAGTCTTGGCGGTTTGTCCAGACGGGGGAAGTTTTCAGATTGAAGGGAAAAGAGAGACACAAGACACAAGACGCAAGATTTGAAGATTGAAGAGAAGAGTGGCGGGGAGTTGGTGCGTGTCATGCCGCGATTCAGTCCACGGCTCGGACCGCTGCGAGCAGTGCCTCCACTTTCTCGAAATCCTTGATGCCTGGAGCGCTTTCGGAGCCGGACGCGACGTCGAGTGCGGATGGATGGACGGCGGCGAGTGCGGCGACGGCATTTCCGGGGACGATCCCGCCTGCGAGGATGACTGGCAGACCGGGATGTTTCCCGATGAAGGCTGCTGCGACCGACCAGTCGAAGGTTTCCCCGGTGCCGCCATAGACGCCCGGAGCGGGAGCGTCGAGGAGGAGGGCGTTGGCCTGAAAGTCGGCGGCGCGGTCGAGTTCGCCTGCTCCGTGGACGCCGATGGCCTTGATGAAGGGGATGCCTGCCAGGCGAATGGGCTCTGCGGTTTCGGGAGTCTCGTCGCCGTGGAGCTGGATGACGTCGATCATTCCTGCGCGAACCAGTTCGATGGCTTCCTCGATGTTCGGATTCACGAACACTCCGACGCGGAGGATTCTTCCTGAAAGCGACTGAAGCCACCCGGCTTGGGAGGGATCGAGGTAGCGTTTCGATTTCGGCCAGAAGTTCACGCCCAGGGCCTCGACTCCGAGCTCGACCAGTTTCCAAGCATCCTGTTCCAGGGTCACGCCGCAGATTTTCAGCGAGGGGGAGGAAGGGGATAGGAATCGCGCGAGGGGCATGGAGGAAGTGTTCAGGTTCAAGTGTTCAGTTTCAAGGGGCAATGGAACTTGGAACTTGGAACTTGGAACTTGGAACTTGGAACTTGGAACTTCCTGCCTTGAATGAGGGCACTTTGATTTACCCAACCCTCGATCACTGGCTCTGGCTGGTGCCGGCCTTCCTCATCGGGGCCTGCATTGGGTCGTTTCTCAATGTCGTCATTTACCGGCTGCCGCTGGGGCTTTCAGTCAACGAGCCGAAGCGTTCGTTCTGTCCGAAGTGCAAGTCCAGCATTCCGTTGAAACGGAACATCCCGCTCTTCAGTTGGCTCTTGTTGCGGGGGAAATGTCATGATTGCAAGGCTCCGATCGCCTTCCGCTACTTTGCGGTCGAGTTGCTGACGGCGGTCCTGTTCGCGGTCGCCTGGTGGCGCTTCGAGCCGATGGTGCCGCTCCTCACGCCCTTCGTGTGGGTGATCCTTTCGTTGTGGGTCCTGCTGGCCTTGCTGGTGGCGATCACCTTCATCGATGCCGAGCACCTGATCATCCCGCCCGTGCTGACCTGGACGGGTTCGATCCTTGGGCTCGGCACCTGTGCGCTTTGGCCGCAAATCGCCTCGCTGGCCACCGAGGGAGGCACCTGGCTGGACGGCGTGAAAGCCTCCGCCATCGGATGGACTTCGGGCTATTTCGGACTATGGGCGGTGGTCGAGCTGGGGAAGTTGGCCTTCGGGCGGATCGATCAGAAGTTCGAGAAGCCGGTCGAGTGGAAGATCCAGGAAGGAAACGGAGAAGACACGCCGATGGAGTTCATCCTCAATGGCGATACAACCCTGTGGTGGGACATCTTTTTCCGAGAGAGCGACCGGCTGCTGCTGGATGCGGAGTCGATCGTGCTGGATGGCGAGACGATTTCAGGCGGCCGGATGATTGTCCGCGAGCTGGACTTCGAACTGCCGGATGGCACCGCCAGGAAATTCGAGGAGATCAAGTCACTGGAAGGCCTGGCGACCCGGGTGGTGATTCCGCGTGAGGCGATGGGCATGGGCGACATCCATCTGTTAGGGATGATCGGGGCGTATTTCGGCTGGGCCGGGATGTTCTTCAGCGTCTTTGCGGGATCGATCTACGCCATCATCGTGGCCTTGATCGGGCGGATCGGATTCGGGATGAAGCTCCCATTCGGACCCTTTCTCGCGATCGGCTGCGTCACCTGGCTCTTCGGCGGATGGAAGCTCTGGGAGTGGTATCTGAACGTGCTTGGACCCTTCGAACTGGGGAGGTGAGGGGCATTGCTTGCCTGGACTTGGGCGGATAGAGGATTCCGCTTGGAATCTGATTCGAACCTTCTCATTCTCAGCGACACGATGTCCCCCACCGTCATGAATGCAAAAGCCGTCTTGATTGCCATCGTCTGCCTGCTGGTGTTTTCGCACGAACTCGCGGCCCAGTCCACACTCCCTACGCCTCAGGAGTGCGTGCAGAAGTTCACCGACAAGTCCTGGTGCGCAACTCGCCCGGATCTCCGCAGTTTCCTGGAAGTGGATTTCCCGGAGTATCCCGGTGGCCCGAAGGCGCACTATCGGTCGGAGGCCTTTTCCGAGGTCAGTGTGTTGTGGTCTTCCACGACGCAGGCGCTGCTGCTGGCGAACGCCCTTCCGCCGACGAAAGCCACCCCGACGGTTCTTTCCTCGCTGATTCTTCTCCGCCAGTCCGGGGGTGTTTGGTCGGTGGGGCACTCGATGACCTTTCTCGCCAGTGGCAAATACTCGGCGGCCAAGGCGGAACCGGCGGTGGAAGGGGCATCTGCGGTGGTCACCCTCACCCTCACCCAGGGAGGCCGAGGAAATGCCTACTCGCAGTCGGAAACGTTCAAGATTGATGATCAGAAGATCCAGCGGGTTCCGCTGCCTGCTCCTTAGGAGGGCACGAGCGATTCTGACGATTCGGATTTTCAACGGGAGCCTCACGATATTCTTTGGCCACCCGGGTCATCATCACTCTTGACCAATCCTCACAGCCCAAGTTTGCTACTCGTATGTACGGAATGGTCAACAAGGCGATCGAGGATCTGGTGCTTACCAATTTCAGCCGCGAGCAATGGAACGCGATCAAGGAGAAAGCGGGCGTGGAGGAAGACGTCTTCCTGTCCAATGAAATGTATCCGGACTCGATGACTTATGATCTTGTGGGAGCCGCCAGCGAGGTGCTGGGGCTGGAGGCCCAGAAGGTGCTGGTGGCTTTCGGAGAGCACTGGATTCTGGTCACCGCCAAGCATGGATATGGAAGCATGTTGGAGGCAAGCGGCAGGACGCTGCCGGAGTTCCTGATCAATCTTCCCTCCTTCCACACCCGTGTCGCCATGATCTTTCCAAACCTCGAGCCACCCAGGTTTTCCTGCACGGACGTCACGGAGGACTCGCTGGTCCTGCACTATCACTCCCACCGTCCTGGCCTCACCGACTTCGTGATCGGACTGTTGCAAGGTCTAGGGAAGATGTTCAACTCCCCGGCTGAGGTTGAAGTCATCCGGAGGAAATCCGAAGGAGCCGACCATGATGAGTTTCTGGTCCGTTGGGCCTCGGCCCCGAACTGATGAAGCGCACTTCCATAAGCAAGGGTGGGCGATCCTGGTTGAATCACGACGCATTTGTTTCGGCGTTTCCGTTTTTCATCTCCTGGGATCAGGATTTGAGAGTCACTGAATTCGGTCCCAGCCTTATCAAGATATGTCCGGATGTCGGGACCGGGGTTCTGTTGTCCGATCTCTTCGAACTCAAGCGGCCGGAAGGAGATTTCGAGGGGGGATTGACCGTGGCCAACCAGCATACGCTTTTCCTCTTTCACCATATCGCCAGCAGGCTGTTGTTCCGGGCCCAGTTGATTCTGACCGATCAAGCCAACAAGGCGGGAATGTTCCTCGCCTCTCCCTGGTTCAATCGTCCTGAGGAAGTGACTGGCAACGGCTTGCAGCTGCATGATTTTGCCCTGCATGATCCAATCGTGGATCTTCTCCAGCTGGTCCAGAATCATCAGGCTGCCGCAGACGAGCTCAAGGCCCTGGCCAGCTCGTTGACCACGGAGCGAACCAAGCTGCGCGAGGCAAACAAGCGCCTCCAGCAGCAGGAACGGGAGTCCAACAAGCTCGCTCTTGTGGCGGCACGGACCGACAATGCGGTCGTCGTCACGGATGCCCATGGACGCGTCGAATGGGCGAACGAGGCATTCACCCGGATCACCGGCTACACTCTGGAAGAGGCTCGGGGGAGAAAGCCGGGAACTTTCCTGCAAGGGCCGGATACCGATCCCGAGACCGTCAAGCAGATCCACCAAGCGCTGTCGGCTGAGGAGGGGATCAGCTTCGAGATCCTCAATTACGCGAAGGATGGTAGTTCCTACTGGCTTTCGATCGAGATTCAACCGATGCGGGACGACGAAGGTCGGTTGACCAATTTCATGGCGATCGAACGTGATGTCACCCTTCGGCGTGCCGAAGATCGCCGACAAGCGATTCAGAATGCCTCGGCCTTGATTTTCTCCTCCGCTGGATCCGTTCAGCAGGCGGGCGTCGAGATCCTCCACAAGATCTCGCTGCAGCTTGGAGGGAAGGTCGGCCTGCTGTGGATGCGTGGTCCCGGTGACGCCTCCATGCGGGTGGTGGAAAGCTGGCACGATCCACTCCTCGACTTCAGGGAGTTTCTCGAAACCTCCCGCTCGGAGGCCCTACGTTCCGGGAATGGCCTCTCCGGCAAGGTCTGGCAATCCGGACGACCGAGCTGGCTTGCTGACTTGAGTGTCGATGCGGACATCGGGCGGATGAGGGTCGCCTCCGGCATGGGTCTCAGCGGGTGCCTTGCGGTGCCGATCGTTTCGAATCAGCAGACCCTTGGCGTGTTCGAGTTCCTCGGAGTCAAGCAAGTGGACGCGGATGAGAGTCTGTGGGGAATCCTCTCGGGAATCGGCAGTCAGATGGGGCAGTTCGTGGCCCGACTCAAGGCTGAGGAGGATTTGCGGGAAGCGAAGGAACTCGCGGAGCGCGCCAATGAGGCGAAATCGCTCTTCCTGGCGATGATGAGTCATGAGATCCGCACCCCCCTCAACGGCATTCTCGGCTTCACCAGCCTGTTGCAGGACACGCCGCTGAGCTCGCTTCAGGAGGAGTATCTCCAGACCATCCGCAACAGCGGCGACATCCTGCTTCACATCATCAACGACGTGCTCGATTTCTCGCGCATCGAAAGCGGCGGGCTCCAGATCGAGCACATCGCATTCAGGCCTCTCGTCATGGTGACGGAAACCATGGAACTGCATGGCCCAAGCGCCCACTCGAAAGGCCTGGCCTTGAACTACGAGGTGGACGCCTCCGTCCCCGAGCAGGTCATGGGAGATGTTGCCCGCATCCGTCAGATCCTGATCAACATCGTGGCCAATGCCATCAAGTTCACCGAAAAGGGAAGCGTCCACACCCGGGTCTGGGCGGAAGATGGGAAGCTGTTCTTCGAAGTGAGGGACAGCGGGATCGGCTTCAAGCAGGAGCAGGCGGCAAGCCTGTTCAAGCCCTTCCAGCAGGCCGATGCCTCCACCACCCGACGCTTCGGCGGCACCGGGCTGGGACTTGCCATCTGCCATCGACTGTTGGATTTGATGGGGGGCGGAATCCAGGCAGAGTCCACTCCGGGTGCCGGATCGGTGTTCCGTTTCCACCTGCCACTCCTCAAGGTGGGCCACGATGGGCGCCCGGGTTCCCAGCCGTCTGTGAACGGAAATCTCCTTCAGTCAGGAAACGAGGGGAACGGGCAGACAATCCTCATCGTGGAGGACAATCTGGTGAACGCCAGGCTGCTGAAGATCCTCCTGACAAAGCTCGGCTACCGGGTGATCGTGGCTGAAAACGGCCTGGTCGCGATCGGAGTCCTGCATGAAACTCCGGAGTGCGCCGCCATCTTCATGGACATGCGCATGCCGGTGATGGATGGGGCTGAAACCACCCGTCGCCTGAGGGTGGGCGAAGTTGGAGATCGAGGAAAGGATATCCCCATCATCGCTCTCACGGCCAGTGTGCTGCCGGATGATCAGAAGGCCTGTGCCGATGCGGGTATGGACCATTATCTCGCAAAACCCTTTCAACTCGAGGAACTGCTTTCCGTCCTGCGGAAGATCGGACTGCTGGCCTGAAAACGATCATCAGGACGATCTTGTGGTCGCCCTCCGGCGCGCTACCTTTCCCGATGAAACTCCTTCCGAGCGCAGCCCTCCTGTTCAGCCTCCTCACCCTTCCCTTCCTCACGGCGGAGGAGCCCCGCGATGAGTCCGGGTTCGTCCCGATCTTCGATGGCACGCTGAAGGATTGGGATGGCGACCCGGTTTACTGGAGGGTTGAGAATGGTTCGCTCGTCGGCGAGGTGAAACCCGAAACCCTGTTGGCGCGGAATTCCTTCATCATCTGGCGCGGCGGTGAGGTGGCGGACTTCGAACTCAAACTCGAATACAGGGTCTCCGCCGAGGGCAACAGCGGCATCAACTACCGCAGTGTCGAAGTGCCGGAACTCAAGTGGGCCATGGAGGGGTATCAGGACGACATTGATGGCAAGGACCAGTGGAGCGGCCAGAACTACGAGGAACGTGGTAGGAAATTCCTCGCCTATCGAGGGCAGGGCGTGGTGCTCAAGCCGGGCCAGCCGCCGTTGATCGCACGTGATCTGGGAGATCGGGCGGAACTTCAGAAGAAGGTGCTCAAGAACGATTGGAACCAGGTCCATATCATCGCGAAGGGCAAGCTCCTCCAGCATTTCACCAATGGTGTCCTGATGGCGGAGGTGGTCGATGAGGATGACGAAAAGCGTCGTCTCAAGGGCCTGTTGGGCGTGCAGGTCCATGTCGGCCCGCCGATGAAGATCGAGTATCGGGCGATCCGGCTGAAGCGGCTCTGATCCTCACTTCCGCGGGCGGATCTGCCAGATTTCGCAGAGCTGGTTGCGCTCGGGGAATCTGCTGCCAAAGCGGTCGGTCTGGCCGAGATAGACGGCCTGGACCTTCTGGTTTGGAAGCTTCGCGGCGTCGAGCGTCCGGGCGACCGCCGTGGCGCGATCCGAGGAAAGCGTCTGGTTGGCATCCACGTTTCCGGTTTCGGAAGCATAGCCGACCACGAGGATCAACCCTTCGTCGGGCAGCGTGGTGGGCAGCATCCGGACGGAGGCCTCGTCCTCCGGAGCGGGGACGCTTGAGCCGGTGGGAAAGGTGAGTTTGCGGACAACATTGGCACCAAGGTTCACGCCAAAGCCGCTGTAGGCTGCGCTGATCTCGCTGTCCGGTTGGTTCTCCAGTTTCCGCAGGCTTCGGAACAGCTCCACGGCGATCGGAAGCAGCTCGCCCTCGCTTTTGGCGAACAGGCTCTGCGATCGCAGTTTGGACTCAAGTTCGGCGATGCGTGCCTCGAGTTCCTTGACCCGGGTCTCGAAGAAGCCCTTGGCGCGGGTCGCTTCATCAAGACGGCGCTGGACGTCGGCCATCGCCTCGGTGGACGGGCGATTTCCGGCATCGGAAAGCTTCTGGCGGGCGGCCTCCAGCTCGCTCATGAGCGCATCCCGCTTGGCGCTGGCATCGGCCACCTGGCGCTTGAGGAGATCGGCGTTGGAGCCCTCGATCAGAGCCCGGTTGAGATCGGCTTGCAGCCTCGCATTGTCGTTCACCAGCGTCTGCCGCGTCTGCTCGGAGGAGATCAGCTCGGAGTTCTTCGCGGTCAACTGCGTGTTGGCCTGCACCAGCATCGACTGGAGTTCCGCCGTGGCAGTGGCGAGGAGGTCGGCGTCACGCTTCAAGCGCGTGGCGATCTGCGTGGCACTTTCGCCTGATGCCGAACCGGAGATCAGCCCGGCGTCGGCGCGCTGGCGTCTGAGTTCCTCACGCTGGCGCTCGATGTCAGCCTTGATCTGGGCGAGGGCCGGATCCTCGGAACCCGGGCCGCCGTTGGTCTTGAGGTTCTGGGTGATCAGCACGCCGAGGAGGATCATCACGATGAAACCCAGTGCGAGGATGGCCGGGGAAATCTGGGTGGACGTCGCGCTGGGATCAGCCGCCGGAGCAACATGTGGGTCTGGCTCTTGCGGGTCCGCGGAGGGAGGCGAGGTCGGTTCCGTCATGTCCGGAGGTTGCTAGGCCACTGCGGGGGCTGTCAACCGCGCTTGCGACCGATCACCAGGGGTGGCTCAGATCGAGGAGTTGAGACGGATGGTTCAGCAGATGCTCCGGATTCTCGTTGGAAAGCGACTCCTGCGAGTTGAATCCCCAGGTCACCGCGGCCACCGGCACGCCCGACTTTTTCGAGGCCTTGATGTCGCGGATCTCATCGCCGATGTAGATCATCTCTTCCGGATTCAGCGAAAAGGTCTTGCGGATCGCCTTCAAGTGCTTGGCCTTGCCGGTCAGCTTGGAGGTCGATGAAATGAAATCGAAATGCTCGCGAAGACCGTGGGCTCTCAGGAAAAGATCGACGTTCGCCGTCGCATTCGAGGTCAGGACGCCGAAGCTCGACGCCCGAGCGCGCAGGGCGGGCAAGACCTCGGCCATGCCCTCGATCAGCCGCAATTGCGAAATGTTTCCCCGCATCAAGGCAGTGCCACGACCGATGAGAACCGGCACGCGACGCTTCGGGATGTCCAGATGATCGAGAAGTTCCTTCAGGGACAAGTGCCGCAGATGCTCCAGTTCCTCCTGCTCCACCTGCCGCAACCGGTAGTCCGGTGCCATGAAGTTGTAGATCCGGCGCGACTCCTCGAGGGTGTCGGCCAAGGTGCCATCGAAATCGAACACAAATGCGCGGTAGGCCATGAATAGGCAGAATCCAATCCAGTTTCCGGCGTTCAGGCGAGCCGTAAATTCGGGTCAATATCGCCATCCAGCCGCGAGACCTCGCCCGAAAGGTGTCTCAGCAGACCGGCGAAGGCGATCATCGCGGCATTGTCGGTGCAGAGCGCAGGCGGGGCAAAGGCGATCCGCACGCCATGCCTGCTCCCTGCGGCCTCGAAGGCCTTGCGCAGGGTTTGATTGAGGCTGACTCCTCCGGATAGCGCGACAAGACGATGCCCGCCCCGCCTCGCAGCCCTCAGGGTCTTTCCCACGAGGATCTCGATCACGGCTTGTTGGAACGATGCGGATAGATCGGCGACCTTTTTCCGGTCCATCAGGACCTCCGCCGGATCACCGAGATCCTGAAGGGTGTAGAGCACCGCCGTCTTGAGACCGGAGAACGAGAAATCGTCGTGAGGATCATGCAACATCGAGCGGGGAAACGCAAAGGCCGTCGGGTCCCCCTCATGGGCGGTTTTCTCAATTTCCGGACCACCGGGGTAGGGGAGGCCGAGCATCTTTCCGACCTTGTCGTAGGCCTCGCCCGCCGCATCGTCGCGGGTTCCGCCGAGCTTCTCATAACGACCGGGGCCCTCGACATTTAGAAGCAGCGTATGCCCGCCGGAAATGATCAGGGCCAGATGGGGAGGCACGCGTGTCTCTCCCACGAAGGGTGAGAGCAGATGACCTTCCAGATGGTTGATCGCGATGAAGGGCTTTCCCGTGGCACAAGCCATGGCCTTCGCGGCGGTGCTGCCGATCAGCAGTGAAGACGCAAGCCCCGGCCCGATCGTCGCGGCGAAGGCATCCAGGTCGGAGACCTTCAGCTCCGCATGTTCCAGGGCTTGCTCGACCAGTGGCCTGAGCCGCAGCGAGTGGTTTCGCGAAGCCAGTTCCGGCACCACGCCTCCATGGACGCGATGCAGCTCGATCTGTGAGGACACCTCGGATGCCAGAACCTCGGTCGCCCTGCCGGTCTCCCCGCGAACGATCGACACGGCGGTTTCATCGCAGGAGGATTCAATGGCAAGGAGCGTGGGCACGGAGTCAGCGTGGAGGGTAAACGGTGAATCGTAAATCGTGGATGAATCGGGAAACTCTGATTCTTGCAAGGGCCTGCACCCGATACCCGGAGCCAAGCCCGGCTCCCAGAAACAAGGAACGATGCACCTGCGCCAACATCCCCCTCCAACCCATCAAGAAAACATCGAACATCGAACCTTGAACCTTGAACCTTGAACCTTGAACCTTGAACCTTGAACCTTGAACCTTGGAACTTGGAACTTGGAACTTGGAACTTGGAACTTGGAACTTGGAACTTTTTTCCCGTGAACCCGAAAGCGTTCTTCAGTAAGCAACCAGCATGCGCTTGATTCGATTTGGAGAGCTGGGTCGTGAGGAACCGGGAGTGTTGCTGCCGGATGGACGTCGGATCGATGCCAGTGGCGAGTTCGCCGACTACGACGAGGGATTTTTCGCCATGGGCGGCCTTGAATCGCTGGCCGAGTGGGTCGCCGATGGCTGTTCGGGAGGAGCGGAGGTCGATCCGTCAGTCCGCTGGGGGGCGCCGATTGACCGGCCGTCCAAGATCGTCTGCATCGGAAAGAACTACCTGGATCACGCCATGGAGTTCGGTGAGGGCGTGCCGACCGAACCGGTCATTTTCATGAAGGCCAGCAGTGCTTGGAGCGGTCCCAACGACGACATCATCCGGCCACGTGGCTCCGAGAAGCTCGACTACGAGGTCGAGCTGGCGGTGATCATCGGCGCGACCGCCTCCTACGTCGAGGAAGCCGATGCGCGCGACTACATCGCCGGTTACTCGGTGTTCTGCGATTACTCCGAGCGGGATTTCCAGAAGGAGATGGGCGGTCAGTGGACCAAGGGCAAGAGCGCCGACACCTTCGCGCCAATGGGCCCTTGTCTCGTCACGCCCGACGAGGTCTCCGATCCCCACGGCCTGCGCCTGTGGTGCAAGGTCAACAACGACATCCGCCAGAACGGCTGGACCGGAGACATGATGTTCAAGGTGCCGCTGCTGGTGAGTTATGTCAGCCGCTTCATGACCCTCCTGCCCGGCGACATCATCGCCACCGGCACCCCCAGCGGCGTGGCCATGGGCATGAACCCACCGCGCTACCTGGAACCCGGCGACGCCGTCGAATGCGGCATCGAAGGCCTCGGGGAGCTTCGCCAGCGGGTGGTAGCCTGGGCTTGAGTGGGGATTCGTTAAGCTGGTTTGATGGATCTGCCACCTCTTTTTGTCGATCTCGATGGCAATGATGTTGTTCTGGAGGAAGACTAGGCTTCTAGCGGTTGATGACATGGATTCTCGAGACCTTCCCCGAGCTGTCCCGGATGAGCAGCAAGGGCAGGTCTCCTGCCGCTTTGACGACGGCCGCTTGTTCCGGACTTAGACCGGACGGCAATGCTTGGAGCTCGGCAGGATCTTCGAAATGAGTCTCCGCAATCTTGTGGGAATCGGCTGGGCCATGCGGTGATTCAGACACCGGGTAAGATACCCACCACGAAACAATCCCAATCAGGGAGGTGATGGCCACGAGGGAATTACGCTGATTCCGCCGCCGCTGGATGCTTCTTTGCCTTGCTTCGGCGGCGGCGAGAGAGGGGAGATTCGCAGCTTCCTCGGTGAGGCTCCGGAGCAGGGGATCAGGAGAAGGGTGCGGAGTCTTCATTGGAGTCGCATGATAATATCCTTGAGTATCCCTCGCAAGCGCGCGAGGCGGTGCTCGATCGTCTTGGGGGTGGTGCCGAGTTCCTGGGCGAGTTCGTCGGTGGTGCTGCCTTCATAGTACTTTCGGCGAAGCAATTCGGAGTCGTCAGCCGGCAGTTTGGCAAGCGCCTCCCTGGTGAGATCCGCCCGCTGAAGGGTGGAAGAGTACCAGTCCTGATCGGAGTCAGCCTGAGACGTCCTCCAATGCTCGTATTTCTCCGAGAGCAGGCTCCGTCTGGAACGGTGTCGAGTATGATCCAGGGCCGCACAACGCACCACGCAGAAGAGCCAGTTGGAGAAATCCTTCTCCATGGAGAACGGTTTGGCGTGACGAGCGATGCGCAGGTAGGCCTGCTGGACAATTTCACTGGCGGCCGAGGCATCGCCGGAGCGCTGGGCCGCGTAGCGGAGGAGCGTGACATAATAACCCGAATGGAACCACCGCCAGGCCTCGTCATCGCCATCCGCAAGCAGGCGCGTCCAGTCGGCCAACGGGCGTCCATCGATCTGCTCGGTGGTGGCGCTCTCCATGGCGATCAGCGGAAATGGCCAGACACGGGTGGTGTGATCATGGGTCACTCTTCTTTTCCTTCGATGCCTCCTTGGCGGTCTTCAAGTCCGCTTCCTCTTTTTCCGCCCTTTTGATTGCCTCCATTTTCGCTCTCATCAAAGCATCCTCTTCCGCTGCGAGTTGCTCGGCGGCGTTGATCATGCTCTCCATTCCTGCGATGGCGGCTTCAGCTCCGATGAGAATAAAGACCTTCTGCTCTTTCCGCGCGTCAATATCCACCCATGGAAGTCCGAAGCCACCCACGCCGACCTCCTCTTGCAGTTCGATGTTCACCTCAGCCCACTTGACCCGCATCTCCTGCATCTCATCCTTCAGCCCCTTCCACCGCTGCTCCTCCGCAAAGACGTGTGGGGCAAGGACGGCACGCATCTTCGGGCCGTTGGCCGCGAGCGATGCAGCCTTTGCATTTGCAGATTCCGCGAGACGCTGCTCGGCAGCTTTGATGAGACTTTCCAGCCCAGCGACCCCTTCTTCATCGCCGCCGATGACGAACAGATTCTGGTCTTTTAGCTGTCGAACATCTGCGCCACGGATGACGCCTCTCGCTCGCCCGGACACCTCCGCCTTATCGATTCTACGTCTTTCCAGGTCCTCTGCGGCAACCTGAATTTCAGCGAGCGCCTTTTCATTGGCGAAGAGATTGGGAGCCGCCACCGAGCGCATTTTCACGGTTGCTGCGGCCTCGGCGGGATTCCTGGGGCCGATGAGCCAGAGGTTTCCGCTGCCAGCATTCTCAGTGACCTCGACACGGAGTTGCCCTTCGCCGAGAAACTCAATCGTGCGGCCGATTTCCGTGAGCCGCACGTTGCGGAGTTCGAAGCCGGGAAGCCCCAGTCGTCCCACCGACTCGCTGAGCACGACGTTATCGGAGGGAAACTCCTCCCGCAATGAATCGCGGAGTTTGGATGTGGAGCCACCATCAAATTTCAAGGTGTAGAGCTTCTCTCTCAACGGGTGGTTGAGGGGGCGATCCTCGCCGGACACCTGGCCTTTTGTGGCCGGATCGGGCGTCTGAGCGTGGAGGCAGAGAGCGAATAGCAGAGCCGCAGCCGTTGCGAGAATTGCAGTAATGCGGGCGAGCGGGCTTGGGGGCACGAGATCTGAATTCATTGCTTTCATGATTTTGGTGAACGAGTGGGTTTGCCGTAGCCGATCCTTCAGTCGTCCTTTGTCGATTTGGACCGGGTTTTGATCTGAATTTTTTCGCCGCTCAAAATCTTGGTGATTTCAACGATCTGATCATCTCCCTGCACTCCAGTCCAATATCGGAAGTTGAGCACTTTCCTGGCGGCGTCGTAGCTGAACTTTGAGAACTGATAGCCACGGGTTACGAACACTCTTGGTTCGCCTTGGAATAGTATAACAGAAGCCTGCATGTCCTTGGAAGTGTCCTGATCTTCCTCACATGACCAATACAAGCCTTCGTTGGAAAGGAGGGTGTAATCGCCACAGCGAACGATCTGATCGCCGAATCCAGTTGGCTCAAACCTTTTGCATACCGCCGGATCAACACTCCAAAGCAGCTTGTCTGGACGGGGTCGGCCGAATCGTTCGGTCACCAATTTCACCTCTGATTCCGCATTGGATTTGGCGGATATCTCGGTAGGTGGGTCGCCGGGTTCGGGACGGGCCGGGTTCTGGACTTCTTCCCCGAAGGCAAGGCCTACGCCGATGAAGAACAGCGATGCCGCATTCGCAGCAAAGGATAAGCGGCGTGATGACGAGCGGGCGGATTTCGGATTTGTGGTGTTCATCATTTGCAAGTGAGTATTTGTGCGGCAGTCCTTTCGCCGCCCTTCATCATGGAAACGCCCGGCGGCCAATCCATCCCCCGGAAAAGTTCTCCCCACGATTCAACGGCTCATGCTTGCGCAGACATGTGCCAGTGCGCGGCTGAGTCGGTTGGAGGAAAGAAGGCCTCAGTGGCCGTATCCCTTGAAATTCTCCTGCTTGCGCCATTTTCCAGCGGCCTCGGGGTCTTTCTTGCCCCAGGTACGGAGACCATCGTCGATCCACTGGTTGCGGCGCATGTCCGGAACCTGTGCCTGCTTGGCCCACTCGACGGCGCCGAAGGGATCGGATTCGATCCAGGTGTCGAAGATCGAATCCATGAGGGAGATGCGCTGGGTATCGCTGAGTTCGTGAGGGGCCGCGATGACCAGGGTCTCGGCCTTTTTCATGGCGGCTCTGGGATCCGCCTCCAGGCTGCCGCGAAACACGTTCTGCAAGGCCTTGGAATGCATCTTGGCATCGTCGATCCGTAGGAGATCGGCCAAGGCGGCTTCGAAATCCAGGCGTCCCCATTCCGCATAAAGGGCCATTTGCCGGAAGTAGTTGTTGATGTCCTTGTCCGCATCATTGCGAAAACGGGCGGCGAGCTCGCTGAAGTAGGCGCTCGGGATCTTTGCCGACAAGCTCCGCAGTCGATAGGAGCAACGATTGGCCTCCTCGCGGTCGCTGCCGAAGATCGGCGTCAGATCGAAGGCGATCAAGGCCTGCTCCGCTTCCTCAATGCTCTGGAACTGCGGCGCGCGTTGGCGGGCTTTCGCCTCCCGACCCTCGTCTGGGGCGGCAATTCTGCTGGGATCGGCCCCCTGCGCCTCACCTTGGAATCCGGGGTCTCCGTGATTGAGCACATAGGCGGTGGTCCCGACGGCCGCGAGGGCGAGAAGGATGGCGGCGATAAGGGTGGCTTTGGTTTTCATCAGGATGGCAAGACCGGTGATGGAGGTGGTGACGGAAATGGACTGGGTGCCGCAGGCCGCTTTGGCGGCGAGTTGCAGGATGGTGGTGGAAGCGCCGACCCCGTTGCCGGTTGCGGTCGCGACCACCGAGGAAAGAAGACTGGGAGTGAATGCAGCAGCCTTGGCCTCTGCCGCGAAGAAGCCGCTGAGCGCGGTGACGGAAGCCACCTCGACGCCGCGACGAACGAGGATGCTCCGCAACATTTCACGGGCCCGGGAGAGCCGGGTGCGCAGGGTGGAGGGCTGTAGATCGAGACGGCGGGCGACCTCGTCAAGCGAAGCGCCTTCCAGGTGGAAGAGCACCAGCGGATGGCGGTAGCGCTCCGGCAGGCCATCGAGCGCGGCATCCAGTTCGCGGCGGAATCCGGTGCTGATGGCATCGTGGGTGAGGTTGACGGGTTCGTTCATGGCGGCGGCCTCTCGGCGCTGGCGGCTTTCTCTTGATCTGTGGGCATCCAGCGACAAACGCCGCGACACCGTGTGGAGCCAGCCGGCCACCGATGGCTTGCCGCTGAGCGCCTCCGCCTCCCGCGCCAGGACGAGGAAGGTGGCTTGGGTGACGTCCTGTGCGTCGTGATGGTTGGAGAGCGTCCGCATCGCGACCGCGTGGACCATCGGGCCATGGCGCTGCACCAGCGCGGCGAATGCGGTTTGGCTCCCGCTGCCGGAGTATTCCTTCAGCAGCTCGGCGTCGGTCTGGAGGTTCGAGTCTTGCACGTTCACAAACACCACGGAGCTGTTGCGGGAAATGTCCCAATCATCTTAGAATAAATGGAGGCCGAACGATTCAAGGCAGCACCACGGGACCAATCGGATGGGTCGTGCCGTCTGGATCCCGGTATTTGAGGGTGTAGGTTCCTGCAGTGATTCCCTTCACCTCGACATAGCCGGGATACCCGCCTTTGCGGTTGGCGCTCGTAAAGGTTGCGGTCACCAGAATGTCTGATCCGGAAACCTTCGAGCTGACGACGTCAATCCACTGACCCGAATGCTCGATCTTTGTCCCGAACTTGATCGGAATCCGGTAGGTGCCTGGCTGGATTGCCGCGGGAGCATCGATGGTGATTCCGTCAGCGGCAAAAAAGTCGCGCGATTTCTGATCAGAGCACGCTGAAAGCGCGATGGCCCCGATCAATAGAGTGATTGTGAGAGTTTGGTTCATTGCGTTCGTGGATTTCTTTGCAGACCTCGAAGTGGTGGCACCGCTGCCATGGGAAATCGATTGCCTTGAAATCGAAAAGCCGATGGGCGCTTGAAGCACTTCATCAGATACCACGGAGCCGTTGCGGAAAATGTCCCAAAAAACTCAGAATAGAATAAAGACGGGCCGTCCCACGGACGCTTCTTTCGGTCCCGGTCGAAGTGCCGCAGTCGGTGAGTCAGGGAGGATCGTGAATCCTTGCAGGCGAAACGAACTCACGAAATGGTTTGTTGCGATGCGCCCACCCCGGAGAAAATTGTTCTATCGGTAGTCGGGACAGAGCTCCTTGCGGAACTCGGGAGGAACCAGATTGGCGTCCGGTGAGCTGCCGTGGGAGATGGCCTTCCAGCCATCGCTGGTGCGACTCATGATCACCGCGCCGCCGTCAGCGCCGGGACCGAAATTGACCTCACCCCATGCCCACCAACATCCTGTGGAGTCTTTGGCGGTGCGGATGTGGGAAACGGAGCTCACTCGCTCACCGGGATCAAGATTGGCGAAGCAGTTGCGGATTGCAGTGGAGACCTCGGCCTGGGTTGGGGCGGTGCTTTTGGCCCTTGGGGTGGTGGGAACGCTTGGCTGGGGACGGGCGGTCGGAGCCTGTGTGTGCTCCTGCGCCGCGAAAGCTTGAACCTCATCCTTGGAAAGGAATCCGTCGTGATTCGTGTCCGCCACCTGGACGGCAGCGTTGAAGCGAACATTGTCGGTCTCCACGGTCTTATGCCAGTAAGGTAAAGGCAGACTCAATCCGATGGCCAGAGAGCCATTTCCTTTCGGGTCAGCGGCAGCAAGATAAGTGTCGTAGAATGTCTGCGCCGTCTTCGCGCTCTCGAAACGAATGGGTTGCCGGGATGGGTTTTTGATCGTGGTTTGTACGACGCAACCAGAAGCCAGGCAGGTCAGGACGGTGATGAGGACGGAGCGGGTCATGTGGGTGTGGTTCATGGGTGGTTTGATGGGGTGGTGGGTGAATGGTTCGACCGAATCAGGCGGCCTGGGTAAGTGCGGGTGGCGGGTTGGATCCGCCGCAGGAATCTTCCTTGATTCGGCGGTTCGTCCTCTAGGGGGCTTCTTCTTCCACGAGCTATTTGCCTTTCATCGCGTCAACGGCTTGTGCGATGCCATCCACCATCTTCTTTTGCCGGGATATCTCGTCACTCAACTCCTCCAGGCTTCTGGGCTTCGAAAGAAGCTTGTTGGGACTATCAGTAAAATCGCGACCTGACGACTCCGATGTGGCTCTTGTTTCATCCGCTTGCTTCTTCAGTTGTAGCAACCCCTGCTCAAACAAGGGCCATTGGCGCTCCTCCAGGATCTTCTCCCATTCCCCCTTGAGACTTAGAAGCCCGGCCGCCGTGCCATATTCGGCCAGCAAGCCGAGCTCCTCATCAAGTCCTGCAACCAATGGCTCATACTCCGCGGTGGGGACTTTGCCCCGAGCCACCGCATCTCCGGTAAGCAAGGCTTCGACAATCCGATCCTGTCCTTTCCGCATCTTGGCGGGAGCCTGAAGCATCTGCTCCCATTCGTCGTCCATTTGCTTCGCGACCAAAGCGTCAAGGGACGCTTTCTGCGCGGCGCTCACCTCGAGCTTTTGATACAACTCGTTCAAGGCGGTTTCCACCCTGCTGGTGTCGATGGCGTTCTTGTCTTGTTTGGTGAATTCCATGATCCGCGCCATCGTCTCCATCTGGCCAACAAAGCCCTCCGCAGTATTCCGGGCGAGCTTGACCCTCGATTCACCGAAGCGTTTCACCAGTTCGGAGTCCTGCCCCTGGGATCTCTTCCGCAAGCCCTTTCCGGAGGCGCTGCCCTCCTCAGTCGTGGCGGCTTCGCTTGCTTTTCCTGCCTCTCCCCGAGGGAGTAGCGAGCCTCTACCGGAGACGGATTCACCCTCCGACGCGTCTCGGCTGAGATAAATGGCCGAGCCGGCGGCAAGCAACAGGAAGATCCCGGTGGCGATCAGGGCTTTTTGTTTCATGATAAAGAGGGCGGTGGTGAGAAGGGTGACAACCGAGACGCCGCCCGTGGCGGAACTCGCGATGGCCGCTTTGGAGAACGTCGAGGTGACCAGGGAGGCCGGCACCGCCTTCGCAAGGTCGGCACCGAGGAAAGCCGCGAGCGCCCCGATGCCCACGGTGACGCCCCTTCTGCGGAGCTGGCCGCAGAGATTCTCCAAAGCCCGCTGTAGATGCCGCTGCGCCGCCGACTCCGACTTGCCCAGGGTGTCACCGATCTGCCGAAAGGTGAGTCCGGACGCGAATCGCATCAGCACCACGTCGCGATCCGTCACCGCGAGTCGGTCCATCGCCTCGTCGAGCACCGGGACGAGATCCGGAGGCAGCTCCTGCCCTCCAGTCTCCGGTGCCTGGAGTTCCTTGAATCGGTTCATGTTTTTCTTGCGTGAGGCTTCGGCACGAAGGGCCTGGAGGCTTTCCATGCATGACGCTCGGTGCAGCCAACCCGCCACGAGCACCTCCTTGCGGATCGTTCCCGCCTTGCGGGCAAGCGCAGCGAATACGTTCTGGGCGAGCTCCTCCGCGAGTTGCGGATCGCCGGTCCTTCTGCGGCAGATGCCATGGACCATGGAGAGGTGCCGTCCCACCAATTCGGTGAAGGCAGCCTCGTCGGCATTCTCCGCGAAGCGGCGAAGCAGGTCATGGTCGTCGGTCATCATCTCATACACTGCGTCCCGGGTGGAAAAACTTGCGCATGATTTTCAAAAAAGGCATTCCCCGCCGACGAGGCCCCGAAGGAGCGGTCAAGGTTTGTTGAGCTCCACCAGCGCTTCCGCAAGGCCCTTGCCGACACCTCCGAGGATCTTGGCGCTGCCGAGGTAGTGGAACTCGAGGTTCGAGATGCCCGCATCCATGACCCTGCGTTCGCGCTCACTGAGCTTTGTCCCGCGTAACTTCTGATAGAGTTCGGTCTCCTGCTTGGGATTGAGCTTGGTCTCGGTAGCGACGGTCTTGGCTTCCTTTTTGACGGCATTGTCCTTGGCCTTTGCGGCGCTGAGTTCGGCGTCCCAGTAGGTTTCCATCAGCACGTTGGCGACGTTGCCCTTGAACTCCGGCAGCTTCGCGGGGGCGGCCATGGCATCGCGGAAATTCTGATGGGTGGCTTTGTAGCGCTGCTCTTCAGGACCGTAGAGATTGGTCGGTCCGCCGACTCCCAGAACGCCGATCGCGAATGGCAGCTTCGGCGCGTTGAGGTCGCGGCGGACATCGCGGATGAAATGGGCGAGCGTGGTACTGTAGGCATCGTAGCCGCCGGGTTTGTCGCGTTCCGGATAGGTGTCGCCGTCCACCATATCGTTCCAGCCCTGCACCCAGGCGAAGCCCGAAAGCTCGAAGCCCTGCGCGGCCTCGTAGTCCGGAACCACCCGCTTGAGGTCGCCGAGCACCGCTTTCACGTGCTCGATCATCAGGCGGTAATAGACGCCGGTGGCCTTCTCCTTTTCGGCCTTCATCGACGCGACGTCCTTGCCCTGTTTCTGGAAAGCCGCGAGCTGTCGTTCGCTGAACACATAGGGACCGGCGGAGGGCGGGCGGAAATCCGTGTTGAGGCTCTTGCCTCCCCAGGCGGTCTTGATCAGCAGGATGGGGGAGCCGCTGAGCTTTTCGGTGTAGAGGCCGAAAGTGAACTCCGGCCCGATCTTCTCCGCCGTGGCCCCAAAGCCCGCCGTGAGCCGACCGGATTTCTCCTCGCGATCATCCTTGCCGCAGCCAAGAGCGGAAATCCACACGTGCTCGCAGACCTTGGGCTTGCCGTCCTTGTCGGTCATCTCCGCCAACATCGGGGCCGTGGCGGGATCCATGCCGATGTGCTCGAAGGTGCTGATCTTCGCGTGACCCTGCATGTTCGACTGGCCGGCAAGGATGTAGATCCGGAGCGGTTTTTTGTCGGCCGCTTGGAGCGGGGTCAGGAGGGAGCCCAAGGCGAGGAGAATGGAGAGAAAGGGTTTCATGGTTCGACAGCTTCGGAAGGATGAGATTGAAAGCAGTTCCAGTGAATGACGGTTGTCACTCTTCGCTTCCTATCATCGAACTCAACTTCAGCAGTCGCGTCACCGACAAGGTGAAACGGGATCATTCGATGGCGCCCCAGGGAGGGTGGCTGTCCCGGGTTTGATGGCACGGTCTTGGAGACGGTTTTCGGGATGCCTGAATTCCATCCCCCGAAACCGCCCGATTCCTTGAGAAAGAGGGGATTCTCCCGGAAACTGGGGATTTCCCCGCCCGGTCTGGCGCGATTCCCGCTTGCCCCGGTGGGGGGGCTCCGATACCGGGAGGCCCGCAGCGCAACCTGCACCGTCCCATGCCAATCACCCGCGCCCTCCTTTCCGTTTCCGACAAGACCGGACTCGCCGAATTCGCCACGGAACTCAACGCCCTCGGCGTGCAGCTGCTTTCGACCGGTGGCACCGCCAAGGCCCTCCGCGAGGCCGGGCTGCCGGTGACGGATGTTTCCGACTACACCGGCGCTCCCGAGCTCTTCGAAGGCCGGGTGAAAACGCTGCACCCCAAGGTCCACGGAGGCCTGCTCCACAAGCGTGACGACGCCGAGCATCTCGCCCAGGCGAAGGAGCACGACATTCCGCCGATCGACCTGGTGGTCGTGAATCTTTATCCCTTCGAGGAAACTGTCGCGAAGCCGAACGTCACGCTCGACGACGCCATTGAGAACATCGACATCGGCGGCCCATCGATGCTCCGCAGCGCGGCGAAGAACTACTCCAGCGTCACCGTCGTGGCGGATCCCGCCGACTACCGCCGCGTGATCGAGGAGATGAAGGAAAATCACGGCGACACCACCCGTGGCCTGCGCGAGGAGCTGGCCGTGAAGGTCTTTCTCCGCACCTCGCAGTATGACTCGGCGATCACCAATTTCCTCGGACAGTGCAAGGACAGCAGCCGTCGATCGTTCACCGTCAGCCTGCCGCTCGAACAGGAGCTGCGCTACGGCGACAACCCGCATCAGAAGTGCGCGCTGTATGGCGATTTCAAGAGCTGCTTCAGCCAGATCCAAGGCAAGGAACTCAGCTACACCAACATCCTCGACATCGAAGCGGCGGCCGACATCATCCTCGATTTCGTTCGTCCCACGGTGGCCATCCTCAAGCACACCAACCCCTGCGGCGTCGGTCAGGACGATGAGGACCTGCGGATCGCGTGGCAGAAGGCCTTTGAAACCGATCGCCAGGCTCCATTCGGCGGCGTGATCGTCTGCAACCGCCCGCTCACCGAAGGGCTCGCCCGGATCATTTCCGAAATCTTCACCGACGTGATCATCGCGCCGGAGTTCGAGCCCGAGGCCCGCGCCGTGCTTCAGAAGAAGAAGAACCTGCGTCTGATGAAGATCAACGACGCCTACCTCGCGGAAAAGAAATCCCCCGTCATCCGCTCCTGCCCGGGTGGCCTCATGGTCATGGACCGCGACCACACCGCGCTCGGCCTCGACAATCTCGAAAGCAAGGTCGTCACCAAGCGTCCGCCGACCGAAGAGGAAATGCGCGCGATGCGCTTTGGCTGGCGCGTGGTGAAGCACGTGAAGTCGAACGCCATCGTTTACGCCAAGTCCGACCGCACCCTCGGCATCGGGGCCGGCCAGATGAGCCGCGTCGATTCCTCGCGCATCGCGGTTTGGAAAGCCCAGGAAGCCGGACTCGACCTCAAGGGCTCGATCATTGCCTCCGACGCCATGTTCCCCTTCGCCGACGGTCTCAAGGCCGCCATCGACTCCGGAGCCACCGCCTGCATCCAGCCGGGCGGTTCGATCCGCGACGAGGAAGTCATCGCCGCGGCCGATGAAGCCGGCATGGCGATGATCTTCACCGGTCACAGGCACTTCAGGCACTGAGGGTAGAAAGCACGAAATTCTAAATCCTAAATTCGAAACGAAGAGGGAAGCCGTGGCGGGGCTTTGCAAGCTCCATGCCTGTTTTGTCCTACCAAAGAATGAAACTCATCAGGCGCTTGATCCTTCGTTGGCGAATGAGCGTGGCACTGAAGAGTGGACGGAGGGTTTCAATTTCAGAGGCAGTCCGGCTTTGGAGCCTTTCAAGTACAATGTATATCGGACCTGTTGGACCCAATGCCCGGATTCTACCTGAATGCGAGATTTTCCAAAGATTGGCAGTTGATGAAAGTGTGAAAGTTAGCGCGATTTGGGCGCTCCTTCGACATGAGTCTCCAAGCGTTGCTGGCTACGGCCTTGAATTGTTGATCAAGCGCAAGTGCGCCAAACTGGAAGAGGCGGTCAACGAACTTGCCGGAAGGCGGGAGGAGGTAACTCTCGGAATGACGAGTTTCGTGTGCTGCACGCCACTGTGCGAGTACGCTGTCAACCGGGTAGCGATGGTGCAGGACTTGGATGGCGATGACCATTGATCCTCATCCCTGAATTCCATGTCTTGATTCTACCATAGATTCGGGTTCATCGCGCCTCATCCATTAGTGTTCCATCGCTTGATCGTTTGCTGGATCAAGGCATGGCGGAGGGATTCCGCCTCCACGGGCCTAACGGAAACTGATTTGGATGCCCTTCTTCAGCATCGCGGCAGCGAAGGATTTCTCCAGGCCTTCGTAGCCGCTGTTTTCTAACAGAATCTTCCGTGATTCTTCCGCCGATTGGCCCGATTGGAGGGACTTGAGGTAGCTTTTGAATATCTGCCCATCTCCTTTTCGATCGAGAAGCAGGAAGTGATGCACCAGCAGCAGGGCATATCCGTAGTTCTGGCTTGGGCTGCGGTAGAAGGTTTCCTGAGTCGAAGACATCAGCTCGGACAGATGTGGCATGGTGAATTCCTTGCCGAGGGCCCGACCGCCTTTGGAGCCCTTTTCGCCGTGGGCGGTCGCGAATTCGAGGGTTGAAACCGGAAGCCGAGCGAACGAGATCCGACCCTCGCGATAGGCCATGCAACCGAGATATTCTGCGAAGCCTTCGGTCATCCATGTGTCCGCAAGAACGCCCAGATCCGCCCAGAGCAGGTGGGTGATTTCATGGAACAGGATGTGGAAATCGCTGAGGGGATCGAAGACGTAACCAATGCTCATCTTTTTCAGGCCGATCGATTCCAGCGTCACAGCCAGCTCGTCGGAGCGCCCCAGATAGGCCCCGACGGTTCCGGGGGGCGCGCCGGACTGGCGGTAGCTTTCCATGGTCGCGAACAGCCTGATCTTCAGTTTCGGCGCGCCGGGTGATCGAGTGCGGCGGTTGTTGAGGGGGAGATCGTGATGGGCCTGAAAGCAGGCTTCGAGGAGCGTGGCGACCTTGGTCAGATGGCTTGGCTGGATGGCGACGTCCGATTGAATCCGGAAATGCAGGGTTTCGTAGAGAAAGCGCGAGGCTGCGGGGGACTCTTCGAGGACCTTCGTGGCGGCGGGAGCGCGAACACCGGAAGTCTCGGGCCAGGGAGCACTGAAGTTCGCGGTCGCAGGGTCGTAGCCATCGAGCGGAATGCGCGGGCCTCTGGGGCCGCCACGTGGGGGTGGACGGCCGTCCTTGTCCTCCGGAGACCACGGGCGCTGACCTTCCGCTGTGGAAAGGGAAAGCGACAAGGCCAGCAGGGCTGGAAGCAGTTCGTTGGAACGCTTGAAGGGCATTGAGAGAAGGGGAGTCTAGCCATTCGGATGTTGAAGTCGATCCGCCATTTCCTCTGGCCTGAATGGCGGGTGACGCTAGTGTCACCTCATGCGCGACCATGCACTGTCCCTCCTGAAGGAACTCACGGAAGCCCACTCGGTCCCCGGTCACGAGGACGAGGTGCGGGCGATCTTTGTCGATGAGTTGGAGTCGACCGGTGAACTCTCCACCGACCGCAATGGTTCGGTCTTTTGTGAAACCGGCGAAGGCCCGCGGGTGATGATCGCCGGGCACATGGATGAGGTCGGCTTTCTGGTGCAGAACATCACGCCGGATGGCTTCATCCAGTTCGTCACGGTCGGCGGCTGGTGGGAGCATTCCCTTCTTTCCCAGAGGGTCGAGGTCAGGACCCGCAGCGGCGAAAAGTTCATCGGCGTGATTTGTTCGAAGCCGCCGCATTTCCTGCCGGAGGCGCAGCGTCGGCAGGTCATGACAATCGACCAGATGTTCATCGACGTCGGGGCCACCTCGCGGACCGAGGCGGAGGTGGAGTTCGGCATCGCGCTCGGCGATCCGATTTGTCCGTGGTCGCCCTTCACGCCGATGGCGCATGAGGACTGGTACATGGCGAAGGCCTTCGACAACCGCGTTGGCATGGCGGGCGTGATCCAGGCCGGGCGCATCCTCGGGCAGTCGGTTCATCCGAACCGGCTGATTCTAACAGGCACGGTGCAGGAGGAGGTCGGCCTGCGCGGGGCGAAGACGGCGGCGGTGCAAACGAAGCCGGACGTCGCGATCGTGTTGGAAGGCCCACCAGCCGACGATACCCCGGGTTTCATGAAATCCGAGTCGCAGGGCCGCCTCGGTGGCGGTGTGCAGATCCGCCTGTTCGATCCCACCGCCATCACCAACCCTCGTCTTGCCCAACTCGCGATTCAGACGGCCCGCGAGGAAGGGATTCCCCATCAGGTCACCGTCCGCCGCAGCGGGGGAACCGATGCAGGCTCTTTCCATCAGGCCAACAGCGGCACACCCAGCATCGTGCTCGGCGTGCCCGCCCGCTACATCCATTCCCACAACAGCGTGATCGATCTCAACGATTACCTGCACATGGTCTCGCTGACGGTGGCGCTGGCACGACGTCTCGATGAGGAAACGGTGGAGGAACTGACGAGCTTCCTCTGATTTCATCGGCCGACTTGCTGATCTTCACGCTCCCATCTACAGACATTCCCATGCGTCAGACCATTCGCGACATTCTCAAGGCCACCGGACCAATCGAGTCCATCCAGGCCGCTGGCTGGGTCCGCACCCGGCGCGACTCGAAGGCCTTTTCCTTCCTCGAACTCAACGACGGCTCCTGCCTCGGGAACCTCCAGATCATCGCCGACGTCGGCATTCCCGGCTCCGATGATCTTGCGAAAATGAGCACCGGTGCCTCGGTGTCGGTGGTCGGGAAACTCGTCCCGTCCCAGGGCGGCGGGCAGACTTGGGAAGTGCAGGCGACCTCGATCCGACTCATCGGTGCGGCTCCGGAGGATTTCCCGCTTCAGAAGAAAGGCCACACTCCCGAGTTCCTTCGAAGCATCGGCCACCTGCGTCCGCGCACCAATCTTTACGGCGCGATGTTCCGCGTGCGCAGCCGGATGAGCTTCGCGATCCACCGCTTCTTCCAGGAGCGTGGCTTCCACTACATCCACACGCCGATCATCACGGCCAGCGACTGCGAAGGGGCGGGGGAAATGTTCCGAGTCACGACGCTGGACCCTACCCAGCCGACCAAGAAATCCTTCGAAGACGACTTCTTCGGCAAGGCCGCGCATCTCACCGTTTCCGGCCAGCTTGAAGGCGAGACCTTCGCCTGCGCCCTCGGCAACATCTACACCTTTGGCCCGACCTTCCGCGCCGAGAATTCCAACACCTCACGCCACGCCGCGGAGTTCTGGATGATCGAGCCGGAAATGGCCTTCTGCGATCTCCAGGGCGACATGGACCTCGCCGAGGAGATGCTGAAATACCTCGTTCGCGACGCGCTCGACGGGCAGGACGGCGATCTCTCGATCTTCGAAAAGTTCGTCGACAAGGGCCTCCGGCAGAAGCTCGAGTTTGTTGCCGAGAAGGGCTTCGAGCGGCTTTCCTACACTGAGGCCATCGCGATCCTGAAGGGCTCCGGAAAGACCTTCGACTACCCGGTCGAATACGGCCTCAATCTTCAGAGCGAGCACGAGCGCTGGCTCACCGAGGAGCATTTCAAGCGCCCGGTCACCGTCTTCAACTACCCGAAGGAGATCAAACCCTTCTACATGCGCCTCAACGACGATGAGAAGACCGTCACCGCCATGGACGTCCTCGTTCCGGGCATCGGCGAGATCATCGGCGGCAGCCAGCGTGAGGAGCGGCTCGATGTGCTGTTGGGCAACATGGCCCATCACGGGCTTTCGCAGGAAGACTACGGTTGGTACGCCGACCTTCGTAAATACGGCACCGTCCCGCACGCCGGCTTCGGCATGGGCTTCGAGAGGTTGCTGATGTTCGTCACCGGCATGGGGAACATCCGCGATGTGATCCCCTTCGCAAGGACGCCGGGGCATTGTGAGTTTTGAGGAAGAGGGATTAACCACAAAGATCGCAAAGAACACAAAGGAGAGAGGTTGAATTGTTTTCTTTGTAGTCTCTGTGTTCTTTGTGGTTGAAGGATCTAGAGGGTAGGTGAAGACATGTGCTTGGGGAAGGCTTGCGATGTGATCCTCTTCGCGAGGGCGATGGGGCATTGCGGGTTTTGAGGAAGAGGGTTTAACCACAAAGATCGCAAAGAACACAAAGGAGAGATGTTGAATTATATTATTTGTGGTCTCTGTGTTCTTTGTGGTTGAGTGATCTAGAGGGTATGTTAAAACATGTGCTTGGGGAACGCTCGCGATGTGGTCCTCTTCGTGAGGATGGTGGGGCGTTGCGAGTTTTGAGGAAGAGGGTTTAACCACAAAGGTCGCAAAGAACACAAAGGAGAGAGGTTGAATTATCTTCTTTGTGATATTTGTGTTCTTTGTGGTCAATCGATCTGATAGACGACATCACGATTGAGTCTCATGGAACGGAATTCTTCATCCGTGTCCATCCTCTTCATCCGTGGTTCCTATCTTCCCTGATGCCTCCACGCCCTCAGAGCGCTTCTTTCTCGAACCTCGAACCTCGAACCTTGAACCTCGAACCTCGAACCTCGAACCTTGAACCTCGAACCTTGAACCTCGAACCTTGAACCTTGAACCTTGAACCTTGAACCTTGAACCTTGGAACTTGGAACTTGGAACTTGGAACTTCACGCATGAATCGTCGCCGCAATCTCCTCCGCCTTCTCCTGGCCGCAGAGTTCGCTGACCAGGGCGAGACCGAAGTCGAGGGCGGTGCCGGCTCCGCGTGAGGTGATGATCGTTTCATCAATGATCACCCGCTCGGCGAAATCCGCTTCGGGCAGCTCGCTGGCGATTGTGGCGTGACCGGTAAAACGTCGTCCGGCGAGGATGCCGGCGTCCTTCAAGACCAAGGGCGCGGCACAAATCGCGGCGACGCGCTTGCCGCTGGTGTGGAAGATCGAGGCAATGGCGGCGGCCCGTGCATCTTCACGCATGGCGGTGACCCCTGGGCCACCGGGCAGCAGCAGGAGATCGAAGGAATCCGGCAGCGCGTTCTTCAGCAGCACGTCCGCGATCAGCCGCAGGTTGCAGCGGCCGGTGACGTCGATGCGGTCGAGGCTGGCCAGCACGACTTCGATGCCGGCGCGGCGGAGCAGATCAATGGGAGTCACGGCTTCGATTTCCTCGAAGCCATCGACCAGCAAACAGAGAACACGTGGGCGCATGCCGTGAAACTGGCACGTGCCCGGGCGGCATCAAGAACTCAGAATGTTAAACTGTGATTGACGTCATGGACGCAGGAGTTTTCCCGTATCCTCAGGGGGATTGCCTTTTGCCTCACGGGTCATTTTCGCCCAGAGCTTGGTGGTGTTCTGCACGGTATCGCCACCGGTTTGCAGGAAGAATCCGTCGGCGATGGGGCCCGCATCGACGTTGGTTGAAGGCGTCGAGTCGCCTGTGAACCTGGCGTTGAGCATCGGCTGCCATTTGCCTTCCAGGTCGAGCACCCAGCCGTTGGAGTAACTGGCACGGTGAACGATCTTGGCCGATTCAAAGTCGCGCCGGAAATCCTCGACGAAGGAGTAAAGCCCCTGAAGCGGGATGCCCTTGCTGTGGGTGCGGAAGGTGGCCATGAGACGCCACTTGTTCTGGGTTGGATCGAAGATATGTCCGGTGAATTCGGTGAACTCGCCGACTGGTTTCGCCTGTACGAAGAACTTGGTCGGCTTTCCAATTTCCCATTCGAAGGGCAGTTTCGACTGACCGCCGGTGCCTTCACCGCCGAAGCGGCCATCGATGACGCCTTCGCCCTTCTCCAGCATGCCGACACGTTTGTCCGCCGGAATCTGGTCGGGATGGGCCTTGAAATCGAAGGGATCGCCCGGCTCCCACACCGAGAAAATGGCGATCTTTTTCCCGTCTCCGAGGTCCTGGATTCCGAAGTAGCCCATGTCGAATCCGAGAGCGCAGAAGTAGGTGCCAGCGGAGGTTTTCTCAGGCGCCACCTCAAGATAAGCGGCCTTCGCTTTCGGAGTCTGGTATCCAAGGTGGATCGAGCGGCATTGGCGCTTCATCAGCTCCGCTTCCCTTCTGGCCTTCGCCTCGGCCTTGGCATTGTTGGCGGCCTCATCCGCCGGGGGCGCAGCAGGCTCGGCGTGGAGGGAGAAGGTGGACAACAACAGGGGTAGAAGAAGGCGAAGTCTCATAAGCGGAAAAGGAACGCGCATCGAACGCGGGGGCGTCCGCTTATCTTTCAGCCCACCGCAGTTTCGCCGGACTGCTGCGGGGATTGTCGCGACGTTCATCCGGGCTCGCGGTGATGACACCCTCGCTGATCGAGGTGTAAAGGCTCTCACGCAATCCCGCTTCGAAGGCTTTCTTCACCCTTCGATCCTCGCCGGAATGAAAGCTCAGGATCGCGACGCGGCCGCCGGGTTTCAGCGCTTCGGGAATGGAGCGAAGGAAGGTATCGAGTGCGGTGAACTCCTCGTTGACCGCAATTCTAACAGCCTGGAAGACGCGACGCACGGTGAGGTCGATGGTGTCCGGATCGAGTCCTGGCAAGGCACTGCGGATGGCATGGGCGAACTCCACGGTGCTCTTGAAAACGTGACCCGCCAGGGCTTCTGAAAGCCTGCCTGCTCGTGGTTCATCGGCGTTTTCCTCGAGGGCCAGTGCGAACTTTTCCGGCTTGGTGCGCTCGATCCACTCACTGGCCGAAAGCCCGCGCTGGGGATTCATGCGCATGTCGAGTGGACCGTGGTGCTTGAAGGAAAAGCCGCGCGTGGGGTCGTCGAACTGCATCGAGGAACAGCCGAGATCGGCGTAGATGAAATCGACTCCGTCGAGCTGTCGGGCAGCGAGGACCTTGGTGAGTCCGGCGTAGTTCGAGCGCACGGCTTCAAAGGCGCTTTCTCCATATCCCGCCGCGCGGATGCGGGCCTCGGTGCGGGGTTGCTCGATCGGATCGACATCGAAGCCTAACAGCTTTCCACCGGGCTGGATGCTCTCGAGGATGCGCAGCGCATGACCGCCGTGACCCAGGGTGGCATCGACTCCGGTCATGCCTGGGGAAAGCTTCAGCGACTCGAGGCTTTCCTCGACCATGATCGGCACGTGCGAGCCCGCCGGGGTCTTGCCGGAGGCCAGGACCTTCGCCACCGTTTCGGGATACTTCTCCGGCGCATGCTCCTTGTATTTGTCCTCGAAGCGACGCGGATTCTTGCCCGAGTAGCGTTTCCGGCGGGGCGGGCGCGGCGTTTCGCTGGTGGGGGAGTCACTCACAGTTCGTTGTATTTCCGGTTGTTGCCGCGTGACTTCTCGACCGGGTAACGAGTCTCGTTGTGCTCGAGTTTCCGCTCCATCACCTCGCCGAGCTGGAAGCCGAGGTTGTCCGCCAGCTCGAACAGCAGGATCGCCACGTCTGCGATCTCTGAGGCGATTTCGTCACGTCGGGTGTCGACACGCTGCTCGATCTGGTCCGGCTGCTGCCAGACGAAGTGCTGCATCAGCTCGCCAGCCTCGGCGGAGATCGCCACGGAAAGGTCCTTGGCGTTGTGATACTGCCGCCATTCGCGGGCATCAACGAATGTCTGAATCCGTGCGGTGAGGGTGGAGATCGAATCTGACATGCCGGAGGATTGGTCAGAGCGGGTCTGCACGGAAGAGCAAAAGTGTCTGGCGATTGAGCGGCCCGGATCACTTTCCAGTGGCGCACCGGGCCGGATCTTCTACCCTGCGCCCATGTCAGAGGGTTCCATTTCCCGTCGCGCTGTCTTGAAGCAGACCTTCTGCTTCAGTGCGTCCCTGCTTGCCGGGAGGTCGCTGGCTGCCGCTGAAACGCCGCCTGCTCCGGGAGCCAGTCATTTCCTGATGATCGGAGACTGGGGCTGGAATGGTGACTTGCAGGGCCAAAGCGCCGTGGCCAGGGCGATGGCGCGTCACGTCGGCGACGCGGGATGGAAGCCGGAGGCCTTGTTCCTGCTTGGGGACAATTTCTACGGGCCCTTCAAGGGCGGTACCGACTGTCCGCGTTGGAAAACCCAGTTTTCCGACATGTATCCGAAGTCGGTTTTTCCCGGCCCCTGCCACGCGATCCTGGGAAACCATGATTACGATGACGAGCCGGTCGCCAAACTCGCCGCCGAACTCGGTTATGCCAAGGCCCATCCCGGCACCCGCTGGAACATGCCGGCGAAGTGGTATCGTCTCGAACTCACCCAAGGCGGCAAGCCGCTGGCCTCCGTGCTGATGCTCGACAGCAACTACCACAACAGCGTGGCCTCGCTTACTCCCAAGGAAAAGTCGGAGCAGCTCTCGTGGTTGAAGGCGGAGCTGGAGAAACCCCGAACCGCCCCGTGGTTGGTGGTCATGGGGCATCATCCGCTCTACAGCCGCGGCAAGCATGGCGACAATCCGGAGATCACCGCCGACTGGGACGAACTCTTCCGCAAGCACAAGGTCCACTTCTACTTCGCTGGCCACGATCACGATCTCCAGCACCTGGAGTTCGAGAAACATCCGACCTCCTTCGTGATTTCCGGAGGTGGTGGAGCCCATGTCCGCCAGCCGGAAGAAGACGGTCGCGGCCCCTTTGCCGAAGGCGTCCATGGCTTCACCCATCTCGAGATCACCCCGCAGCGCTTTGTGGTCCGGCACCTTGATGCCAACCGAAAGGTGCTCCATGCCTTCGCCAAGCTTCCCGACTGCAGTTGGTCACCGCTTTCCTGAGAACCTATCCACTCCCCCCATGATACGCTCCCTCATCCTCGCGCTCATCGCGAGCACCTCACTACTGAACGCCGCCGAAGAAGCCGAATGGATCCAGCTCTTCAACGGCAAGGATTTGACCAACTGGGTTCCCAAGGTCCGCGGCTGCCCGGTTGGCGAGAATTACCGTGACACCTTTCGCGTCGAGAATGGCGTTCTCAAGATTTCCTACGACAAGTATCAGAAGTGGGAGAACCGCTATGGGCATCTTGTCTTCAAGCGCAAGTTCGCGAGCTACCGCCTCCGCTTTGAGTACCGTTTCACCGGCAGCCAGATCGACCTTGGTCCGATCTGGGGCGTTCGTTACAGCGGCATCATGCTCCACTGCGAATCACCGCAGACCATGGAACTCAATCAGGATTTCGCCACCGGCGTCCAGGTGCAACTGCTCGGCGGCCTCGGCAAGGGTGCCCGCCCCACACTCAACGTCTGCACCTATGGCACCCACGTGATGAGGGATGGCAAGATCCTTCCCGGACATTGCAACAACTCCACCTCCAAGACTTATGATGGCGATGTCTGGGTCAGTGGGGAAGTCGAGGTCCACGGCAATCGTTCGATCAAGCACTTCGTCGAGGGCAAGGAAGTGCTCTCCTACGAAAAGCCCAGTCTCGATGAGAAGGACCCTCACGCCAAGGAACTCGTCACCGTCACGGGAAGCAAGGAGCTCAGCGAGGGCAGCATCGCCATCCTTGCCGTCAGCCACCCCGTCGAATTCAGGAAGATTGAGCTTCTGATGCTGGAGGACAAGTGAGGCCTCAGCGCTTTGGCTGCTCGCTCATCCAGGTGTAGAGCATCACCCACAGCGACAGGGCCAGGCCGAACAACGGGATCTGTAGTAGCGACGGCAGCGAGTAGAGGATCGACACGATCGGAATCCACACGCCCCAGGTCGCAAACAGCGTCGGCACCACCGTGTCTCGATAGTAGCGGGCTGTTAGAAATTCCCCCGTCCCGGCGAAGCGGTAGCCTCGGTTCTTCCAGTCGTAGAGCCAGGTGGTGAATGGCGCGGCGAAGAGGGGGTTGTAGAGGAATTGATCGACCAGCACCTTCTTCGCCACGATGGGAAAGGTGGCCTCGGCTCCGAACCAATTGGCCTGGCTTCGGTAGAAGAAATCCACCACCACGCCCATGAAGCACCAGAAGGGAACGGAAAACAGCAGGTTGGCGAGATTTCTCCGGGCCACCCGGCCTTTCTGGAACACGCCGATCCGCAGCAGTTCGGGAATCAGTGCCCCGGCGACAACCGACGAGAGCGCCGTGTAGCCATAGCCCCAGGCCGACTTCACCCGCGCCAGCCCATCCAGCCAGAGCTGCATCGGCGGATGAAAGTAGTAAGCCAGCAGCATCACCAGCATCAGCGACTGCACGATCAAGCCCGGCACCACGTTCGCCCTTGCCGCCCGCAGGCCGGACGACCATGGGGCCTCGCGAAGTGGGGTGGCGGATGAGTTGGCCGACAAGGTGGTCGCAGCCTGTCGGCCCGGTGTCAGGCGTTCAAGCGGGAAGGAGTCCTGCTTTGATTTCCTCCTGGGATCAGGGGATCTTCCTCACTCGGCCTTCGCTGATTCGATGACGACGGGTTCGTTGGGGACGTCCTGGGAGGGGGCGTTGATCTTCTCGCCGCTGACCGGGTGACGCATGGTGAGGGTGGCATTGCCGGTGGGGACGGCCTTGATCTTGTCCACCACGTCCATGCCTTCGACGACCTTGCCGAAGACCGCATAGCCACCGTTGTTCGGGTAGTCGAGCATGGCGTTGTCCACGACGTTGACGAAGAACTGGCAGGTGGCGCTGTTGAGATCGTTGGTGCGGGCCATGGCCACGGTGCCGCGCAGGTTCTTCAGACCGTTCTGGCCTTCGTTCTTGATCGGCTTGTCGGTCGTCTTTTCAACGAGCTTGCCGTCCTCCAGTGCGAAGCCTCCACCCTGGATCATGAAGCTGGGGATGATGCGGTGGAAGGTGGTGCCGTCGAAGTGCTTCTTCTTCACGTAGCTGAGGAAGTTCTCAGCGGTGATCGGGGCCTTCTCGGCGTTGAGTTCGATCACGAAGTCGCCCTTGTTGGTCTTGAAGCGGACCTTTTGAACCTTGGCGGCAGGCTTGGCATCAGGAGCGGGCTTTTCGTCCGCCGTCTGGCTGAATGCGGTCAGGGGAAGAAGGGCGAGGGTGAGGAGGGTGGCGAATGGTTTCATCGACTTGGTTTTTAGGCGAGGGACTGGCGGGGTGCAAGCGGAGGAAATGAGAGCTGATCGGTGGACAGGGGTCGCGGATCGGTGGAGAGTTTCGCCAGCGCTCACCGATCGACTTCTTCACTCGTGCGAAAAATCATCCACATCGACATGGACTGCTTCTACGCGGCGATCGAGGAACGCGAGAATCCGTCATTGAAAGGGAAGCCGGTGGCGGTGGGCGGCGAGAACCGCCGGGGTGTGCTGACGACGGCCAACTATGCGGCGCGGAAGTTCGGATGTCGGTCGGCGATGCCGGTGTTCAAGGCGCTGGAGCTTTGTCCGCACCTGATCCTGCTGCCGGTGCGCTTCGATCTGTATCGGGCGGACAGTGCGAGGATTCGGGCGATCTTCGGGCGGTTCACGGACTTGATCGAGCCGCTGTCGCTGGACGAGGCCTATCTGGATGTCTCGCATCTGCAAACCAGTGGAGCGGCGATCGCGCGCGAGATCCGGGCGCAAATCCGCGAGGAGGTGGGGCTTTCCGCGTCGGCCGGGATCGCGCCGAACAAGCTGGTGGCGAAGATCGCCAGTGACTGGAACAAGCCGGATGGCCAGTTCGAGGTGCTGCCCGAGGAGGTGGACGCCTTCATGGCCGGCCTGCCGGTGGGCAGATTGTGGGGAGTGGGAAAGAAGTCGCGCGAGCAGTTGTCGGCGCTGGGCGTGGAGACCTGCGCGGACCTGCGGAGGTTCGACAAGATCGAGCTGGCCCGGCGTTTCGGGAAATGGGGCCTGGAACTCTGGAGCCTGTGTCGGGGCATCGATGAGCGGGAGGTGAGCCCGCACCGCACGCGCAAGTCCCTGGGATCCGAGCAGACCTTTTCAGAAAACCGGGTGGCACTGGTGGAGCTGCTGGCACCGATGCGAGAGCTGCTGGTCGGCCTCAAAGAGGATCAGGTGCAGCATCACGCGGACCGGGTCATCAAGTCGCTGGTGGTGAAGCTGAAGTTCGCCGACTTCGAGCGGACCACGGCGGAGCGGGCGCATCCGGTGATCGAGGAGGAGGTGTTTGAAGAGCTTCTAACAGAAGCGTGGAGTCGTGGGAACGGTCGGGCCGTCAGGCTGATCGGGGTGGCGCTTCGCTTCGAGGATCCGGACGTGCCGGAGCAGATGGAGTTTTTCGCCGCGCCCTAACAAACGCGATCACAGAGCCCCGAATCGACGATGCCTGCGGGTGTATTCGGCGACGGCTTCGAAGAGGTCGCCCTGACGGAATTCCGGCCAGAATTTCTTCACGATCACGATCTCCGAATAACTGATCTGCCACAGCAAGAAATTCGAAACGCGCAGCTCGCCGGAGGTTCTAACAAGTAGGTCTGGATCGGGAATGCCAGCGGTGCTGAGGCGCGAGGCGAAGAGGGTGCAGTCGATGTCCTCCGGCTTGATCGTTCCAGCGGCGGCATCGGTGGCCAGCGAGCGGGCGGCAGCGACGATCTCTTCGCGGGCGCCATAGGAGAGCGCGAGGACGAGGGTGAGCGATTTATTGTTTGCGGTCTTCTCCTTCAGCTTCTCCAGACGCTTCCGCGTCGAAGCGGGGAGACGCTCGATCTGGCCGATGGCCTCCAGTTTCACATCCTGGCGCATCAGGTCCTTGCCGCGCTCATCGAGGAAGCGGTCGAGAAGGGCCATGAGGGCCTTCACCTCGGCTTCCGGGCGGTTCCAGTTTTCAGAGGAAAAGGCGTAGAGCGTGAGATACTCGACGCCGAGTTCCTTGCAGGCATCCACCACCTCGCGCACCGATTCGGCTCCGGCGCGGTGGCCTTCACGACGCGGCAGACCGCGGTCCTTGGCCCAGCGGCCGTTGCCATCCATGATGATGGCGATGTGACGGGGGATGTCGGAGTTGTGTGCCATGGATGGAAGCGAGCATGCACGTTGAAGTGCTCGCGCGGATGAGGAGACGGTGAAATTTCCGTGAGATCAGACGACGAGTGTTTGAGCACGATCCGGGCCCACGCCGACAAAGCTGACGGGCGCGTCGCAGAGTTCGCTCAGGCGCTTGAGATAGGCCTTCGCCTGCTCGGGCAGTTCGTTGAAGGACTTGCAGCCGGTGGTGTCGGTCTTCCAGCCGGTGAGGGTCTCATAGATCGGCCTGGCCTTCTCCCAAGCCGAGCGGTCGGCGGGAGGAAGCTCGTGACGGACGCCATCGACATCGTAGGCGACGCAGATCTGCATCGTGTCATAGGCGTCGAGTCCATCGAGGTTCGTGACCGCGAGATCGGTCACGCCATTGACCATGCAGGCGAAGCGGAGCAGGACGGTGTCGAGCCAGCCGCAGCCGCGCGGGCGGCCGGTGGTGGCACCGAACTCGCGACCGAGGCCGTGGAGGTATTCGGAGAGGCCTTCGTCATCGGTCGGGAAAGGACCGGAGCCGACGCGGGTGGTGTAGGCCTTGCAAACCCCGATCACGCGCTGCACCGCCGTCGGTGGCAGGCCGGAGCCGGTGCAGGAGCCGCCGGCGGTGGTGTTCGACGAGGTGACGAAGGGATAGGTGCCGAAGTCGATGTCGAGCAGGGTGCCCTGCGCACCTTCAAACAGCAGCGTCTGGCCCGATTTCCAGGCCTTGTGGAGGATCGGGATGGTGTTGGTGACGTGCGGGCCAAGGCGTTCGAAGGCGGTGTAAACTTCCTCGATCACCTGCGCGGCTTCGAAGGTCGGAAGGTCGTATTTGGCGAGCACTTCATTGGCATCGACGAGGCGACGCGTGATCTGGGCGGTCGTGAACTCCTTATCTAACAGATCCGCCATCCGCAGGCCGCAGCGGTTGACCTTGTCGGCGTAGGTTGGTCCGATGCCGCGCTTGGTGGTGCCGATCTTCTGGTCGCCGAGGGCGATTTCGCGGGCGGCGTCGAGTTCCTTGTGGAAGGGCAGCACGACGTGGGCACGATCGGAAATGAAGAGCTTGTCTTCGGTGATCGAGACTCCCTGGCCCTCGACCTTCTGGATTTCCGCGACGAGGCCGACCGGATCGACGACGACGCCGTTGCCGATCACGTTGATCTTGTCATCCCAGAGGATGCCGGAGGGAAGGAGGTGGAGCACATACTTCGTGCCCTGGGCGATGACCGTGTGACCGGCATTGTTTCCGCCCTGGCCACGGATCACGACGTCGGCGGTTTCGGTCAGGAAATCGACGATCTTGCCCTTGCCCTCATCTCCCCATTGGAGGCCGACTATGATAGTATTCATTTGAAGAAAATTCGAAATTCTAAGCACTAAATCCGAAACGCCGAATTCACTTCGTCGAGTCGATGAGCTGCGCGAACTCCTCGAAGAAGTAGTTCGCATCGTGCGGGCCGGGGGCGGCTTCCGGGTGATATTGGACGGAGAAGACCGGCATGTCCTTGTGGCGGATGCCTTCGACGGTGCCGTCGTTGAGATTGATGTGCGTGACCTCGACGTTGGAGGGCAGCGAGTCGGCATCGACTGCGAAGCCGTGGTTCTGCGAGGTGATCGAAATGCGACCGCTGCGGAGGTCCTTGACCGGCTGGTTTCCGCCGCGATGACCGAACTTCAGCTTGAAGGTCTTTCCGCCGAAGGCGTGGCCGAGGATCTGGTTGCCGAGGCAGATGCCGAAGATCGGCTTCTTTCCAAGGAGCTTGCGGACTTCCTCGTGGATGTAGCCGAGGGCGGCCGGATCTCCCGGGCCGTTGGAGAGGAAGATGCCGTCTGGATTTTTCGCCAGGACCTGCTCGGCGCTGGTGCGGGAGTTCAGGACCTCGACCTCAAAGCCAGCCTGGCGCAGTCGGCGGAGGATATTGGTCTTGATGCCGAAGTCGAAGGCCACGATGCGATGGCGGACTGGAGGAAGCTCAAGGTAGGGCCCGACGATGCCGGTCGAGGCGTTCGGGATGGTCCAGTCGCGCGACTCCTCGGTCCAAGGGTAGCTTTCGGGGGTGGAAACCTCGCCGACGTAGTCCATGCCTTCCATCGAAGGCGAGTTGCGGGCGGCCTCGATGGCTCCGGCGGTGTCGAGCTCGGTGGTGAGGCAGGAGCGCATCGCGCCGAGCGAGCGCAGGTGCTTGGTGAGGGCACGGGTGTCGATGTCCTCAATTCCGAGGATGCCGTGCTTGGCGAAATAGTCGTTGAGGGTCTCGTTTGAGCGCCAGTTCGACGGCACGTGGCAGAGCTCGCCGATCACGAAGCCCCGGACGTGCGGGCCGGAGGACTCGTTGTCGTCAGGGTTGATCCCGTAGTTTCCGATCTGCGGGTAGGTCATCGCCACGATCTGGCCGCGGTAGGAGGGGTCGGTGACGACTTCCTGATAGCCCGTCATCGAGGTGTTGAAACAGATTTCCCCGGTGGTGGTGCCGGTGGCTCCGAAGGAAATTCCTTCAAAAGTCCGACCGTCTTCTAGAGCAAGGATGGCTTTCATGGCGCGGCGGGCGGGACCGTAGGGGGGGCCATCCGGCGATGCAAGAGAATGACAAAGGTGAATTTACGAATGACGAAGCGGCTTCGATTTCCCTAGGCTTCCAGCATGCGAGCCCGATTGACCAAGGATTTCCGGTTTGAAGCCGCCCACACCCTGCCGAGCCTGCCGGACGACCACAAGTGCCGCCGGATGCACGGGCACAGCTTCAAGATCGAGATCTCGATCGAGGGCGAGGTCGATGAGACCATCGGCTGGGTTTACGACCACAAGCGGATCTCGCAGGCGATGGAGCCGCTGATCGACCAGCTCGACCACGGCTACCTGAACGACGTCCCCGGCCTGGAAAGCCCGACGATCGAGCGCATGGCGGCGTGGTTCTGGCGGAAGCTGGAGCCGGATCTGCCGGGACTCGCGGAAATCGTGATCTACGAGACCCCGACCGCCCGCTGCTCGTTCCGGGGCGAGTTTTGAAAGGGGGCGGATGAATTGCACGCTTGAACCGCCGGTGATACCGTATATGGTTCGTTTCGGTGGAAATTGTGCTTGATACCAACGTCATCGTCTCGGGACTTCGATCTACCCAAGGTGCTTCATTCAAGGTGCTTCGGGCAGTGCGGGGTGGTCAGTTGCGGCCTGTTGTTTCTGTCCCCTTGTTCCTCGAGGATGAGGATGTCCTCCTGCGCCCAAGTCTGTTGCCCGCACCGATGACTGCTCCCGTGATTTCCGCCTTCCTCGATGCATTGCTGAGCCTTTCAAAGACCCAGGAAATCCACTTTCGATGGCGTCCCTCACTACCCGATCCCAAAGATGAATGCGTGCTCGAAACTTCAATTGCAGCCGGATGCATCCCGATCGTGACTCATAATCACCGCGATTTTCGCCCTAGCTCCCAATTCGGTATCCAAGTGCTTTCTCCCGTTGCTCTGATTCACCAACTCAATCCCATCTGAACCATGTCCACCCTTAGTATCCGCATTCCCGACTCCCTTCATCGTGCGGTCCGTGAACTGGCGGAAAGCGATCAGGTCTCAATCAATCAATTCATCGCTCACGCCCTGACGGAAAAGGTCTCTGCCATGAAGACCGTCGACTACCTTCGCCAGCGCGCTGCAAAGGCGAACATGGCCGATTTCGACAAGCTGCTGGCGATGGTTCCTGATCGCGAGCCAGACGAGTGCGACCGATTGCCTTCCGAAGGATGAAAGCCCATCTCAGGATGAGGCGTTAAGCGACCTGCCATTCCGATGCGCCGTTTCACCTCGATCGCTTTTCTGTTCACCTGCGGCCTCCTCGCCGCGCAGGACCGCTTTGCCGAAAAGGCGGCACCGTTCCTGCAGAAATACTGCTACGAGTGTCACGACGAGAAGGAGTCGAAAGGCGGGATCGACGTCCACACGCTGACTTCCACCCTCGGAGCCTACCAGCAGCACCAGTTTCTGAAGTCCCTCGCCAGCCAGGTGGAGAACCGCAAAATGCCGCCCAAAGACGCCGAGGAACATCCCTCGGACGACGAGCGCAAGGCGGTGGTCAGCGAACTGAGGGCAGTGCTGAAATCCCTGGAGGAAGGAAATTTTCCCCGCAATCCGGGTCGGCCGACCGTCCGTCGCCTGAACCGCAACGAATACAACCTCACCGTCCGCGAGCTGTTCGGGATCGATTTCCAGGCTGGTCGTGAGTTTCCCGAAGACGGGGCAGGGGGCGAGGGCTTTGACAATGTGGGGGACTCCCTCTTCGTTCAGCCTTCTTTGCTTGAGAAATACCTCGCCGCCTCGAAGAAAGTCATCGAGTCGGTCTATGCCAGCCCGGATCGCAAGTCGCGGGTGATCCTGATGACCCCGACGGAAAAGCTTCCGCCCGACAAGGCGGCGCGGGGCGTGCTGACTGTCCAGGCCTCGCTGGCCTTCCGCCGCAAGGTCACCGACGAGGAACTCGCTCCAATGCTCGCGCTGTTTCAGAAGCAGCTCACGGCCGGGGCCAGCTACGAGGATGCGCTGCGCCTGCCGCTCCAGTCGCTGCTGGTGCATCCGTCTTTCCTGTTCCGCTTCGAGTCCGACCAACCCGGAAAACCCGAGTGGCGGATCAACGATTTCGAACTCGCCACCCGGCTTTCCTACTTCCTCTGGTCGTCGATGCCCGATCGCGCCCTCTTCAAGGTCGCGAACGATGGCAAACTCTCCGACCCCGCCGTGCTCCGCAGCGAAGTCCTGCGCATGCTGGCCGACCCGAAGGCCGAGTCGATGTCGCGCTTCTTTGCCGGCCAGTGGCTGGGCTTCGATGAACTTCGCGAGGTTGCCGAGCCCGATCCGAAGCGCTTTCCGACCTTCACGCCCGGACTGCGCAGCGCGATGTATCGCGAATCGGTGGACTTCTTTTCCAACCTCATCCGCGCCAACCGCCCGGTCCTCGATCTCGTCTCCGCCGATTACACCTTCGTCAACGAGGAACTCGCCACCCACTACGGCATCCCCGGCGTCACCGGTCCCGCGATGCGGAAAGTCCCGCTCACCGACCCGAACCGCGGCGGGGTGATCGGTCAGGCCTCCATCCTCACCGCCACCTCCATGCCGCTGCGCACCAGCCCGGTGAAGCGCGGGAAATGGATCCTCAACAACCTCCTCGGCACGCCACCACCCCCTCCGCCGCCAAATGCCGGCGTGCTCCCCGCCGACGACAAATCCGCCGCCAAACTCAGCTTCCGCGAGCAGCTCGAACAGCACCGCAAGCAGCCGAACTGCGCGGGTTGTCATGAAAAGATCGACCCGCTCGGCTTCGGGCTGGAGAACTTCGACGCCATCGGCCGCTGGCGCAGCAGCGATGCCAACGGCAAACCGGTCGATTCCATGGCCCGACTGCCCGGCGACATCACCTTTTCCACCCCTTCCGAACTGAAAAAGCTCCTTCTGGAGTCGGACGAACTCTTTCTCCGAAACATCGCCCGGAAAATGCTCGCCTACGCCCTCGGAAGGCCACTTGAATACTACGATGAACCTGTCATTGTGGATCTTGTGAAGAAGCTGCGGCAAAACGACCTGAAAATGCAGTCGCTCATCCTCAGCATCGTCGAGTCCCGCCCCTTCCAGAACCGCAGCGCGAAGAGGTGACCTCTTCTCTTGAGTCTTGAATCTTGACCTCTTGAATCTCCGACCATGTCGAACCTCAATCTCAACCAATGGCTCATTCCCCGCCGCAGTTTCCTTCGTGGTGCCGGGGCCACGCTTGCCTTGCCGTTCCTGGAGGCCATGAGTCCGCTGCGTGCGGCGGTTCTCGGTGGTGGAGCGTTTCCAGTCCGCATCGGCCTGCTCTACATGCCGAACGGGGTCCGGGCCGACCGTTGGACGCCGGATGGCGATGGCTCGCGCTTCAAGCTGTCGCCGATCCTTTCGCCGCTTGAGAAACATCGCGAGGATCTGCTCATCTTCACCGGCCTCCAGAACAAGGCCTCCTTCACCGGAGATGGCCACTATGTGAAGACCGCCGGCTGGCTCACCGGCACCACGATCACCAAGACCACCGGCTCCGCCATCAATGCCAACGGCGTGTCGATGGACCAGATCGCCGCCGCGCAGATCGGCAACAGCACCAAGCTTCCGTCGTTGGAACTCGGCACCGAGCCCATCACATCCGGCATCGACACCAACGTCAACTACACCCGCCTCTACGGCTCCCACATTTCCTGGAAAACCTCCACCGTCCCGCTGCCCTGCGAGATCAATCCGCGGGTCGCCTTCGATCGCCTGTTCCGCGCGCCTTCCGCCAATGCCGGCAAGCAGGCCTCTGCTGACAAGTCGGTGCTCGACCTCGTCCAGTCCGATGCCAAGCGACTCCAGGGAAAGCTCGGCACGGCCGACAAGCAGAAGCTCGAGCAGTATCTTGAATCCATCCGCGAGGTCGAACGCCGCATCGAACAGGAAGCCGCCACGCTTGGAGCCGGGGAAAATCTCCCCCCTGAGCTGCTCAAGCAGATGGACGCCCTCGACAAGCGGATTTCGAAAGGCATGGGCAAGGCCTCGCGCGAGGAGGAACTCAACTCACGCCCGCGCTTCGACCACACCGAGCACTGCCGCATCATGACCGAACTGATGGTGCTGGCCTTCTGGTCGGACTCCACCCGCGTCGCCTCCTTCATGTTCGGCAACGACGTCACCGGACGGAACTTTTCCTTCCTCGATGGCGTCAATGGCGGCCATCACGAGATCTCCCATCACAGCAACGACGCCACCAAGCTCGCCCAGTATGAAAAGATCAACCGCTGGCACGTCGAGCAGTATGCCGGCATGCTCGACCGCATGTCGGAGATCAAGGAGGGTGACGGGACTCTGTTGGACCACTCCATCATCGCCTTCGGCTCGCCGATCCGCGATGGCAACGCCCACGATCCCAAGAACGTTCCGATCGTCGTCGCCGGGAAGGCCAACGGCGGTCTCCGCACCGGCCGCCACATCGTCAGCGACGAAGGCACGCCGCTCTGCTCGCTGTGGATGGGCCTCCTCGACAAGGCCGGGGTCAAGACCGGCAAGCTCGGCGACGCCACCACTTCGCTGAGGAATCTGGGCTGAGCCTTCCTTTCCGGTATCGATAAACAAACAGATGTCGGATTCCCCGGAGAACCATCCACTTTACGATGCGATCCTGAAGATGGTGCTTTGGGGCGAGGGCCGGGAGGTTGTTTTTGATCGACTCCGCGTCAATGGAGTGGAAGTCGCGGAAGCGGAGGCGATCTACCTGACGGCACACAGAGAAAGGGTGGCGACGTTCCGCCGCGAGTATCACAAGCGCATCGGGCTCGGGTTGCTTTTGATCGCAGTTGGCCTCGGGGTTTTAGGCTGCTCTTGGTTTGGCCTCTACTTCATTCATGGGCGGCTTTTATGGATTTGCTCAGCCATGATGGTCTTCGGTCTTTGGAAGCTGATCAATGGAGTCATCGGAACTCTGACGGCCGGAACCCGCCCCGGTTCGGTGGCGGATGATTTCTGATGGCTGAGAGCGCGTCTCGGCGATTTCTGCTTGGACAGTTTTCTTGCTGGGCTTGGCGCTTCGAAAGGGCCGCCACGATTTCAGCCTCCCATCGTGCTCCCCGTTCTCCTCATGCACGAAGTCGCCGATGAGGATGCCTGGAAAACGGTCTTCGGCGTTTTGTTGGGATCGAGGGTGGGATTGTACCGGGAGGGCTGGCAATAGTTCTTGCGGGCCGTGAAATGATTCATGAATATTTCGTGGTAACGCAGAATCTCTGCCGGCCACGTCCATGTCAGTCAGGAGCTCATTCATCGTTTTGGCCGTCGCGGTATTGGCCGCTTTCGGCCCTTCAAGGGCAACCGCCCAGGGCTATCAGTGGAGTAACGTGGAGATCGGCGGCTGTGGTTTTGTCACCGGTACGGTGTTCCACCCGACTGCGCCAGGACTGGTCTATGCGCGCACTGACGTCGGCGGGGCCTATCGCATGGACGCCACCACCGGCAACCGATGGATCGCCCTCAATGACGACGTCGGCGGACTCAACAACGAGTTCCAGCACCTCGGCGTGCAGACCATCGGACTCGATCCGAATGACGCCGACCGAGTTTACCTCGCCACCGGCCAATACGCCGGCACGGAAACCTGGAAGCTCCCTTCCCGAATCTATCGATCCACAGACCGCGGCCTGACCTGGAGCTACACCACCCCGGGTTTCAAGATGGGTGGCAATGGAGAAGGCCGCGGCACCGGCGAGCGCATGGTCGTCGATCCACTCAACGGAGCCAATCTGCTGGTCGGCTCCAACGACGCCGGGATCTGGCGCAGCTCCAACCATGGTGTGAGCTGGACCCGCCTCGCCAGCTTTCCCTCCACGCTCACCAACCTGAATTTCCTTCTCTACGCCCCGTCATCCGCTCCCGGCCCGGGGCCGAATCGTCGTGTCTATGCGGCCGCCAACACCCTCACCGGCCAGAGTTTCTGGTTCTCCGACAACAACGGCGACTCCTGGTCGGAGGTCCCGAATCACCCGGGCAAGACCGTCGGAGCGGAAATGATGCCGCTGCAAGGCTCCTTTGATGCCGCTGGAGTCTTCTACTCGACCTGGGGCGACGCCACCGGTCCCTCCAACTACGCCACAAACTACGGGGTTTGGAAACTGTCGGCCGACGGCGGCCTGTGGACTTCTATCCTGCCTCCCACCGGACAGGGATTCTTCGGCGGCATCAGTGCCGATCCCCGCGTGTCAGGCCATGTGGTGGTCAGCACCCTGCTGCGCTGGTGGCCGGGCGACGAGGTCTATCGCACCACCGATGGCGGCGTGACGTGGACCGCAGCCCTGCGCACCGGCACCCGGTCCAGTGGCAACTCGCCCTGGGCCTCGGCAGCCGGTCCCCACTGGATGACCGACATTGAAATCGATCCCTTCAATTCAAACCGGGCGATCTTCAACACCGGCTTCGGTCTCTTTCAAACGACCAATCTTTCGACCTCCGGCACGGCGCGCATGTGGACCTTTTTCAACGACGGTCTGGAGGAAAGCGTGCCGCTCGGGCTCCACAGCCCGACGGCCGGGCCGCCGCTGGTCAGTGTGATCGGCGACTACACCGGCTTCCGCCACGACGACCTGAACCGCTCGCCGCTCCGTGGTTCGCTCAGCCCCGGCAGCGGCTCGACCAGCCTCATCAGCGGTGCCGACCTGGCTCCTGCGAACATGATCCGCCAGAACAGCGGCACGACGCTGTTCTCTCAGGATGCCGCCGCCAGTTGGGCCGCGTTTCCGAGCACGCCCGCGCCGATCATCAACGGCCACAACCGGGTCATTCTCTCGACCGATGGCCAGCGGCTGCTCTGGTGCCCGCCGAATGCACCGGCCTACGTTTCGACCGACAAGGGCGCGACCTGGACGATTTCCGCAAACTCACAACAGCTCACCAATTCCAACAGCACCCAGAGCGTCGGAGTCCTCGCCGGAGCGGCTGGCACTCCCGGCACCACCAATGGCACCGGCGGCAACGCCCGCTTCAACGCACCGGTTGGCATCGCGCTGGATTCCGCAGGCGTCCGATACGTGGCCGACACCGCCAACCACACCATCCGGAAAATCGCAGCCGGTGGGGCGGTCAGCACCTTCGCCGGTGGCGCGGGCGTTCCGGGAAGCATCGATGCGTCCACCACCGCCGCGCGTTTCAATTCACCTACGGGGATCGCCGTAGATGGGGCGAAGAACGTTTACGTGGCCGACACCGGCAACCACATCATCCGGAAGATCACCGCCGCCGGAGTGGTCACCACCCTCGCAGGCAGCGCGGGACTTTCAGGCTCCACCGATGCCCTCGGCAGTGCGGCCCGCTTCAAGTCTCCCGCAGGTCTTGCCGTGGATGCTTCAGGAAACGTGTTCGTCTGCGATGCGGGCAACCACACCATCCGGAAAGTCACCCCCGCCGGAACCGTCACCACCGTGGCCGGCACTGCGGGTCTTTCCGGGACCACCAATGCCAACGGCAGCAACGCCCGTTTCAACTCGCCAAATGGGATCACCGTGGACGCCTCTGGCAGCCTCCACGTCGCCGACAGCGGCAACCATGCCATCCGCAGGATCGCTCCAAACGGTGACGTCTCCACCTTCGCCGGTCTAACAGGAAGCTCCGGCTCCATCGATGCCGCCGGGGGCAGCGCCCGATTCAACACTCCGAAAGCCATCACCCTCGATGCCTCGGGCACCTTCCATGTGGCGGACAGCGGCAACCACAGCATCCGCCGGATCACCAGTGGCGGAGCCGTCACCACCGTTGCAGGACTTGCGGGAAGCTCCGGCAGCGCCAATGGCGCGGGCACCACCGCCCGTTTCAACAACCCCTGCGGCATCGCCACCACGGCTGACGGCATCAACCTCTATGTCGCGGACACCACCAACCACACGGTCCGCAGCGATACCCTCTACAACACCCTCACCCCCCTGGCGGATCGTGTCGATGGCCTGCGCTTCTATCTCTGGGATGGCACTGACAGGCGGCTGCTCACGTCGGTCGATGGCGGTGCGAGTTTTTCCTCCGTCGCCACCGGCATGAACAGCGCCTTCGCCGGATTCCGCACGGTGCCAGGCATGAACGGTCATCTCTGGGTCCGCGCCGGCACCAGCGGCCTGTATCGCAGCACCAATTTCGGAGCCTCCTTCACCAAGCTCGCCTCCGTCGCCGAAGTCTATCAGTTCGATTTCGGCAAGGCCAAACCCGGCAGCTCCCATCCCGCCGTGTTCATCTGGGGCAAGGTCGGCACCACCGTTGGGTTCTTCCGCAGCGACGACATCGGAGCCACCTGGATCCGCCTCAACGACAACCAGCATCAGTTCGGTTATCAGAACGACATCGCCGGTGACCCCCGTGTGTATGGCCGTGTCTATCTGGCCACCAGCGGTCGCGGCGTGGTGGTCGGTGAGATCGCGAATCCCACGACTCCAGCCTCACAGCCTTCGCAAATGGTTTATGCGGACGCGCTTCAGAACGGCTGGACCAACGTGAGCCCCACCGGCACCTCGCTCGCCAGCACGGATCCGGTGCGTCGTGGGACGAGTGCGATCTCGGTTTCCTCTGGCACAGGCAAGGGGCTCTCGGTCTCTGGAAACGCACGCTCGCTTGAAGGCTTCGCCGCGCTGGCATTCTGGATGAATGCCGGGACGTCCCCTCCGCCGCCCCTTCAGGTCGGAGTCTCGCGCGGTGGAATCCCTCTCGAAGCCGCGCCCGTCAGCGTGCCCTCCACTGTCGGCTGGCAGCGTGTGGTCGTGCCATTTTCCAGTCTCGGGCTCTCCAACATCACCGATCTAACAGGTCTGCGGATCGAGGGTCGTGTCGTCAGCGGCGTCACGCCCGGGGCCTTCTCACTCGATGACGTCGAGCTGGTCGGCAACGACGAGTTCAACGGCACCTCAGCGGCCACGATCACGCTGGCAGGGCTATCCCAAACCTACAGCGGCAGCCCGCGTCCGGTCACCGCGACCACTGTTCCCGCCGGCCTGCCGGTCCTGCTCACCTACAATGGATCCGTTACGCCTCCGACCAATGTAGGCACCTACACGGTCTCCGCGTCCATCGATGATCCTTCCATCATCGGCTCCGCCACTGGCACGCTGGTCATCTCGAAGGCCGGTGCCTCGATCCTGCTCGGCAACCTGAGTCCGTCTGCCGATGGCACTCCGAAAATCCCGACCGCCACCACGAATCCACCAGGGCTCACGGTTGCCTTCGCCTACAATGGCTCCGCCACCGCCCCGTCCCTGGCCGGCTCCTACCAGGTCGTCGCCACCGTCAACGACGCCAACTACCAGGGCACGACCAGCAGCGCGATGCTCATCCGCCAGCTCGCCCTTCCCGCCACGGGAATCACCGGCTGGGTTTCCAACATCGCAGGCAAGGTGTCCGTCAGTCCCTCGACGCCCTCCAGCCCGCTGCTCAATCCCAACGACACCACGGATGCCTTCAGCACGAACACCCTCCAGGCGAATTTCAGTCCCATCACCTTGGCCAACACCGGCGACCGGATCAGCCTCACTGGCAACCTGCAGATGACTCTCGCAGCCGTCGCCAACCAGGGAAACTGGTTCCGCTTCGGACTCTATGACAACCTCGGCCAGGCTCCGGGCACCGCCACCGGCTGGCTCGGATACACTGGAATGGGAAATTCCCTCTATGAACGCACCGCCGCTGGCCTCTTCAGCACCGGTACTGGTGCCACCCAGCGCACACCGGATGCCTCGCCGACCCCTGTCAGCTCCACCTCGCCTTCGGGCAATCCGCCGCTGGCGTTCGAGGTCTCGATCACGCGCACGGCCAGCGGGGTCGTGGTCACCCATCTCATCCGGCGCACCGACACCAACGCGGTCCTGATGAACTATTCCTTCACCGA
>JAIXPW010000159.1 GCA_027485995.1 Verrucomicrobiaceae bacterium
AGCCACGGAAACTCGAAAATGAAATTCCGGCAATGGTTTCTCAAAAAAACTCTTGCGCCGGGTCTGCGGATGCGTAGAAAGCGCGCACGCAAATAGCTTTTGCGGGCGTAGCTCAGTGGTAGAGCGCCACCTTGCCAAGGTGGATGTCGTGAGTTCGAATCTCATCGCCCGCTCCATTTCTCCAAGCCACCTCCGGGTGGCTTTTTTGTTGGTTGAACCTTGGGTTGGCACTTGGAACTTGGCCCTTGGTACTTCAAAACTCCGCCATGTTCGTCTGGTCGAAACTCTCCGCTGCGAAATGGATGGATGCTTGGGAAGAACGCTTCGCCGGCAATCCGAACCTCGCGATCGAAATCATCAAGGGCGGCAAGTCCGTGCGCGTGCAGGTCTTTTGCGGAACGAAGAAGGAGGCCAACGCGATTGTTTCGCAGTTCGGTGGATCGATCCGGGAACTGAAAAAGGACTGGCATCGCGCCGAGGTGGAGCTGCCGCGCTCGATCAAGGTGCGGGATGTGTTCGTCGTCACTGGCGAAAGCCGGGCCAAGGAACTCGCCGCGATCCGCAAGGAGAACCCGAAGCGCGAGGTGATCTCGATTCCCCCGGAAATGGCATTCGGCACCGGCGACCATGCCACCACTTCGACCTGTCTGCGCCTGCTGGTGGACATTTCACGCGAACGGAAGGGAACGGCCTGGACGGTCGCGGATCTCGGCACCGGCACCGGTCTGCTCGCCATCGCGGCGCGGAAACTGGGTTCCGGCGAGGCCTACGCCTGCGATTTCGATCCCTTTGCGGTGAAGGTCGCCGGGGAGAATCTGGAGCGAAACGGCGTCGAGGGCGTGGAACTCAAGGAGCAGGACGTCCTGAAATGGAAGCCGCGCAAGAAGGGTTACAACGTGGTGCTGGCGAACCTGTTTTCCACCGTGCTGATCCAGGCCTGGCCGGTGATCGCGAAATCGATCGCTCCGGGAGGGGATCTGATCGTGTCCGGCATCCTCGCGTCCCAGGCGTGGGAGGTCTTCACCGCCGCCGCGTCGGAAGGCATCGGCTTCACGAAAGTCATCAAGAAGGGCAAATGGGTCACCGCCCGCGGAGGCCTGATGGCGGATCTGGTGGAGCGTTTCGGGGAGTGAGTTTGTCATTCCATTTCCCGGTTCCCACCCATTTCACTTGCCACTGATAGGGGGCAACCTCCAAAACAGCGGCCCGCTTCACCCGGGAGGGCGCGCGAGCAATCCTGTTGCACCGCCCGGGCCGGCGGCACAACCACACCGCGCGTTTCCATGGACAGCATCTCATCCCGCATCGCCCTCGTTTCTCCTTCGCTCACCCTCGCCGTCACCAACCAAGCCAAAGCCATGCAGGCCCGCGGCGAAGAGGTTTACGGACTTGCCGGTGGCGAACCCCAGGCGGACACGCCCGACTTCATCAAGGAGGCCGCCATCCAGGCCCTTCACGATGGCCACACGAAGTACACACCCGCCGCCGGCATTCCCGCCCTGCGCGAAGCTCTTTCCGCCAAGCTCGCCAAAGACAATGGCCTGACCTACGCCGCCAACCAGATCTGCGTGACCGCCGGAGCCAAGATGGCCTGTTACAACGCCATCCTCGCCGTCGTAGAGGAAGGCGACGAGGTCATCATCCCGACTCCTTACTGGGTCTCCTATCCGGAAATGGTCCGCCTCGCTGGTGGCATCCCGGTCCTCGTGGAAACCAAGGAATCGACCGGCTGGAAGATGACTCCTGAGCAGTTCGAGGAAGCCATGACCCCCGCCACCAAGATGGTCATCCTCAACAGCCCGGCCAACCCGACCGGCGCCGTTTACACCAAGGAGGAGCTGCTTGCCATCGGGGAGATCGCCCTGACCGAGGACATCGTCATCCTTTCCGACGAGATCTACGAAAAGCTCGTTTACGGCGAGGCCAAGCACATCTCGATCGCCTCCCTCAGCGAGGAACTCTACAACCTCACCATCACCGTCAATGGCTTCTCGAAGGCCTACGCGATGACCGGCTGGCGTCTCGGCTACACCGCCGCTCCAAAGCCACTCGCCGAAGCGATCGAGAAGATCCACAACCACACCGTCTCGAACGCCACCAGCTTCGCCCAATACGGTGCCGTGGCTGCCCTGACCGGTGACCAGTCCTTCATCGAGGACCTCCGCGGCGAATACGACGTCAGCCGCCAGTTCATGCTCAACCGCCTGCGCGCGATCAACAACATCCGCGTGGTCGAGCCCCAGGGCGCTTTCTACTTCTTCGTTTACACCGGCCAACTCGGCCTGAAGTCGATGAACCTCTGCGACAAGCTGCTCTCCCGCTACAAGGTCGCCGCCGTTCCCGGTGTCGCCTTCGGCTACGACGAGGGCATCCGACTCAGCTACTGCACCACGTTGGACGTCCTCAACGAAGGACTGACCCGCTTCGAGCAGTTCTGCCGCGAGCATTGACCGCTGGAGTTCGTTCCGTTTCACTCAAGACCGCCGTTGGATTGATCCTGCGGCGGTTTTGTTTTTGGCTGCCACGATTGGTGAATGATTGAACCAAGCGGTCCAGGAGGCCGCAGCACTCGATGAGAAGCAAATTTCCAGCGGTCCTGCGATGGCGATGGTGGTGTTTTGAACTCATGCTCCTGATCCTGAGGGTCACCCACAAGTCGCTCTCGACCCTGTTTCCCTATTCTCCGCCGCACGTCGAATTCACTGCGGAGAAGTTCGAGCCCTTTGTCAAAGCCGAGGTCCGGGAATCCACCGTTCCGGGAGCAGGGCAGGGTCTTTTCGCCACCGAATCCGTGGAGCCAGGCATCGTCATCGGCGAATACCTCGGAGACCCGGTGGACTCATTTTTCAAAGCGCTACGGTTGCCCGACTTCAGATACCTTGCGATGTGGCAGAAGCTCGATGGGGCCATCGACGCGGCTCGACATCCCGGAATGGCGATGCGCTACGTGAATCATCACCCGGATCCTGAAGGTTCGAACATCCTGTTCTGTGCGGAAGGTCGCCGGGTGTTTCTGGTGACCACCAGAAAAGTGGAAGCCGGAACGGAATTCTTCGCGAACTATGCGGAAGGTTACTGGCGGCTGCTGAGAATTAGGCCTGCAGCGCCTCCTTCCGCATCTCCGTAGCCGTTTGATGAAGCGCCAGCTTCAAAGCAGCGTCTCAGCAATCTCCAGCCACTCGTCGGCGAGGTCCTTGTTGCGGGGCGGAGTGGGCTTGCGGGCGCGTTGATACCAATACGCGGCATTTCCGAGATCACCCTCCTCGCGGTGCAGCCAGGCATGGATCCAAGCTCCATCGGGGTCGGGAAGATCCTGGCAGAGATCGTGGGCCTCATCCCAGCGACCGGCCCTGGCAAACCACAGCGTGCGTGCGGTCTCGGACAATCCTTGCGGCGGCTGGGCGTCCTGGACGGCGGATTGGGAAAGTTCGACGGCATTCATGGTATTTCGGCTCGCCACCTCAGGCGCAGCGATGTTGATTCGTAGGCATGAATCAAAAGCATTTTCAATCTATCATCGCTCTGGTTGGAATCGTGCTCGCCGGAGGATGGCAAACCGCCCAGGCCCAGCTTCCAGCCTTGCAGAAAGAGCCTTGGCTCGGCTTCTACGCGGTTCACCAGCAGCGGGATTTCCAGTTCAAGGTCGACACCAAGGGGCAGGGCATCCTGATTCCGCTTCAGAAAACGGGTGCGCCGATCACTCAGGTCCTGCACCTGCCTCTGGAAATCTTCATTGAAGAGAAAATGCCGGATGGAAAACTCTCGTTGCGGGCGGTCCAGGCCGTTTCCCTCACATCCGCCGATCCCCCGGCCGAGAAGCTTGCCAAGGCGACGTTCAAGGGGAAGACCGTTGGCGATGCCGCCTTCGAGGTGACGGTCGAGGCCCAGGGAGCCAGGCTCCGCTACGGCGGTCGCATCACCGACAAGGGCTCGCTCACTGCCAATCCCATCCGGCTCCTGGTTCGGACCCGGTTTCCTTCCGCGTACAAGGTCGGGGATCGCGACAAGAAGGAGGTCATCAAGCAGATCAAGGATGACGAATTGCGGGTGGAGCGGCTCGATGGCAAGCGCTTCAAGCTCGCTGGCGACAAGCCGCTTGCCGAACCACCCAACGAGGTAGCGGACAAGGATCTCAGCTCGGTGGGCGTCAAGATCGGCGCATGGCGCGGGATGACCTTCGAGTTTTCGGCGACAGCCCACTCAGCCATCCGTCTCACCACCGCCGGGAGCGACGAACTGATTCGCGGTTTCCACGTCGAGTGGTCGCCCGACCCGGCAACGGATCCCAAAGGCGAGTCCCGGCTACAGATCGAGGTGAAGTGAGGCACGGTTTCCTCCTTGCAAAGTACACTGGCATGCCTATTCCTGTCGCTGCGTACACTTCTCGTCAAGTTTCCCCAATCCGGTGATTTTTCGGCCCAAAAAAGTCACCAGGGAGCCTAAAACTCACCGACTTTTTGAACAATCTCAACCTGTCCACTCGAGGCGACTCGACGTTAGAAGCATCCTATCTAATTGATTTTCAGTGATTTAAAATTTTAGTTTGGAGCAATAAGATTCTCATTGAACTTTCCGGTGTACTCTGGTGTATTTGGCTCAAGGTAGCCAGTAATACAGCGGATTTGAGCAAGACCAGTCAGTGCCACGAAGGATATTTCTCCTACAAGATGGACTCGAAATTTCGGGTGTCCGTCCCGCCGAACTGGCGTCCTCCCAATGGCGAATTTCTCCGCCTGCTGGAATCGAAGGATCACGGAATGCAGGTGATCAAGGTCCTGACCCAGGAGGCGTTCGATATCCGTTTGAAGATCATCGAGGACAGCGACCTTTCCGCAGGCAGAAAGCTCGAATTGAGTGGCAATCTTTACATGCGATGCCGTGCCGCATCCGTGAACGACCAGGGCAAGCTCCTGATCCCGAAGGAGCTGAGCGAAAAGGCCGGTATCGCCGCTGAGGATGAAGTCATCCTCGCGGGTCGCGGCGCGCATTTCGAAGTCTGGAACAAGGCCAATCACGAGCGCCTGATGGAAATCGAAGACGAGGACGAGCTCGGCATTTTCTAAACACTCTCCCACACCCCTGCGGCTGACATGCTGTTCACCCCACCAACTCTGATGCTTGACGCGGATCACCCCATGGTGACCCCGGTCGCCGCCGTGCAGGCATCAGGGTTGGGAGCATTTTCCAATATCGCCATCCGTAAACTGCTCGGGACAGCAGTGGAGGAATCGGCTCAACCGGTGGTCTGCACCGCTCCTGGCTGGTTGTCGGGGCAGGCGCCGGAAACTTTCCTGGCTGGGCGGATGACGAATCTCGGGACAGATCGTCAGTCGCCATTCAACAAGGTTGTCCGCGCTGCTTCTGGCTGGTTGTTGGCGCGGGCAACCCGAAATTTCTCCAACAAGCGCGAGCGGGACCTCGGGACAGGCCTGTTCGATTCGCTTCAAGCTCCGGTCGCATGCACCGCTCCTGGCTGGTTGTCGGGGCTGCGGCCGGAATCTTTCCTGGCTGGGCGGGTGACGAATCTCGGGACAGATCGTCAGTCGCCATTCAATCGGGTTGTCCGCGCCGCTTCTGGCTGGTTGTTGGCGCGGACATCCCACTCTTTCAAGACGGAGGCCGCTCCGATCGATCCCGCTTCGGACGATGCGTCGGGCGAGCTTCCGCATTACCACCTGTCGGTTTTTCCGGCCGAGGTCGCGGAATGGATGGCGGCGGGTCCGGGCAAGCTGATCATCGACGGCACCCTCGGCGGTGGCGGCCACAGTGAAGCCTTTTTGAATGCCGGAGCCGATGTGCTCGGAATCGACCGCGATCCCGAAGCGCTGGCCCATGCCTCCCAGCGCCTCGCGGGCCACGGTTCGCGCTTCCGCACCTGGGAAGGCAATTTCGCCAATCTCGAAGAGACCTCCGAGGTCCAAGGGGGGAAACAGGCCGATGGCCTGCTTTTGGACCTCGGGGTGTCTTCGCGACAGCTCGATGCGGCCGAGCGGGGCTTTTCCTTCATGAGGAATGGTCCGCTCGACATGCGCATGGGCCCTTCCTGCCCGCGCACGGCGGCGGAGGTGGTCAATGGCTGGTCGGAGTCGGAGCTTTCCAAGCTGATGTTCGAATACGGCGAGGAGCCCAAGGCCCGCCGCATCGCCAAAGCCATCGTCGAGCGCCGCGCCCAACGTCCCTTCGACACCACGCTCGACCTCGCCGACTGCATCGAAAAAGCGATCGGTCGTCACAGTCGCACCCATCCCGCCACCCGCGCGTTCCAGGCGATCCGGATGGCGGTGAACGAGGAGCTCGAATCCCTTTCCAAGGCGCTCGAAGCCTCCACCCGCGTGCTGAAACCCGGGGGCCGTCTGCTGATCATCACCTTCCACAGCCTGGAGGACCGGATGGTGAAACGGTTCCTCAAGTACCGCTCTACTGCCTGGCTCGACGAGCCTGGCTGGCCTGATCCCAAGCCCAATCCCGACCTCCAGTTCCGCCTGCTTGTGCGGAAAGCCGTGGTGCCCACCGCATCTGAAACCTCCCTGAACCCCCGGGCCCGCAGTGCAAAACTTCGGGTCGCCGAGCTTCTAGCCTGAGCATGAACCATCGCCGCGACGAACACCCGAACCGCCATCGCCTCACGTTCCTTTCCATGCTCGTGGGGGTGCTCGTGGCCGCCGCGGGCGGCATTCTGTACGCTTATTTCATGAACCGTCAGGTCGAGACCACCCGCGAGCTGAAACGGATCGAAACACGGATCAAGGAACATGAACTGGCGATCCTGAACACCCGGCGGATGATCGACGAGAATCTGGGCCGATACCTGATCCGGGAAAAACTCGTCCAACTGCATTCCCCATTGAAGCCGATCCACCAGGGTGTGGTCGAAGATGTGCAACCCAAGCCGCCGCGCGCCGTCGCCGCCATGGCTCCTTGAATCATGGCCCTTTCGTTTCAAAGCCGGTCTCTGGTGGTGTGCTCGGTCCTGGTGACCGGGCTCAGTTTGCTTTCGGCCCGCTTGATCCAGATCCAGCTCCTTGACCGTCAGCGCTACGCGGAAAGTTCGTGGAGCACCTACCACAGGGTCGAGCCTTTGCCAGCGATGCGTGGCACGATCGTGGATTGCCATGAGGAGGTCCTCGCCCGCAGCCTGCCGGTCTCCTCGGTGATGGTGGATCTCAACCATCTCGCCGATGAGAAGATCGCCGCCTTCGGGCTGGCATACGCACAGGCGATTGCCACCCCGACATGGGCATCGCTCGACAACCGCAAGCGCCGCGCCTTGGTGTATCAACTGCGTGGCGAGATCCTGGAATCGGAGACCCCCGAGTCGATCATCGAGAAGCACAAGGCCTATGCCATCGGCGTCCTGTGTCGGCCGCTCCGCCTGACGCGGGAGGAAGTCCGGGCCAGGATCGACGGTGGAAAAGGACAGTACTTCGCCATCGCCAAGGACCTGCCCGGCGACGTTGCCGAACTCCTGCGTGGAGCGATCGAGGACAGCGGAGTCCGTGGCGTCGAGATCGAGAATTCATTGAAGCGCTGGTATTCGTCGTCCATGACGGCCGCACACGTGGTTGGCATCACGGGCGAAAAGGTCGAAAAGGATGCGGATGGCAAGGAGCAGCGGAAGGTGGTGGGCAAGGCCGGCATCGAGTCCGCACTCGAGAGCTATCTGGCAGGGCGCGATGGCTGGCGCGAGCACCGCAGCGATTCCCGAGGGCTTCCACTTCCCGGGGATTCAGGAAGCTTGATGCCACCGAAAGCCGGGCTCAATGTCCAGCTCACCCTCGACATGGGGCTTCAGGTGATCGCCGAGGAGGAGCTTGATTCCGCCTTGGCCGAGTTCGAAGCGAAGAAGGGAACCGTGGTCCTGATGGACCCGAATACCGGTGGCATCCTGGCCATGGTCAGTCGGCCGAACTACGATCTGAACGTCCGGGACAAGCGGATGGTGTCCAACGGTTCAAACTTCGCCCTTCAGGCGGTTTATGAGCCCGGTTCGACCTTCAAGATCATCGCCTCAGCCGCTGCTCTCAACGAGGGCCTGGTCACGCCGCAGACGACGATCTTCTGCCACAACGGTCTTTATGTTGAGGGACCGGTCAAGGTGCCGGATCACTCGCCATACGGAAACCTGACAGTCGAGGGCGTCCTTCAGAAGTCCTCCAACATCGGTGCCTATAAACTGGCCCGGCAGCTTGGGAATGAACGCTTCTACAGCTACGTCCACCGCTTCGGATTCGGCACGCGCACGGGCATCCTCCTGAGTGGCGAGGTCAACGGAATGGTGCGCAACAGCGGCAATCCGGTGGATTTCTCCCGCGCCAGCTATGGCTACGCGCTCAATGTCACGCCGCTGCAGGTCGCCTGTGCCTACAGTGCCATCGCGAATGGCGGCGAACTTTTGAAGCCCCACATCGTCAAGGCGCTCGTCGCCAACGACGGCTCGGTCGTCGAGAGTTATGACCGCGAGGTGGTCGGTCGTGCGATCAAGACCGAGACGGCCCGGAAAATGCGGATCGCTCTGGAGAAGGTGGTGGACAAACTCGGCACGGCTCCACTCGCTGCCGTCCCAGGCTTCCGGGTCGCCGGCAAAACCGGCACCGCCAAGATGCACGACCCCAAAGGACACGGCTACCTCGAGGGCCAGTACACCGTTTCGTTCGCGGGGATGATGCCCGCTGAAAATCCCGCCTTTGTCGCGGTCGTGGTGATCGAGGACCCGCGCACCACCAAGGTGACCCGTTACGGCGGCACCATCGCCGCCCCCGCCTTTGGAAAAATGGCCGCCCGCATCGCCACCCGTATGAATTTGCAACCCACCGAACCCGTCGAAGCGCCGCGCTTGACCACCACTGCCCGATGATTCTCCGCGATCTAGTCAACAAGCTTCCACGAGCCACCGTCGCCGGCAGTCTCGAGGTCGAACTCACGTCCGTGACGGACGATTCCCGCCAGGTCACTCCGGGCGTTCTTTTCATTGCGGTCCGCGGCGAGGAGGTCGATGGCCATCAGTTCATCTCCGGTGCCCTCGCCTCCGGAGCGCCGGTGATCATGGCTGAAACCGCGCCGCCTTCCGGACTCAAGGCGGGTGTGACCTGGGTCCACATCGGCGATACCCGTGCGGCGCTGGCGATTTGCGCGAGTGCCTTTTTCGAAGATCCGTGGAGCACGATGTCGATGGCCGGCATCACCGGCACCAACGGCAAGACGACCACCGCTTTCCTGCTTCATCACATCATGAAGACCACCTGGCATCGCGCCGGACTGCTCGGCACGGTGGTGATCGACGATGGGGAAACGGTCGAGACCGCCCACCAGACCACTCCCGGTTCGCTGATGCTCCAAGGCCTGTTGGGCCGGATGCGGGACCATGGTTGTCGCGGCGTGGTGATGGAGGTTTCCTCTCACGGCATCGACCAGAAGCGGGTCGCGAATCTCGGCTTCGACGCGGCGGTTTTCACCAACCTCACGCAGGACCATCTCGACTACCATGGCACGATGGAGAACTACTTCGCGGCCAAGAAGTCCTGGTTCGATGCCCTGGCAGCGGACCCGCTTGGCAAGAAGCCGACGGCGATCATCAACGTCGATGATTCCCACGGCCTCGAACTCGCCGAGTCGCTGGCCGGGAAAATGCCCGTGGTGCGCTTCGGCTTCGGCGTTCACTGCGATTTCCGCGCGAACAATTTCAAGCAGAACGCCCGCGGGATGGAGTTCGAGCTGACCACGAAGACCAAGTCCTTCCTCGTTCGTGCGCCGCTGATCGGCCGCTTCAATGTTTACAATCTTCTGGCTGCGATCGCCGCTGCCAACGCCTGCGGCATCCGTCCGCGCGAGGCCATCGCCGCGATTCCGGAGGCGCCCCAGGTGCCGGGTCGCATGGAGAACATCGGTCATGTCGGCGGGGCCACGGTCTTTGTGGACTACGCCCACACGCCGGACGCCCTGGAAAATGCCTGCCGCACCTTGCGCGAGCTCAATCCGCGCCGCCTGATCACGGTCTTCGGCTGCGGGGGCGACCGGGATCGTACCAAGCGTCCGCTGATGGGCGCGGCTGCTTCAAAAAACAGCGATCTCTGCATCATCACGTCCGACAATCCGCGCAGCGAGGGTCCGCTCCAGATCATCCGTGAGATCGAGGCCGGCATCAACGGCGCGCCGACCACCAGCATTCCCGACCGCGCCGAGGCGATCTCGTCGGTGATCAAGGCCGCAAGGGCGGGGGACATCGTGTTGATCGCCGGGAAGGGTCACGAGACCTACCAGCAGTTCGCCACGGAAACGATTGATTTCGACGACCGCAAGCACGCCTGGAAGGCCCTGCGGGAACGCACCGAAGAAACCGAAAGACTGTGAACTCCATTCCTGCCAGCCAGCTTGCAGAGATCCTCGGCGTGTCTGTCGCTGCGGGGAATCCTGCTGCTTTGGTGTCGGCAGGCGTTTCCACCGACACGCGCACGATTCCCGCCGGTTCGGCGTTTTTCGCGCTGCGTGGGGAGCGTTTCGACGGTCATGGATTCAGTGAGGCCGCTCTAACAGCCGGGGCCTCGGCCGTAGTCGTGGACACCTGGTCGGGCAGTAATCCGGAGAATGCCGCAGTCATCGTGGTGAAGGACACGCTTGCCGCGCTCCAGCGTCTGGCCTTCTGGTGGCGCAGCCAGCTGCAGATTCCCGTGGTGGGCATCACCGGCAGCAACGGCAAGACCAGCACCAAGGACTTCACGGCGGCCGTGCTTTCAAGGCGCTTCAAGGTCAGTGCCACGAAGGGAAACCTGAACAACCACATCGGGGTGCCCCTGACCGTCCTCGGAACCTCCGCCGACTGCGGTGCGGCGGTCTGGGAGATGGGCATGAACCACAGCGGCGAGATCGCGCCGCTGTGCGAGATTTCCCGTCCGAAGATCGGCATCATCACCAACATCGGCACCGCGCACATCGAGTTCCTCGGATCACGCGAGGGAATTGCCGAGGAGAAAGGCATGCTCGCCCGCTCACTTCCTGCGGATGGGACCTTGTTCGTTCCGGCGGGCTGCGATTTCTATGACTACTTCCGCCAGCGCACGAAGGCGCAGGTGGTGCCGGTGGGCAATGGCCGTGGCCTGATCCGCGCCGAGAGGCTGGAGGTGGGCGATGGGTTCTCGCGCTTCACCCTGGTGATCGAGGGCCGTGAAACCGCGGATGTCCTGCTTCCGGTCGGCGGACGCCACATGGTGACGAACGCCCTGCTTGCGGCTGGTGCCGCATGGAAGCTCGGGCTTTCTCCCGAGGAAATCGCCGCCGGACTTTCCAGTTCAACTCTAACAGGTGGCCGCCTGCGCCGGATCGAGCACGAGGGCATCATTCTGTTCGACGACACCTACAACGCCAATCCCGAGTCGATGGCGGCGGCCTTGGAAACCCTGGCCGACCTTCCTTTGGCCAAGGGTGCCCGCCGCATTGCAGTGCTGGGGCGGATGGCGGAGCAGGGTGAGCACGCGCCTGCCGCGCATCGTCGCACCGGCGAACTCGCTGCCAGTCGTGGCATCACGGTGCTGGCCGTGGGCGAGGGGGCCGAGGAGATCGATTCCGCTTCCGAGGCCGGCCAGCATTTTCCCGACATCGAGTCCGCTGCCGACTGGCTGCGCGATCACTGCCGGGCCGGCGACGTCGTTCTGTTCAAGGGCAGCCGCTCGGCTGCGATCGAGCGTGTCATGAACTCCGCATTTCCCCGCAACTGATGCTCCCCGCGATTTACGATTTCTGGAAAGCCGCTTTCGATGCCGAGGCACTCGCGAAGCATGATGGCTGGGCACACACCTGCTCGTTCATCAATCTGCTGCAATACATCACCTTCCGTGCGGCGCTGGCTTGTCTGGTGTCGTTCATCGTCAGCCTGATGTTCGGGCCGCGGGTGATTCGGAAGCTGATTTCCCTGAAGCTCGGCCAGCCGATCCGCACGGCGGCGGAGGTCCACAAGCTCGCGGAACTCCACGGCGGAAAGATCGGCACCCCGACGATGGGCGGCGTCCTGATCCTTGGCGCGGTGCTGGTCTCGACCTTGATCTGCGCCCGTCCGTTCAATCCCTTCGTCGCGGTCTGTGCCTGCACGATGGGAGCCTGCGGATTGCTCGGCTTCTGCGATGATTTCAAGAAGGTCCGCGAGAAGAAGTCGGATGGCATCAGCGCCCGGTCGAAATTGTTCTGGCAGGTGACGATCGCGCTGGTGGCGGCCTGTTTCATTTTCTTCAAGAAGGAGATTTCCGGCTATGGCGCGACTGACTCGGCAAGGCTTCTCGGGGAGGCGGGTTTCAGGCTGGGCAAGGCGCCGATCGACATCGGGGAGATCTGTTTTCCGCTTCTGAAGTTCCCCTTGGTCGATCTCCACTGGCTGGCGATCCCGTTCTTCGTGGCGATCATTGTCGGCTGCTCGAATGCGGTGAATCTGACCGACGGTCTCGACGGCCTGGCCACCGGTTGCACGATCACCGCTGCGCTGGCCTACGCGATCATCGCTTACCTCGCCGGCCATTTCTACATGGCGACGGATTATCTCGTCATTCCCCACAACCGTTATGTCGGTGAGCTGGCGGTCTTCATCATGGCGCTGGTGGGCGCAGGCTTCGGCTTCCTGTGGTTCAACTGCCACCCGGCGAAGGTCTTCATGGGAGACACCGGTTCGCTCGGCATCGGTGGCGCGCTCGGCACCGCGGCGATCTGCACCAAGCAGGAACTGCTGCTGGTCATCATCGGCGGCGTGTTCGTCATGGAGGCGATGTCCGTCATCCTCCAGGTCGGCAGCTTCAAGCTCCGCAAGAAGCGGATCTTCAAGATGTCTCCGATCCATCATCATTTCGAGCTGTTGGGCTGGCATGAGAACCAGGTGATCATCCGCTTCTGGCTGCTCTCGATCATGCTCGCGCTGTTCGGTCTCGCTCTTTTGAAAGTCGCATGAACCTCTCTGGTAAACAGGTCGTGATTCTTGGGGCCGGCCGCAGTGGTCGGGCCGCCGCCGTGCTTGCCATGCGCGAGGGCGCGATCGTGTCCGTTCATGACACCGCAGGCCCGGAGGCCATCTCCGGCATGCCCGGCGGAGTGACGATTCATCCGCATGCCTCGGTTGAAACCGGAGCCTCGATCCGCTGCGACCTGCTGGTGGTGAGCCCGGGCATCGACACCTATGGCCCGCTGGTTGAGGCCTATTCGCAGCACGCGGGTGAGGTGGTCGGGGAGACGGAGCTGGCCGCCCGCTATTATCATGGCAAGATTGTCGGAATCACCGGGACCAACGGCAAGACCACGACGACCGAGCTGGTGTCAAAGATTCTCGCGGCCGCCGGACTCGGAGGAGATCCCTGCGGCAACTATGGCGTGCCGTTCGCCGAGATCGTGATGAAGGCCGAGCCGCCCGCCGCCGTTTCGCTGGAGCTGAGTTCCTTCCAGCTTGAGACGATCCGCACGCTGCATCCGTTGGTGGCGGTGTGGCTGAACTTCGCGCCGGACCACATGGACCGCTATCCCACGGTAAAGCGTTACCGTGCGGCGAAGCTGAGGATTTTCGAAAATCAAAGCGCTGCCGATACGGCGGTGATCCGCGCCGGTGAATCCCTTCCGGGTGTGAAGGCAAGGGCGGAGTATTTCTCGACCGAGGATGAATCCGTCGAATGGTTCTCCGATGGGCATGTCATCAAGCTGAATGGCGAGGTCGTGCTCGATCTGATGGCGGATACCAGTCTGCGTGGACTCCACAATGCGGAGAACACGATGGCGGCTCTCGCGGCGGGTCGCGCGCTTGGCATTCCGTTCGAAACGATGCGGGCGGCGCTTCACGGGTATGCGCCACCTGCCCATCGCTGCGAGCTGATCCGCACTCTGGATGGGGTCGAGTATTTGAACGACTCCAAGGCCACTAACCTCCATGCCCTTGAAAGCGCGTTGCGTTCCCAGACCCGACCGGTGGTGCTCATCGCCGGAGGGAAGGAGAAAGGCCTCGACTACACGCCGGTGGTGCCGCTGTTGAAAAAAAAGGGGCTCGCCGCCGTGACTTTCGGACAGATTGCCGCGCCGCTTGGCGAGGTGCTGTCAGGAGCGGTTCCTGTGGAATCGCTTTCCACCTTGAAGGAGGCCGTCGAGGCCGCGCGACGACTCGCGCCGCGCGGTTCGACGGTGCTGCTTTCGCCGGGGACCTCGTCGTTCGACCAGTTCTCCGGCTATGAACATCGCGGGGATACCTTCCGCGAACTCGTCCACCAATTGCGCTGAATCCGATGAAACATCACCCGACCCTTCCCACCAAGCGTCAGCCCGTCCGCAAGAGCGTCCTCAGGCGGCTCTTCGCGAACATTCCCGGCAAAAAGAAACATCGCGCCGCCACCACGGCGAATCCGGCTGATTTCGAAACCGAGCTTCCGGGTCGGAAGATCGGCAACGCGCTCGCGGTCATCGTGGCCGTGCATGTCGCGGCGGCTGGGCTGGTGTTCTTTCATCACTGGCGCCTGGAAGGGCGTGGGGGAGATGCGGCCTCGAAAACGGGGATCGAGCCGATGCTTCCGGTCTCGCTTTATGACCCGGGCAATACGTCTCCCGCGCCTCAACGAGCGCAAGGGGAGCCTGGCCACATGGTGACATCCGGCGAGACCTATTCGAGCATTGCGGAGAAACTTGGTGTATTGGAAAGCGATCTCCGCGAGGTCAACGACAAACGCCCGCTTCAGAGTGGCCTTGTGCTCAAGCTCCCGCCGAACAAGATCGTTGCGAAGGAGTCCCCGGAGGTGACCCAGCGCCGGGCCAACGAGCCTCCAGCGGATCGCGGAAACGTTGAGATTCCACGCGCCACTCCGGTGGACGAGCAGCCGCAACTGGTGCGTCCCTCGGCCCGAAAGCTGGCCGAGCACTCCACTGCCCAGTCGCAGAAGCCGGTGAGCCGGACGGATGCCACCCTGCCGAAGTCTTCTGCGAAGCCTGCTGTTTCCACGCCGAAAGCGGCTGCCGGAAGCCGCAGCTACACGGTGCAGGAGGGTGACAATCTCTGGCGCATCTCCAGCAAGTTCAAGGTCGATCAGAACCAGCTGATGAAGGCCAATGGCATCACCGATGCGAAGAAGCTCAAGATCGGCATGAACCTGGTGATCCCCAACTGATCTCGTGACCCGCTATTGCTCCATCCTCCTTTGCACGGCCGTCGCCCTTCTGGTGGCGCTTGGTCTGGTCATGCTGGCCAGCACCAGCGCCTGGGTGCTGGAGGAGGGGCAGGATCCTTATTACTTCCTGAAGCGGCAGGTGGGCATGCTGGTGCTCGGCCTCATCGCGGCGTTCTTCGCCTCCCGGGCTTCGGAAGGGTTACTTCGCAAGCTCTGGCCTTGGGCGCTCGTCTTCTGCTGCGTGCTGCTGGCGCTGTGCTTCGCGCCCGTGCTTGGAGTGGAGACCTTCGGAGCGAAGCGCTGGGTCAAGTTTCCTGGGCTGCCACAGTTTCAGCCATCGGAGCTGGCGCGGGTGGTCATCGTCATCGCCCTGGCCGGATGGTTCGCCCGCTGGCACTCGGAGAATCGATCCTTCTGGCGTGGCTTTGTTTTGCCGGGGATGCTGGTGGGTTTGCCGATCGGGCTGATCGCGATCGAGACCGACATGGGCTCGGCCATTTCCATCTCCTGTGCCTGCGCGGCGGTGTTCTTCTGCGCCGGTTCGCGCCTCCGATTCCTGCTGCCGGTCGGGCTGGCGGCCGTGGTGATGGCCGGGGTGTATCTTCGCAGCAATGAAACCCGCTGGTCACGGATCGAGGCCTGGCGCGATCTCGGAAAGCAGCAGCACGAGATGAGCGAAAAGGAGTGGAAGGCCCTCGTTGAGAAGCGCGACAAGGGCAAGGGCAAGCAACAGTGGCGGGCGCTGGTGGCCTTTGGCAACGGCGGACCGACCGGCGTCGGGCTCGGCAACGGGGCCGAAAAATTCGGCAACCTGACCTTTTCCCACATCGACTTCATTTTTCCCGAGATCGGCGAGGAACTCGGCCTGCCGTTCACCTTGGGCACGGTGTTTTGTTTTGTTCTGATCGGCGTCTGTGGATTCGGAATCGCGCTTCAGGCGAAGAATCCCTTTCCTCGCCTGATGGCCGTGGGGCTGACCTGCATGATCGTGATTCCCGCCATGCAGAACATCGCGGTCACGACGGCGGCGATGCCGAATGACGGGCTGCCCCTGCCATTCGTGTCGTTCGGCGGCTCCAGCATTGTGTTTGCCCTGATCGCGGTCGGAATGCTCGTCGGCATCCACCGTCGCTGCTGCCCTGAAGAGGTGCCTGAAATCGCACTTTGCAAGAACCGGCGCTACGCGATCCGGCTTTAACCCGTCTGGGGAGTGTTTCCTGCCCGTCGCAGTGCCCTTGTAATCACAGTGAGTGGGAATTTCGCGCCCATCGAAGATTCGGGGCAGGTGGTAGGTTGACAACCCCGGTCAGGGTTGACCAATCTGCCACACGCCTCGGCCCGTGAAATGATTCCGGGTGGGCAACATCCCTGGATTTTCCGACCCGTGTTTTCAAACGAAGAATACCTCGCCCAACTGCTGACGGAAGCCGGCATCGTCAGTGAAGACGATGTGGCCCAGGCCCGGCTTGAACTTTCGGGCCGTGAGACGCTGATCGAACGGCTCCTCGCCCATGGTTCCCTGACCCAGGAGGCGGTCGCGGATGTGCTGGCCGTGAACTCCGGCATTCCGCACGTCAATCTCGACAGCGTGACCTTTGCCCCTGGAATCACCGAGTCGGTTCCGGAGGAGGTGGCCCGCCGCTATCACGTGGTGCCTGTTGAGGATGACGGCTACGCCTTGACCCTCGCCGTGGCAGACCCTCTTGACTTCGAGGTGCTCGACAGCCTCCCCCACGTCCTCGGTCGCGAGCTGAACTTGGTCTGCGCCACCCACAAGTCGATCCAGGTGGCACTGAAGCAGTTCTACGGCATTGATGCCGCCGGATCCTCCGCTGGAGATCTTGGCATCGTTTCCGAGACCGATGACCAGGGCGGTGATGATGCACCAATCATCAAGCTGGTCTTCAACCTGCTGGCAGACGCCTTCCGACTCCGCGCTTCCGATATTCACATCGAGCCCCTCGAGACCTCCGTCCGCATCCGCTACCGCATGGACGGAAAGCTGGTGGAAGTGGCCAATCACCCGAAGAAGCTTCTTCCCGCCATCATCGCCCGCCTGAAGGTGATGAGCACCACCATGAGCATCGCGGAAAAACGGCTTCCGCAGGACGGCCGTATCCAGCTCAAGATGGGTGGCGACAAGGAGATCGACCTTCGTGTTTCCTCCGTGCCCTCGAACCATGGCGAGTCGATCGTCATGCGTATCCTCGACAAGTCCGCCCTCGTTCTGGGACTCCCGCAGCTCGGGTTTTTCTCGGATGACCAGGAGACCTTCGAGCGGATGATCACCCTGCCCGACGGCATCATCCTGGTGACAGGTCCCACGGGTTCTGGAAAGACCACCACCCTTTACGCCTGTCTCAACGTCATCAACCGCCCCGACAAGAAGATCATCACGGTCGAGGACCCGGTCGAATACGAGCTCGCCGGCATCAACCAGGTGATGGTGAAGGCCGACATTGGGATGACCTTCGCCGCCGCCCTCCGCGCCATGCTCCGGCAGGCCCCGAACATTGTCATGATTGGGGAAATTCGAGATGCGGAAACGGCGAACATCGCCATCAACGCCTCTCTCACCGGTCACTTGGTGTTCTCCACCCTCCACACCAACGATGCCCCCGGATCGGTCGCACGTCTCGCCGACATCGGCGTGAAACGCTTCCTCATCGCCTCCGCCGTCCGTGCGGTCATCGCCCAGCGCCTGGTCCGGAAACTCTGTCCCGTCTGCAAGGCACCTGCCGAGCTTTCGCTCAAGGAACTCCGCGCTCTCAACCTCGAAGCTGGCCGCATGCAGGACGCTTCGATTTTCGGACCCGTCGGCTGTGAGAAATGTCGTGGAGGTGGCCACAAGGGCCGCATGGGCATCTTCGAGGTCTTCGAGGTCGATGACGAGGTGAGGCACATGATCAACGCCGAACTCACCACCGTTCAACTCCGCAAGCGTGCCCGTGAACTTGGCATGCGCTCCCTCCGTGAAGACGGCATCCGCAAGGTGCTCGCTGGCCTGACCTCCGCACAGGAGGTCATCCACGCCACCATGTCCGACTTCGACTGATCCGCCCTCACGCGCACCCGCTTTCTCCGTCCCATGGACAACAACCAGCTCATCGAACTCTTTCAATCGCGTGGTCTTATCGACCGCTCGCTCGCCCAGGATATCCTCGCCGAAGTCGATAACAGTGGCAAGGAGGTCGCCGAAATCCTCGCCGACTTCCAGGTCATCGGACATCGCGACGACATCTGGCCGATCGTCGCTTCGGAATTAGGCACCGACCTCGTCGATATCCGCAATTGGACCCCGCCCGCCGAGTTGCTGGCGCTCGTTCCAGCCGGAACCGCACGCCTGCACGGAGCTCTGCCGGTCCATTTCGATCACGTCGGTCTTCATGTGGTGCTGGTCGATCCCCTCAATCCACAAACCGTGGAGGATCTCCGCTTCTCGCTCGGCCGCGAGATCCACCTCGTCATCGCACCGGACTACCTCGTCGAGGAAAAGATCAACGAGTGCTATGGCGGCGAAGGCCGTGCCATGGACGACATCCTCGGCCAGCTCCAGATCGGCGGCGATGGCCCTGGGAACCCGGCGGATGTCGAGTCCGAGGCGAACTCGGCGCCCATTGTCCGTTACGTCGATCTTGTTCTTTATCAGGCGATCAAGGAAAAGGCCTCCGACATCCATTTCGAGCCCTTCGAGAAGGACTTCAAGATTCGTTACCGTGTGGACGGTGCCCTTTATGAAATGGCCCCGCCGCCGATCCATCTCGCGCTGCCGATCATTTCGCGCGTGAAGGTCATGGCGAACATGAACATTGCCGAACGACGCATCCCGCAGGACGGACGCATCGTCAAGCAGGTCGGTGAACGCCAGGTGGACATGCGTGTTTCCTCGCTGCCCACCCAGCATGGCGAATCCGTCGTGCTCCGCGTGCTCGATCGTTCATCGGTGAACCTCTCGTTGGAGAATCTCGGCCTGGCGCCCCACATTTTCGAATACATCACCGAGACCATCGAAAAGCCAAACGGCATCTTCATCGTCACCGGTCCCACGGGTGCAGGCAAAACCACCACCCTCTACGCCGCGCTCCGCAGGATCAACACCATCGATTCGAAGCTGCTCACGGCGGAAGACCCGGTCGAGTATGACATCGACGGCATCGTCCAGATTCCGGTCAATGAGGCGATCGGCATGACCTTCCCGCGGATCCTCCGCGCCTTCCTTCGTCAGGACCCGGACCGCATCATGGTCGGGGAAATGCGTGACATCGACACTGCGCAGATCGCCATCCAGGCCGCCCTCACCGGGCACTTGGTGCTTTCCACCCTCCACACCAACGACGCCGCCGGGGCCATTGCCCGTCTCGTGGACATGGGCTGCGAGCCCTTCCTCGTCGCCGCCTCGCTCGAAGGGGTGCTTGCCCAGCGTCTGGTCCGCACGATCTGCAAGGAGTGCCGTGCACCCTACGAACCCAGCGAGGCCATCCTCGCCCAGCTCGGTGTTTCCCCGCACGAACTCGGTGACAAGGAGTTCTTCACCGGAAAAGGCTGCGACGTCTGTGGCCAGACAGGCTACAAGGGTCGCCGCGGCCTCTACGAGCTTCTCGACATCACCGATCCCATCCGGGAAATGATCACCGAGCGCCGCCCCAGCGTGGTCATCAAGCAGAAGGCTGTCGAACTGGGCATGAACACCTTGCGCGAAGACGGCCTTCGCAACATCTACACAGGCCTCACGACCATTGAGGAAGTGCTGAAATACACCTGATATACACTTTTCCCCAGAATCTTCTTTGCAGGCATTTTCGAGTCGCCAGCCGCGATTCAGAATTCATAAAGTCCCTCACTCGACCTTCCGATCTTTCAAAATCCCAACGATCCATGGCCAACTTCCAATACACCGCCCTCGACGCCAAAGGCGAACAGACGACTGGCGCCGTTCAGGCCTCGACTGACGCCGAGGCGATCCAGATCCTTCGTGGACAAGGACTTTACCCGACCCAGGTCATTGAGGAAGGCAAGGGAAAGCTTGCCACCCAGAAAGGAAAGTCCGCTGCGAAATCCAAGGCCAAGCCTGCAGCCGCACCCAAGGGCAAGGCGGCCGCCAAGACCGGTGGCCGGATCAAGCCGAAGATCCTCATGATCTTCACCCGCCAGCTGGCGACCCTGATCGACTCCGGCCTTCCCCTGCTTCGCGGCCTCACGGTCTTGTCCAAGCAGGAGCCGAATCCCGTGCTCCGCGCCACCCTCAACGCCCTCGCCGACTCCGTCCAGGGTGGTTCCACCTTCTCCGAGTCCCTCGCCCAGCACCCGAAGATCTTCAACAAGCTCTACGTGAACATGGTCAAGGCCGGTGAGCTCGGTGGTGTGCTCGAACTGGTCCTTCAGCGTCTCGCCGAGTACCAGGAAAAGGCCAACAAGCTGAAGAACAAGATCGTGTCCGCGATGGTCTATCCGGTCATCGTGATGTTCATCGCCGTGGCCATCCTTGTCTTCCTGATGCTGTTCATCGTTCCGAAGTTCAAGGACATGTTCGCGGAAATGGGTGACTCCGACCTGCCGCTGATTTCCAAGATCGTCTTCGGCTTCTCCGAATTCATGCTCTCACGGCCTCTCGTCGTGCCGAACGCCGTCTTCATCTTCATCGCCGTCGGCGTCGTGGTCTTCCTCTTCAACTTGTGGGGCACCACCAAGGGCGGTCGCAATGCCATCGACAACCTCAAGCTCAAGCTGCCGATTTTCGGTGACATCCAGCGCAAGAGTGCCGTCTCCCGCTTCTCCCGTACGCTCGGAACCCTGGTGACCTCCGGTGTTCCCATCCTCCAGGCGCTCAACATCACCCGTGAGACCGCCGGAAACGTCGTGATCTCGGCAGCCATCGACAAGGTTTACGATGCGGTCAAGGAAGGGGAGTCGATCGTGACTCCGCTGCAGGCCACCAACGTTTTCCCGGCGATGGTCATCTCCATGGTGGACGTCGGTGAGGAGACCGGTCAGCTGCCGGAAATGCTTCTCAAGGTTGCGGATGTCTATGACGACGAAGTGGACAACGCCGTGACGGCCCTGACCTCAATTCTGGAACCGATCATGATCGTCATCCTGGCCCTCGTGGTGGGAGCGGTTGTGTTTGCATTGTTCCTGCCGCTGATCAAGGTGATCACGCAGATGGGCAACCAGACGTGAGGCCCTGTCCGTGGTCAAAACCCAAATCCGTAGATCATGAAATCCGCTGTCTTTAGAAAACGTTCCGGCTTCACGCTCATCGAGCTGCTTGCCGTGATCACGATCATCGTCATCCTCGCCGGCATCGTCGTCGGCGGGATGAAATTCGCCCAGGAAAAGCAGGCCCGTGAGAAGGCCAAGCTCCAGGTCAGCCTGATCGGCAAGGCGCTCGAAGAGTATAAGCTCGACAACGGCAGCTACCCTGCAGCCAACAGTGCCACGGGGACCGGTCAGTCGAACTTGCTTTTCAAGGCCCTGTATTGGGACGGTGCTAGTGACGCCACCAAGACCAAAAAGATCTACCTTGCGGAACTTGACCCGGCCAACACCAAGCAAGGCTGGGTCGAAGGAACCGGCGATAGCGCGCTGATCAAGGATCCATGGGGCAGTGAGTATCGTTACCGCACGGGCAACAGTGCCGTGAACCCCGACTTCGACTTCTGGTCGGTCGGCAAGGATGGCAAGACCAGCACCAGCACCACGACTCCCGACAACAAGGATACCCGCGACGACGTCCGCAACTTCTGAGCTGCAAGCCGCGAAAGTTTCCTTTCCACTCGACGCCCGCCTCGCCGGCGGGCTTCTTGTTTTCAACACATGAGCGAAGAGAACCTGTCTCCTGAAGAAACCGCCGTCAAGAAGCCGCGAAAGGTCGCCACACCCAAGGCGAAGAAGGCGGTGAAGGCCGTGAAAGCCCCAGCAAAGCCGGCGAGGGACACCAGTGGACTCCCTGAGGTTCCACAGACTCCTTCCGAGGAAAGTCTTCGCGCTCCCGAGCCTGAGCCGCAGGAAGCTCCACGAGTGGAGGCCCGTCGCACCGAATCACCGTCGGCATCGGAGGATTCTTCCCGCTCGGGATGGCCGGAAGTCGAGACCATTCAAGGTGGCAACCAGCCGCCAACCTCCGGCAAGCGCAAGCGCCGTCGCAAGAAGAAGGGCGGCCAGGGCGGCCAAGCCCCTGTTGCGGCGAGCCTTGAAGCAGCCCCGCTGCCACCGCGCCCGCCTCAGTCCCAGCCGCGCCGTGAGGTGCGCGAGGTGCTGGAGGTTTCCGAGCCGGTGGAAGCCGCGCCTCCACGCCAGCAGGCGCCACGTGTTCAGCTCGATCTCGATGATCTCGCGCAGAAGGCCTGGAAGATTTTCCAGAGCGAGGTGGCGGAGGAAGGCATGGCCCTGATCGGCGATCAGGACGCGCGCGAGATCAGCCGCAAGAGCTTCCGGCTGGCCGAGATTTTCCTTGAGGAGCAGTCGCGTCGCATCCGCTGAAATGGCATTGTCAGGGAGCGGCGAAATGCGTTCGCCGTATCCATGGTGATTGTTGAATCACGTGCCCGATCCCTTCTACGTTTGTCCTTGCGCGGGTGGGGGGGGCTTGCAGAATCCGCGCCCCGCGCCGCGGTTCCATCCCATGAGCGAAAATTCCACGTTTGATCAGATCGGTGACCTCCTGCGCCGCCACCAGTCGTTTGTGATCCTCAGCCATGTCCGCCCGGACGGAGATGCCATCGGTTCCCAGATCGCACTCGGATTCGCCCTGGAGGCGGTGGGCAAATCGGTCCGCCTGATCAATGAGGACGGCCTGCCGGACAACCTGGCGTTCATGGCTGGATCGGATCGGATCGAAACGCCGCCGGCGGATCCGGTGGACTGCGAGGTGGTGATCGCCCTGGACACTGCAACGAAGCCCCGCCTGGGCGATGCCGCGTTGCATGCCGCATCGGCCGGGAAGGTGTGGATCAATATCGACCATCACGTTTCCAATCCGCGCTACGGGGATTTCAACTACATCGATTCGACCAGCCCGGCGACCGGACAGATCCTTTACGAATTGATCACCGCGCTTGACCTGCCCTGCCCGGCGGAAACGCGCGATGCGATCTATGTGGCCGTCTCCACCGACACCGGCTCGTTCCAGTATCCTTCGACGACCGCGAAGACCTACGAGATGGCTGCGGAGCTGATCAAGCGCGGCCTCGACGTCGGGAAGATCAACGAACTCATCTACGACAACCATCCGTTCCGTCGTGTTGAGCTGATGCGCGCCTTGCTGAACACGCTGGAGCGGAGTGCCGATGGTCGCGTTGCCTGGTGGCAGATGCTTGACCAGACCCGTGTGGATCTGGAATTGCGTCCTGAGGACAGCGAGGGGCTGATCGATATCGTCCGCGCGATTCGTGGCGTGCAGGTGGCGGTGTTCTTCGAAGAGCTGCCGGATGGAAAGATCCGGGTTTCGATGCGCTCGAAGGACCGCCGGGTCGATGTCTGCAAGATCGGTCAGGAGTTCGGAGGGGGGGGGCACGCATTGGCGGCGGGCATCCGGATGAAGGGGCCGCTTGAGGAGGCGAAGGCACTCGTGCTGGCGGCGATCGATCGGTCGGTGAAAGCGGCGAATTTTTAACAGTCAGAGTTTCTAACCACAGAGAACACAGAGAACGCAAAGAGGAGAAGGCATGGGTGTTTTGAAACCCTTTGTGCTCTCTGTGTTCTTTGTGGTTCATGAAAAAACCAACCCAACTTTCAACATGAGACAGAACGAATTTGAACCGGCGGGCCCGAGCGGCGTGATGCTGATCGACAAGGCTCCGGACATGACCTCGCACGACGTGGTGGCGATTGCCCGCCGCGCCCTCGGTACGAAGAAGATCGGCCACTGCGGCACGCTGGACCCGATGGCGACCGGTCTGCTGATGCTGGTGATTGGTCGTGCGACCAAGATCCAGGACCTGCTGATGAGCGAGGACAAGGAGTACGAGGGCACGATGACCCTGGGCAAGACCACCTCCACCCAGGACCGCCAGGGAGAGGTGCTGGAAGAGAAGCCGGTTCCGGCCCTTTCAGACCTGGAAATCCGCGCGGCCTTTGATGCCTACGTGGGACCGTTCGAGCAGATCCCGCCGATGGTGTCCGCGATCAAGAAGGACGGCGTTCCGCTCTACAAACTGGCCCGCAAGGGCGTGGAGATCGTTCGCGAGCCGCGCCCGGTTCATGTGACAAGCTACGAGGTTTCCCGGATCGAGCTGCCGGAGGTGGATTTCAGGGTCAACTGCTCGAAGGGCTTCTACGTCCGCACCTATGCGCATGACATCGGCGAGCGTTTGGGTTGTGGCGGCCACCTCAGCGCCCTGCGCCGCACCCGGTCCGGAAAATTCACGCTGGATCGCGCGGTCACGGTGGATGACCTGAAGAATGCTCCGAGGGAGGATCTGCTGAAGCGCCTGGTGAGCCTGGCGGAGATTTCCCTGATGCGCGGGGCTTAAGTTCCGAGTTCCAAGTTCCAAGGTCCAACGAAGTCAAAGACTGCGCTCCAGTCTGGCTCTTCCATTGGCACTTGGCAATTGGCACTTGGAACTTAAACCTTCGCCCGTGCTCCGACTCACTTCGTTCGACGAACTCGCCCTGGTGGGCGAGCCGCTCCACCTCGCACTCGGGGTGTTCGACGGGGTTCATCTCGGCCATCGGGGGGTGATCGCCAGAGTCGTGGACGCTGCGGAGCGCGATGGCGGACTGGCGGGAGTGCTGACCTTTGACCCGCACCCGATCAAGGTGCTGGCTCCGGAGAAGGCTCCCCGTGCCTTGCTGGCCACACTGGATCACAAGGCGCATCTGCTCGCGGAACTCGGCGTGAAGGTCTTGCTGGCCATCCCTTTTGATGCGGCGTTCGCCCAGGTCGAGGCGGAGGATTTCCTGAACCAGCTCTGCAAGGCTGGGGTCAGAACGATCGCGGTTGGGGATGACTGGCGTTTCGGCAAGGCCCGGCGAGGCGATGTGGAGATGCTGTCGCGATTCTCAAAGTCCCATGGCTTTGATCTGGAGGCGGTCCCGCCGGTGATGGCGGATGGAGAGAGAATCAGCAGCACCAGAATCCGCCAGTCGATCCGCGATGGTCGTCTGGATGCGGCGGCGGAGATGCTTGGAAAGCCCTACAGCGTGGAGGGCGAGGTGGTGGAAGGTCGCAAGCTGGCCCGTCAACTGGGATTTCCGACTGCGAATGTGGCGATCGGCGAGGTGCAGTTGCCACCGGATGGAGTTTGGCGGGTGGAGGTCCGCTGTGACGGTGGAACTTTTCAAGGAGTGGCCAATCTCGGCCTGCGACCGACCGTGGATGGAACCACCCGGGCGCTGGAGGTTCACCTGTTCGACTTCAGTGGCGACCTCTATGGCCGGAACCTGGAGGTCATCTTTGGAACCTATCTGAGGGGTGAACGGAAATTCGATTCGATCGAGGCGCTCAAGGAGCAGATTTCAGCGGATGTGGCCGCCGCCAGACTGGTCAGGGAATCTCGATGACCTTGACCGCGTCCTTCTTGAATCGCACCACGACCTGGTAGGTGGCTCCATCCTTGGCGGTGCCCAGAAGGGCGACTCCCGGGCTGAGTTTCCAGGAATGGGAGGCGGCGAAACTTCCATCCGCAAGTGAGCCGAGGTCGGGAAAGGGGCCCTCGACGCTTGGCTTTCCGTAAAGGCTGCTGAGGACTTCGACAAGTTCCTTCCAGCTGGCCTGCATTTCGGTGTTGTAGGCGTCCCGCTTGAGTCCCTCGGTCTGGAGGGTGATTTCCTTGAGCTTGTTGTCGTCGGTCCAGTCGAAGTAAAGCAGGTAGGATTTTCCGCCGATCTGCTTGCGGGTCTTGAAGACGCCGTTGAGGCCGAAGCGTCCGAGATGGACCTGGTCCACGGTGAGCTCGACGAAACGGCTGGCGAGGAGCTTTTCCTCCACCTGGGCGCGGGTGTCGCCAAAGACGAGGGTGTCGAAGGCGGCGGCCGGGTTGCCGGCGGGTGCGGGCTTGGCGGCTGGCAGGGGATGGTTCTTGTTCAGCCAGGCAACGTCCTCGGGGTGGAGACGATCAACGGCGATCGTGAAGACCTTGCCATCCGGCCGTTTCAAGGTGACCTGACTGCTGTCACGGCTGACGAATTCCCCGTTGAGTGTCTGGGTTCCATCGGCGTTCCTCCACTGACGGGCATCCGCGGCGGAGAGGCTGAGGGCGGTGAGGAGGATCAAGAAAAGACGCATGGTGCGGAGATACGGAGAAGTGAAGGAATTCAAACAAAAAAATCCCGGCATGCTCTCGCAATGCCGGGATTTGAAACGTGAGGATCGCTGCGATTCTTAGTAGGACTGGCTGCGATTGTGAGAGAAGTAGCTCTCGGAGCCGAGTTCCGGTGGGAATTCGGAAAGCCCGTCGGAAGGATTCATCTCAATGCGGTTGTCCTCACCACAACGCTGATAAGGTGGCTTGAAGCTGCCGCGATAGGTTGGGCAGGTGAAGGTGAAGAGTTCGTAGAAGCCATAGCCAAGGCGCTTGAGGGCACGGTTGGTGCCATCGACGGCTCCGTAGGACCATTCAGCCTTGCGGCCGAATCCGTCGTTCTTGCGGACCATCTGCTCAGGGATTTCAACGATTCCGTAGAGGATGTTGCTGATCGCACGGCCAAGCTTGCGGGTGGCGGTGTAGGTGGATCCCGGAGGAGCCTGGATGTCGGCGCTGGCGAGACCGCTCAGGGCAGTGAAAGCGGTAGCAAGGACAAGGAGTTTTTTCATGCTGGGAGGAGGCTATGGAATGAATCGGGGGCTTGGCAACGGATTTTTCGGATCGGTTGACGGGTTTTTAGAGTGAGAACGAAAGAACGCGGAGGATTCCTGGGGTGGCGCGGAGCTGCTCAAGCAGGGAAGCCGTTGGTTCTGAGTCCACTTCGATGACGGTGACGGCCTTGGTGCGGTCGGACGTGCGGCTGAGCGACATGTTGGCGATGTTCACTTCTGCGGTGCCAAGTTCGCTGCCGATGGTGCCGACGATGCCGGGGCGGTCGTCGTTTTCCACAAAGAGGAACTGGCCGGTCGGGTTGGTTTCGACGTTGTGGCCGACGATGTGGACGATGCGGGCGCGGGTGCCGAAGAAGGTGCCGGCGACGGTGCAGACCTCATCGCCCTTGACCGCAGAAACCTCGATCAACTCGGTGCAGTTGGTGGCGAGGGCGACGGTGGACTCGGTGATGCGGAGGCCGTGGGCCTTGGCGATCGCCGGGGCATTGACGAGGTTGACCTGCGACTCGTTGTGCGCGCCGGAGAGGTAGCCGGTGAGGACGGTGCGGGTGATGAGTTCGGTGTCGAGCTCCGAGACCGGGCCGAGGTAGGAGACGCGGATGGCATCGGCCTGCGAAGGTCCGAGCTTGGCGATGAGCTTGCCGAGCGAGCTGGCGAGATCGAGATAGCGGCCGACACTTTCGAGGGTCTTGGCATCGAGGTTCGGCATGTTGACCGCGTTGACGATCTCGCCGGTGGTGAGGAAGTTCTTCACCTGGTGGGCGACTTCGATGCCGACATTTTCCTGGGCCTCGGCGGTGGAGGCTCCGAGGTGCGGGGTGAAGACGGCCTTTTTCGCACCGAAGAGGGCGAAATCAGCGGGCGGCGGCTCGATTTCGTAAACATCGAGCGCGATGCCGCCGAGGTGGCCTGCGTCGAGGGAGGCCTTGGCGGCGGCCTCATCGACCAGTCCGCCGCGGGCGCAGTTCACGATCAGCGCGCCGGGGTTCATCAGGGCGATGCGCTCGGCGTTGAGGATGTGGTTGGTTTCCGGGGTGAGCGGGATGTGGAGGGTGACGACATCGGCTCCCTTGAGGGCGGCGTCGGCTGTTTCCGCGAGCTCGACCTTCAGCGACTGGGCACGGGCGGCGGTGAGGAAGGGGTCATAGGCGACGACGGTCATGCCGAAGGCCTGGGCGCGCTTGGCGAACTCGGTGCCGATGCGGCCCATGCCGAGGATGGCGAGGCGCTTGCCGAACATTTCCACGCCGGAGAGCGACTTGCGGTCCCAACGACCGGCGACCATCGAGGCGTGGGCCTGGCCGATGTTGCGGGCGAGGGAAAGCATCAGCGCGAAGGCATGCTCGGCGGTGGAAATCGTGTTGCCGCTAGGAGTGTTCATCACCACCACGCCATGGTCGGTGGCGGCGGCGCGGTCGATGTTGTCGACGCCGACTCCGGCGCGTCCGATGGCTTTCAGGTTCTTCGCGGCTTCGAAAACCGCAGCGGTCACCTTGGTTTCGGAGCGGACCACGAGACCGTGGTAGTCGCCGATGATGGCGAGGAGTTCGTCGGGCTTGAGCCCGGTTTTGACATCGACGGTGATCTCCGGAGAGGAGCGGAGGGCATCCACACCTTTTTCGGAAATCGGGTCTGAAACGAGCACTCGGTAGCTGGCCATGGG
>JAIXPW010000048.1 GCA_027485995.1 Verrucomicrobiaceae bacterium
GGTCCACCCGCGTCCGGCCGATGCCACCCGTGAGGCCTTCTACGCCTGGCTGGTCGGCAAGCCCTACGATGCCGCCGCCTTGCCGGAGACCCTCCGCGCTTTCGAAGCGTGGAAGCTTTCCAAGCAAGGCGAGGTCCCCGACGTGCCGTTCCAGATGCTCACCGCGCTCGATCTCGGTGAGCGGGAGTGGGCGGCGATCGCCGGTTCCGCCTCGTGGCACACCACGCGGATGAACCTCAACACCTTCGCCCGTCACGGGGTCTTCAAGTTCAGCGGCATGGCGGAAAAGCTGGCCGCCCGGCTGGCCGATCCCGAAAAGATCCGGCGCGCCCGGGTTTTCCCCTACCAGCTCCTCGTCGCCTACATGAACGTCGGCAAGGAGGTGCCCGTGGTGCTCCGCGAAGCGCTCCAGGACGCGATGGAAGTCGCGCTCTCGAACGTGCCGGAGATCCAAGGCAAGGTCGTCGTCTGTCCGGACGTGTCCGGCTCGATGCATTCGCCCGTCACCGGCTACCGCAAGGGTGCCAGCTCGGCGGTCCGCTGCATCGACGTCGCCGCGCTGGTCGCCGCCGCCTTCCTGCGGAAGAACCGGGACGCCCGGGTCATTCCCTTCAACGAAGAAGTCGTGCACCTGGAACTCAACCCGCGGGACACGGTGATGACCAACGCGACCAAGCTGTCGAGCCTGCCTCCGGGCGCGACGAACTGCTCGGCCCCGCTGCGCTTGCTCAACTCGGAAAAGGCGACCCCTGACCTGGTGGTCTTCGTTTCCGACAACGAATCCTGGGCCGACCCCGAGGCGAATCGTGGAACCGCGATGATGGCCAAATGGGAAAAGCTCAAGGCCCGCAATCCGAAGGCCCGACTGGTCTGCATCGACCTCACCCCCAACACCACAACGCAGGCTCCGGACCGCAAGGACATCCTCAACATCGGTGGCTTCAGCGACACCGTCTTCGACCTCATCGCCGCCTTCGCGGCCGGGGCCGATGGAACGGACCACTGGATCCGCGAGATCGAACTCCAACCCATCAACCAACGCATGAAACTCGCCTAACAGAATCGTGGCTGGGGCATCCTTGCCCCAGTCCGTTCCGGGAGCGTCCCGCTCCCAGGAAAAATCTGCCGGCACGGCGGATGCCGACGAAGACTACACCTCCATTGCAACTGGCTCAAAACGTCTTCGTCATCCCTCGCCGCTGTGCCGGCAAACCCCATCAACTTGCCGAATGCGAAAGTGACTCCATGGAAGCCGAAGGCTGCGGGTTCAAGTCCCGCCTCCACCTCGTGTGGAGTGGAGCAATGGTAGCTCGTCGGAGAAGCTCACTTTCATCCCTTGTCGGCAAACCCCTTTCCGCGAATGCGGGGAAGATTACACCTGTCGCCGGTTCAACTCCGGCCCTCGCGCAAGCGGGGTAGCTCAGCCGGGTAGAGCAGTTATCGGATCTTCCCAATCTTTGTCGCGGATCTCTTTCCAACGGAGCGCTGGCTTCAACCGGCATTGATGCCTGAAAGCAATCGACACTGCCCGCTGAAGCCAGCTCTCCACCAACTTACAATCCAATGGCGAATGCCCGGAAGGACTACACTCAAGATGCGTATGTCGCCGGTTCGAATCCGGCTCCGTGAAAGCGGATAGCTCAGTTTGGTAGAGCAGCGAAAACGTCCTTCCACCCCTTGTCGCCACCTTCATTTCAACCCCACACTCCCACCTCACTCATGAACCCCATCATCAAGACCGACGAAGCTCTCGGCTTCATCCCGCTCCCTGACAACTCCGGAAAGCCGATCACCGTGGTCGGAACCGATGCCATCCGCAATGGCTTCGACTCGACCTGCATCCAGCAGGCGATCAATTCCCGCATGGCTCCGGGTGTCACCGACGTGATCCTCAATCCCGATGGCCACGCCGGCTACGGAGCGCCCGTCGGCTGCGTCATGGTTTCCCCGACCCACATCTATCCCGGACCGGTGGGAGTCGACATCAAGTGCTCGATGTCGCTCCTCCAGCTGGACATCCCGGAAGATGCGATCGCCGACAAGAAGGTCCGCCGGGCCCTCATCAACGCGATCGTCGAGCGAACCCCGACCGGGGCCGGACGTGGTCAGCGCAGCGTGAAGAAGTCGCGTCGCGTCGATCAGGTCCTCGGTATCCAGGCCGTGACGGAGGGTGCCAGCGCCGCTGTTTGCGAAGCGCTGGGCATCCCTCCGGAGTGGGCGGAGCGTTGCGAGGACTCGACCCATCGAGGCCACGACGGAACCTACGATGCCCTTCGTACCAGACTGGACCGCATCCTCGCCGAGGGACGGATCCGGAACTTCGGGGAAAAGGTCCATCAGCTCGGGTCTTACGGCGGAGGCAACCACTTCGGGGAATGCGAGATCACCAGGATTTCCGATCGCCCTTCGATGATCCAGGCTGCGGACACGTTCGGACTCAAGGACGGGCATGTTTCCTTCCTCAGCCACTGCGGATCGCGCGGACTCGGCAACCTGCTCGCACAGGGCCAGTTCCGGGATCTGGAGAAGAAGTTCCGTGACTGGAGCACGCCTTTCCCGGCGGGTGACAAGCAGCTCGTTTACGCGCCGCTCGGAACCCCCGAGGCGAACGCCTACATCGACGACATGTCGCTTGGCGCGAACTTCGCGACGGTGAACCACCTGCTCATCAACGCCCTCGTGCTCGAGGCCTTCCAGGAAATCCTGCCGGGCGCGACCGGGAAGCTCGTTTACTTCATCTCCCACAACATTGCCCGCGAGGAGATCGTTGATGGCAAGAAGGCCTGGGTGCACCGCAAGGGCGCGACCCGGGCCATCCCCGGCGGCCATTTCGCCCTGGCGGGAACTCCTTTCGCCGAAACCGGACATCCGATCCTGCTGCCGGGAAATCCGCGCGACGGATCGGTGGTGATGGTCGCGAGTGGTGGTGCCGAGCGCACCGCCTGGTCGGTCAACCACGGGGCGGGTCGACAGATGGGTCGCAAGCATGCGGCGCGAACGCTCAACCAGGCGGCGGTCGATTCCGACTTCGATGCCTCCGACATCCTGACCAACTGCCGCCAGTATCCGATCGACGAGGCGCCCGACGCCTACAAGGATTTCCCCGAAGTCCTGCGCAGCGTCGAGGCTGCGGGCCTCGCCACCACGGTGGCGAAGCTCCAGGCGCGCTTCGTCATCAAGGACTCGGCGGAAGCGGACGACTGAACCCACCATGAGCAAGGCAATCCAACTCGACGGCGCGGAGGGCGGCGGGCAGATGCTCCGCACGGCGCTGACGCTGGCCATGATCACCGGGCAGCCGTTCCGGATGACGAACATCCGCGGCGGCCGTCCACGGCCTGGTCTGATGCGCCAGCACCTGACCTGTGTCCGCGCGGCCTGTGAAATTTCCGACGGCACGGCGGATGGCGCGGAGATCGGCTCGACCGAGCTGGTGTTTCGCGCCGGGAAAGTACGACATTCGTCGTATCACTTCGCCATCGGCACAGCAGGCAGCACGGGCCTGTTGTTCCAGACCCTGATGCCCGCGCTGGCCGCAGCCGGGGGCGAAAGCACGGTGGTGCTGGAAGGTGGCACCCACAATCCGCAGGCACCGCCTTTCGAGTTTCTTGATCAGGTATTTCTCCCCGCCATGCGGCGGATGGGATTCGACGTTTCATTGACGCTTGATCAGACCGGATTCGCTCCCGCTGGCGGTGGCCGGATCATCGCCCAGATCCGGCCATCCGGTCAGCCGAATGCTTATTTCCAGCGTGAACGGGGAGACTCGCTCGGGCGCTCGATCACGGTTATTTCCCGTGGAGTCAAGCAGCAGGTCGCCGAGCGCATGATCAGCAGCGCAAGGGGAATCCTCGGCTGGGATGAAGGTTCGATCGATGTACGGGATCAAGGTCCGGGAAGCGGGATCTGCATCCTCGTCGGCCAGACATTCGAATCGGGAATGGAACTGTGCTCCGCCTTTGGTGAAATGGGGACCATGGCGGAAGCAGTTGGCACACGGGCGGCGAAAGCGATGCGCGACTTCATCGGCTGTGGTGCTCCGGTCGGTCGCCATCTGGCGGATCAGTTGCTGCTTCCAATGGCCCTGGCGGGCTCCGGGGAATTCAGGACCATGTCGCCGGATCGACACGTGCCGACGAACATCGCGGTGATTGAACGTTTCCTTCCGGTGGCATTCACGATCACCGAAGACGTTCGAGGCACCCGGATCATCGGCTGTGGGCCCCGCTGATTTTACCGTGTCTTTACGGACGGGCGGCAGGCTAGGACGCAGGCTTTGCTTGCCATGAAACTCCTGCCACTCCTTTGCTGCCTGCCGTTCGGATGCGTTCTTGCTGCCGATCCGATTCCAAATCCGAAGATCGACTACGTTGGTTTCACTTCCTTGGCGGCCAATCTGGAGAAGACCCGCGAGACGAATCGGGTCAGCGAGGACGAGTTCATCCGGCTTTCGAAGGAACCCGGCACCGTGATCCTCGATGCCCGCAGCAAGGACCGCTTCGAGGCCCTGCACATCAAGGGCGCGGTCCATCTGGCCTTCACCGATTTCACCGAACCCGCGTTGCGGAAACTGATCCCGGACACCGCCACGCGGATCCTGATCTACTGCAACAACAACTTCGAGAACGAGCCGGTGAACTTCGCCAGCAAGAGCTTCAAGGTCGCGCTGAACATCCAGACCTTCATCAACCTCCACGCTTACGGCTACAAGAACGTCAAAGAGCTGGGGCCGTTGCTGGATGTGAAGAAAACGAAGATCGAGTTTGAGGGAGCTGATGCTCCCAAATCCTAAATTCGAAATCTGAAATGCGAAACGTAGAGGAAGAGGCGCCAGAAATGATCCTTCTTCCGTTTCGAATTTAGTGCTTAGAATTTCGAGCTTTCTCCCATCATGAGCGACATCACAATCCTTGTCATCGAAGACGATCCGGCGATTCGGCGCGGGGTCGTGGATGTGCTGGAGTACGCCGGGTATCGTACTTTGGAGGCGGGTGATGGGCGTGCGGGGATGGAGCTGGCGCTGAAGGCGAATTACCGGCTGCTGCTGCTGGATCTGGTGATGCCGGGACCCTCTGGCTTCGACATCCTCCAGGCGATCAAGCGCAAGCGGCCGGGCCAGGCGGTGATCATCCTCTCGGCCCGCGGTGAGGAGAACGACCGTGTGCGTGGCCTGACCACCGGGGCGGATGATTACGTGGTGAAACCCTTCAGCATGAAGGAACTGCTGGCCCGCGTGGATGCGGTGCTGCGGAGGACTTGCGAGCGTGCCGCGCCTTCGGATGAAAGGTCGGTGCCGGGAGGTACGGCGGATTTCAAGGAGCGGGTCATTCGTTTCGAGGACGGCAGGAAAGAGGAGCTTTCCGAACGCGAGGCCGAACTGCTGCGTTACCTGATCGACTCCCAGGGCCGCATCGTTTCCCGCGAGGAAATCCTGCGGCATCTCTGGGGGCTGGATCCGGATCGGACAGAGACGCGGACGATCGACATGCACGTCATGCATCTGCGCACGAAGCTCGGCGACAAGGACCAGCGGCTGATCGCGACGGTGCGGGGCAAAGGCTATCAGTTTCTAACAGAGGTGTCGGCATGAGGGCATCGCGTGGGTTCTGCATCTGGTCGGCCCTGACGCTTTGCGGCGTGATGGTCTTGGGCGCGATGAGCTGGCTGACGCGCAGCGTGCTGGCGTCCGAACGGGATCGTGCGATGGCCGAGTCACGGGCGGATCTGGAAGAGCGGACACGTCTTGCCTTGTGGCGCATGGATGCCGTGGGCGCGGCGATTCTGTTAGGGGAAAACCAGCGGCCGCCGGCGTTTTATGCGATGGAGTCCGACCCGTTCGAGCCGGGTTACGGGGACCCAGTGGTGAAGCTTCATTTCGAGATCAGGCAGGATGGCCGACTGCGCTCGCCGGAAGTCGGGATGGGGTCGGGACTTCCCCCGGAGGCGAGGGCGGAAGGGGTCGGGAGACTCAGGGACCTGCAGGCGCTTTTGTCCTCGAATCCGGTGCCCGGTGATGAACTCAAGCTGCTCAGCTGTGCGGTCGAGATCGGCGAGAACGCGTGGCAGGCCGTTTCAAAGAATGCCGCGGAGGCGAAGATCACGAACAACGGCCTGCGGATGAAGCAAAGCGCTTCGTCGAACCGGGGCGACCTCAGCTATCAGACGAATTTCAATGAGGTGGAGAAGGCCCAGCGGGCGAAGGCGGTCGGGCAGTCCTTCGAGAATGGCAGCAACTCCATTCCGCAGCAGCAGGCGATTCAGGTGGATCGCCCGCAATCAACGGGCGGACGGGTGATCGGCGAGATCGGACCGATGCGGGCTGTCTGGATCGGCGGTGAACTGTTCCTGCTGCGTCAGTTGACGAGCGTGTTGCCGGAAGGCCAACAAAAAGATGGCTCGTCGGTTGAGAAGGGCATCCAGGGAGTTTGGCTGAATGCGACCGAGCTGAGGAAGCGTCTGCTTGCCGAGGTGGTGGACGATCTGCTGCCCAGGGCCTCATTGGCCACCTTGCCTGGTGGATCCGATCCGCTGGCGCTGGTGTCCTTTCCACTTCTGTTGGAGAGAAACGAATCGATCACGACCGCGGCGGCACCGATGAGCGTGCCGCTGCTCGTCGGCTGGGCGGCGGTGATCGTGGCGCTGGTCACCGCCTCGATGCTGGTGCGCGGAGTGATGCGGCTCAGTGAGCGTCGCGCTTCCTTCGTCTCCGCTGTGACGCATGAACTTCGCACGCCTCTCACAACCTTCCGGCTATACTCCGACATGCTGCAAAGCGGCGCGGTGAAGGAGGAGAAGCGTGGCACCTATCTGAGCGTGCTTTCGCGCGAGGCGGATCGACTTTCCCATCTGGTGGAAAACGTGCTGGCCTTCTCGCAGATCGAGCGCGGCAGTGCCCGCTCGGCGGTGGGAGTGACGACGGCGGCGGAGTTGCTCGAACCGATGCGGGAGCGCTTCGAGTCGCGGCTTTCCACGGCGGGCATGAGCCTTGCCATGGATCTAACCGTGGATGCCGCCCAACGTCCCATGAAGGTCGATGCGGCGGCGGTGGAACACATCCTTTTCAACCTCATCGACAACGCGGCCAAGTATGCGTCGTCAGGCCAGCCGCCGTTGGTGATGATCCGCATCGTGCGGTCAGACCGTCGGATCGGGATCGAGGTCGCGGACCACGGACCGGGCATCGCGCCCGGGGAATGCCGGAGGATTTTCCAGGCCTTCCACAAGTCCGCCCACGAGGCGGCGGAGACCAAGCCGGGAGTGGGGCTCGGGCTGGCCCTTTCACGACGCCTCGCGAGATCGCTGGGCGGGGAGCTGAGCTGTGAATCGAGGGAAACGGGCGCGTGCTTCTTGCTTTCAATTCCTGAGGAAAAGCCCTGATCCGCTCACTCGGTGAGACGGGTGTCGAGCATCTGCTCGTAGCGCTTGATGTATTCGGCGGCGGTGGCCTCGTGATTGAAACGGGCCGACGACTCGCGCATCACGCGGGCGAGCTGCTTCTCGCGTTCGGCATTGGGCAGGCGGTGGAAGCGCATGGCTTCATCGACCGTCCACTTGAGTCCGTCGGCGTTGAAATACTTGAAGAGGAAGCCGTTGCCGCGGTTGTGGGCGACGTCCATCGGATCGACCGTGTCGTGCAGGCCGCCGGTGTCGTGGCAGAGGGTGAGGCCACCGTATTTCGGAGCAATCATCTGCGGCAGGCCGCAGGGCTCGAAGGACGAGGGCATGAAGATGAAATCGCTGGCGGCGTAGGCGAGGTGGGAGAGCTCCTCGGAGAAATCGCGGATCGCCACGCGGTCGTGCAGGCCGTGCTGATCGACGATCTGGTGAAAGTGCTTCTGGAAGGATCCATTCGCCACGACCGCGACCTGAAGTCCCTCGTGGGCGTAGTCGCTGACGATGCGATACAGGATGTCCGTTAGAAGCTGGCAGCCCTTCTGGACGGGATCGAGTCGGGAGGGCCAGAAGAACAGCGGGGCCTCGGGATCGACGAGCAGCCCGACGCGTTCCTGGAAGCGCTTTTTGTTCGTACGCTTCCCGGCCATCAAGGTCTCCACGGTGTAGTGGTCCTTGAGATAAGGGTCGGACTCCGGGTTGAACTCGGCGTCCGGGGCATTGAGGATGCCGGTGGCACAGCCGGCGTTCGCCTTGGCCCAAAGCTCGTGGCGAATGTGATTGGGAATGTGCTGGTGGCAGCCGTCGATGACCTCGCTGAGGAATTTCGGGCTGACCGTGTTGACGTGGTCGGCTGCGAAGATCCCGCTGGCGAGCAGGTCCACCGCGTTGTGGGCCCGTGTTTCCTCGTAGGAACCTGGTGGCCGCTGGTAGTAGAGATACTGCCAGAAATCGGCGGCATCGATCCCGCGGTCCTCGATCTGCGCCAGGGTGAGCCGCTCGGTGTGGATGTTGTGGACGGTGAAAAGCGAGGGGATGCCGTGGCGTTTCGCGGCGGCGGGGATCAGGCCGGTCATCCAGTCGTTGCAGTGGATGAGGTCGGGTCGGACCTGGGGGATCGTGTGGTTGATCACCTCGCGCTGGAAGGCCAGCGAGATCAGGGTATTCTCCGTGCCATAGACGCTGGAGCGATGGTAGAACACGCGGTCCTCGGCCAGATGAATCCGCTGCTCGGGGAGCGAGCGGGCCACTTTTTCATACTCCAGCTCGAAGACGCTGGCGACGTCGAGGTGGAACATCCGGCGGTAGTTTGGCAGGGCCACGTGGACATCCGCGCCCTGGTCGTAGAGGGCCTTCACCAGCGAGGCGGAAACGTCGGCCAACCCTCCAGCCTTGGCCGACATCCGCTGGGTCAGGTTGCCCATGCCGTCGGGCAGATAGGTGATCTCCGGCGTGACGACCAGGATTCTGGGCTTATGGAGGGGATTGCGTGGCACGGACGGATTGAGATTTCCCTCATGCCTAAGCGTTTTGTCAACCGAGGGCAAGGGGGCTTGGAAAGAAATCTCGGGGCGTGAATTCCTGGGTGCCGGGTGAACGGTGATCCGTGATCAGTAAAGAGGGTGGTTTCGAATTTAGGGCTTGGGATTTGGTGCTTCTCGTCTGTTGGATATGGGGATGAGAACACTTTTCACGCTTCTGCTGGCGGTTCCCGGCCTTTCCCTTGCCCAGGAATCGATCGAACGCCTCGATCCCGCGCTCGACGCGATCCTGGCCACCGACGTGAAGATCGAAACGCTTTGCCAGGGCTTTGACTGGGTCGAGGGCCCGGTCTGGGATGCGTCGGGCAAGCGCCTGCTGTTCTCGGATGTCCCGCGCAACACGATCTACCAGTGGAAGGAGGGCGACAAGGAGGCGGCCGTGTTCATGAAACCCTCCGGCTACACCGGCGTGGCCGATTACAGCAAGGAGCCTGGCTCGAACGGCCTCGCGATCGACGCCAAGGGCCGGCTGTTCTGCTGTGAGCATGGCGACCGTCGGGTCTCGATCATGGCGCCCGGGGCCGGAAAGCGGACACTTGCGGATTCCTTCGAAGGCGCGCGTTTCAACTCCCCGAACGACCTTACCCTTCATCCGAACGGCGACGTCTATTTCACCGATCCGCCCTACGGCCTGCCGGGCGGGGCACTGAGCCAGGTCCGCGAGTATCCCTATCACGGCGTCTTCAGGGTCACGCCGGAGGGAAAGGTCAGCCTCATCACCCGCGAGCTTGAAAGGCCGAACGGCATCGCGCTTTCACCGGATGGAAAGACCCTCTACGTCGCCAACTCCCACCAGCCCCGACCCATCCTGATGGCCTTCGCCCTCAAGGAGGACGGCAGCGCCGGGGAAGGTCGCGTCTTTTATGATGCGGGACAACTCAAGGGCCTTGGCGCGCCTGATGGCATGAAGGTCGATGCCAAAGGCAACCTCTTCGCCACCGGTCCCGGCGGAGTCCTGATCCTCGATCCCGGCGGGAAACTGTTAGGCCGCATCCTCTGCACCCGCCCCACCGCCAACGTTGCTTTCGGTGAGGGCGGAAAGACCCTTTTCATCACCTCGAAGGACCGGATTCTGCGGGTCGGACTAAAGTAGGCCTGGCGCGCTGCTTTCCAGGATGACGGAAAAAATTTCGTGCCCCGGGCGGGCGGGCATGCACGATGGCGGCGTCACGTAGTTTGTCTCAGAATCATGAAAGCATTGGTCAAAGCGAAGGCGGAGCCCGGATTGTGGCTGCAGGAAGTACCGGAACCGGAAGTCGGTCCGATGGATGTGCTCATCAAGGTCCGCAAGACCTCGATCTGCGGCACCGATGTCCACATCTGGAAATGGGACTCCTGGGCCCAGCGCACGATCCCCGTGCCGATGCACGTCGGCCATGAATTCTGCGGCGTCGTGGAGGCCGTCGGCTCCGGCGTGACCGACATCGTCCCCGGCGAAATCGTTTCCGGCGAGGGCCACATCGTCTGCGGCCGCTGCCGCAACTGCCTCGCGGGCCGACGCCACCTTTGCCCGAAGACCCTCGGCGTGGGCGTGAACCGGCCGGGTGCCTTCGCGGAGTATCTCTCGATCCCCTACACCAACGTTTACAAGGTCGATCCGGCCATCCCGGAGGAAATCGTCTCCACTTTCGGCCCCCTCGGAAACGCCGTCCACCCCGCGCTGTCCTGGGATCTCGTGGCCGAAGACGTGCTCATCACCGGAGCCGGCCCGATCGGCTGCATGGCGGCGGCCGTCTGCAAGTTCGCCGGCGCGCGGCACGTGGTGGTGACCGACGTGAATCCCTACCGCCTGGAGCTGGCGAAGAAGCTCGGTGCCACCCGGGTGGTCGATGTTTCCAAGGAATCGCTCGACGACGTGAAGCAGGAACTCGGCATGAAGGAGGGCTTCGACGTGGCACTGGAAATGTCCGGCCATCCCTCCGGCCTGCACGACATCCTCACCCACACCTCGAATGGTGCGAAGGTTTCGCTGCTCGGAATTTTCCCGGAAAAGGTCGCCATCGACTGGGACAAGGTCATCTTCAAGGGACTGATCCTCAAGGGCATCTACGGTCGGGAAATGTACGAGACTTGGTACAAAATGAGCAGCATGATCCGCGCGGGTCTGGACATTTCGCCGGTGATCACTCACCGATTCCACTACACCGAGTTCGACAAAGGCTTCGAGACGATGATGTCGGGCCAATCGGGCAAGGTGGTGCTGGATTGGACGGTCTAACGGTCGTCCGGTTGCGGACCAGCCCGCGAAACCCCAACCATTCCTCATGTCCTTCCTGCCGAAGCCGTTCGCCCATCCCTACGAGATCGCTCCCGAGTATTCGAAGAGCGCGGTGTATTTCTCCTGCGAGTTCGCACTCGACCAGAGCTTCAAGATTTACTCAGGCGGGCTCGGCTTCCTGGCCGGCTCGCACATGAAGTCGGCGGCGGCGCTGAAGCAGAACCTGGTCGGCATCGGCATCTGCTGGTCCTACGGCTACTACAACCAGACCCGTGGCGACGACGGCGGCATGGCCGTGCAGTTCCGGCGGAATGAATACACCTTCCTCCAGGACACCGGCATCCGTTTCACCGTCCCGGTGCACGGCCATCCGGTCTGGGTGAAGGCCTTGTATCTGCCGGGAGAGGTGTTCTCCACCGTGCCGATGTTCTTCCTCAGCACCGATGTGGAGGAAAATGACGAGCTTTCCCGCGCGATCACCCACCGGCTTTACGACAACGACCCGCTGCGCCGCATCGCGCAGTACATCGTGCTGGGTGCCGGTGGCGCGAGACTGCTGGAGGAACTCGGAGTCGATCCCGAGGTCTGGCATCTCAACGAGGCCCACGGGCTTTCCGCCGCGTTCCGATTGTACGAGAAATATCGTAGCAAGGAGGAGGTGAGGAAGCGTCTCGTCTTCACCACCCACACGCCGGAGGAAGCGGGCAATGAGAAGCACGACTTCAAGCTGCTCCACGACTTCTCGTTCTTCGGCGGCGTGCCGGAGGCCGAGGTCCGCGAGATCACCGGCATCCACGACGCCGTCTTCAATCACTCGCTCGCCGCGCTCCGTCTCGCCCGCATCGCGAATGGCGTTTCCAAGCTCCACGGCCAGGTCTCGCGGGACATGTGGAAGAGGTTTCCGGACATCTGCCCGATCACCCACATCACCAACGCCCAGAACAAGCACTACTGGGCGGACCACGGACTGGAAGCCGCCCGCCAGCGGAGCGACACCGAGCTGCTGGGCAACCGCAAGCGCGAGCTCAAGGAGCGGCTGTTCCGCCTCGTGGCCGACCAGACCGGCAAGCTGTTCCGACCGGAGGTGCTGACCATCGTGTGGGCCCGACGTTTCGCCGGCTACAAGCGTCCCGACCTGATCGCGCGCGACATCCGCCTGTTCCGCGAGCTGATGACGAACTCGAAGCGCCCGGTGCAGTTGATCTGGGCCGGAAAGCCCTATCCGTTCGACTTCGGAGCCATCGAGACCTTCAACCACCTCGCCCAGCTCACGCGCAACCACCCGAATGCCGCCATCCTCGTCGGCTACGAGCTGGAGCTTTCCCGTTTCCTGAAGAACGGAGCCGACATCTGGCTCAACAACCCGGTGGTCACCCGCGAAGCCTCCGGCACCTCCGGCATGACCGCCGCGATGAATGGCGCGGTCAACCTTTCCACCGACGACGGCTGGGTCTGCGAATTCGCGAGAAATGGTGAGAACAGCTTCATCATCCCGGCGGCCGACCCGGCGCTTTCTCCGGAATCGCGCGACCGCCACGACCTGCTTGGGTTCTACACGCTCATCGACGAGGCCGTGTTGCCGCTCTACTACGATGACCCGGCCGGATGGTCGAAATTGGTGCTCCAGTCGATGAACGACGTCGTCCCCTACTTTGATTCCGACCGCATGGCGGCTGAGTATTATCAGAAGGTTTACGCGAGCGATTGACCCGCCGCTGGCTTGTGGCTGATTCTGGGCGCCCTGCCATGCCAATCCCACCGAAACGGCCCAAGATCCCCACTCCTCGCGGAGTGCCATCTCCCATTTCCGAAGAATCCTCCGTCTGGGAACCCCTCGAGGCGGAAGATCCGCCCGCGCCGCAGCCACAGGAGGCGGATAGGCGCGAGAAAAAGCTGGCCGAGCTGGTGTCCACTTCCCGCGACTCGTTGAAGGCCGAGGAAATCGCCCTGCGACTCAGCGAGAGGCTGGGACCCGGGAAGGTTGATGTGAGTCCCGAGGCGATCGCGGCCCACGCGGGCGACAAGTGGTATGCCCGTCACAATCCCGAGGTGGTTGTTTTCGCCGAATCGACCGCCGATGTTTCGGTCGTCATGGCCTTCGCCCACCGCAACCGGATCCCGGTGACCACCCGCGGGGCCGGGGTGGGGTATGTGGGCGGCTGCGTGCCGATGAAAGGCGGCATCGTCCTTTCCACCGCGCGGATGAACCGGATTCTGGCGATCGACACCGCCGATGGCGTCGCCGTGGTGCAGCCCGGCGTGATCACCGCCACCCTTCAAAAGGCGGCCCACGAGGTCGGTTGGGAGTATCCGCCGGATCCCGCCTCGCTCAAGGAGTGCTCGATCGGCGGAAACATCGCCACCAACGCCGGCGGTCCGCGCTGCCTGAAGTACGGGGTCACCCGTAGTTACGTCCTCGGCCTGGAAGTGGTGCTGGTGAACGGCAAGGTCATGCGGGTCGGCGGCCGCCTTCACAAGAACAAGACCGGCTTCGATCTCTGCGGGCTCTTCACCGGCTCGGAGGGCATGCTCGGCATCGTGACCGAGGCCACGCTCCGCCTCATCCCCAGGCCCCAGGCCCGTGCCATGCTCGCGGCGATCTTCCCGGATTTCCCCACGGCCGCCGCTGCCGTGCAGTTGGTCCTGAATTCCGGCCATCTGCCGTCCGCACTGGAGATCGCCGACGCCTTCACCCTCGCCGCCGCCCGCAAGCGGCTCGGAGCCGAGGTCTTTCCGGAGGGAAATGCCCACCTCATCGTCGAGATCGATGGCCGGCACGCCGCCGTGATTTCGGAGCTGGAGGAACTTCACCTGCTCCTGCAACGCGCCGGGGCGACCTTCATCGACATTGCCCCCGACGAGGAGGCCTGCAATCGCATCTGGCAGCTTCGTCGCGAGTTTTCCTATTCCCTGCGCGACACCGGCTTGACCAAGCTCAACGAGGACATCGTCGTGCCGCGCTCGAAGCTGGTGGACCTGGTCAACTTCGCCCGTACGCTGGAGACCGAGACCGGAATTCCCATCGCCTGCTTCGGCCACGCCGGAGATGGCAACATCCACACCAACCTGATGGTGAAGGATTACGAGGATCCGGAAGTCCGGGCCAAGGCGGACGCCGCACTGGACATCCTGTTCCACTGGGTCCTCGCCAACGGTGGCGCGATCACCGGCGAGCATGGCGTCGGGCTGGCCAAGAAGCCCTGGATCCGTGACGCGCTTGGCGATACCTCCCTCGCCGTCCACCGTTCGCTCAAACTCACCCTCGATCCCCATGGCGTCCTCAATCCCGGGAAATTTTTAGACCCATGAGCCCGACAGGGTCGATTGACAGGAGGGCTGCGATCCAGCAGCTTGCCTGACAATGCAAGCGCAACCGACTCATGCCCCCGTGGCCCCGCGCACGAACGTGTTCCAGCTTTCGTGCTGGGTGCTCGCGCTGCTCGCCTTTGTCGAGCTTCTGAGCGCCGGACTGGCGCTGGCCGCGCGGATGGAATCGACGCGTCAGGTCCGGGTGGTGGAACGCGAGGTCACCAAGTTCGTGCCGATGCCAATGGCGGCGGCTGCCGCTCCTGAGGCCATGAAGCCTTCCGCTTCCATCGTCGCCAAACCTCCCCAGCCGGAGGAGGCCTCCGCGCCGGCCCAGGTCCAGGCCCGTCCGCTGGCCACCCCGGCGATCGCCGATCCGATGGTGGAGAAGCTGGTCATGGAAGCCCGCAAGGCCCGCGTCGCCGCAGACATGGTCCAGGCGATCACCAAGCTGGAGGAGGCCCAATCCCGCGAGCCGAACGATCCGAATGTTGAATACGAACTCGGCCTGGTTCACGAGGCGATGGAGGTCTTCGAGACCGCCTCCGAGCATTACCAGAACGTCATGAACATGGGCGCCACCAAGGCCGGGGCGCTTTATCCCCTCGCCGCTGCCAAGCTGCGCGATGGCATCAAGGACGCTGCCGACATGCGCAGTCAGCTCACGCTGGGCCGCACCCGGATCTTCAAGGATGTGAACTATGAGGATGGTGAGCGCGTCGTCTTGACCATCCCGGTGCAGGCGGCACCAGGGACCAACATCGGGCCCGACGATTTTGATGTGAAAGTGTGGTTCTTCGACATCATCCGCGGCAAGGAGATCGTCCCGACCACCGCCGAGACCAGCATCCGCGAATTCAAGTGGGTCAGCGGCGCGATCGACTGGGCTGGCGGCGAGGAGTTGCTGCGCGTCACCTACATCATCCCGCACCGCGACGTGCAGGACGAGCACCTCTTCGGCCAGCGGGTTTACTACGGACAGTCGGTCGAGCTGAACTACAAGAACAAGATGATCGACCTCCAGGCCTGGCCGCGCGACCTGGCCGCCCGCACCCAGAAGCCGGTCCAGGCCCAGCCCGGCCTGCCCGATGCGCCGCCGGAATTTCTCGACAAGGACACCCTGCCCCCCGGCTTCAATCCGGACAACGCGCTGCTTCCCTTGCCGCCCCTGCCGCGGTAATGCTTCCCCTTTCAAATGGACCTTTCCTCCGACGACACCCGCCTCGGCGATTACCGACTCAAGGAACTACTCGAAGAGGGCCCGGTCACCCGGACCTGGCTGGCCGAGCAGATCGCCGTCCGCCGGGATGTGTTGATCGATGAGCTGCGGCCGGAAATGGCGGAGCACCGCGCCTCGTTTCTCGCCGACATCCGGGCCAAGGCCGCTGTGGATCATCCGCTGATCGGATCGGTGTATGAGGCGGTGGCGGATGCCGAGCACTGCTTCTTCGCCCGCGAACGCCTGCCCGGTGCCACGATCGGGGAAAGGCTCCGCTCCGGAGCGAGCTTGAAGCCATTGATGGTCGCCCACGTCCTGCGCCGCGTGGCCGAGGCCCAGCTTCATCTCGAGAGCCGCGGCCAGGACTGCGCGGCCTTGGATCCGGACGACATCCATTTGGAGGAAAACGGGGTGATCCGCCTCGTCAATCTCGCCCTCGCCGGGCAACGCTCGCCCCAACGCAGCCAGGAAGACGTGCTCGCCCTCGGCCGCAGCCTGGTGCCTCTGATCGGGGATTCCCTGCCCGGCGCCACCCGCACGCTGACCCTGCTCGCCTGGATGCGCGGCGAGGGCGTGGCCGAGCCGGTGAGCTGGGAGCAGATCCACGTCTATGCCGGCCAGATCGAGCAGCAGCTTTCCGAAACCGCCCAACCGCTGGCCCCGCCGACCGCGAGCGTCGCGGATGCGAAAAAGCCGCCGATCGCGCTGATCGGAGGCATCGCTGCCGTCGTGATCGGGGGAATCGGCATCGGGCTGATGAACCTGAAGCCGGGCCAGCCGCCCATTCCGCCGTCGAAACCGCTGCCCGAAGCTGTGCTGATCCCAGCTGGAAACCATCCCACGCCCGAGGGCCAGATGGTCCAGCAGCGGGCCTTCCGGCTCTCCGCCCATGAGGTCACCATCGGCCAGTACGCGGAATTTCTCGAAACCCTCGGCATGCTGGCCCGCGATCAGCGCGAGCGGACCTTTGACGAGGATTCCCAGCCACCCACCAAGTCCGGCCACGAACCGTCCGACTGGGCCAACCTTTACGCCGCCGCGAAATCGAACGGCGTCTGGATGGGTCAGCCGGTCACCCTGGACTCACCGGTGGTCGGCGTGGACTGGTGGGACGCCATGGCCTTCTGCGGCTGGAAGCAGGGCCGCCTTCCGACCCAGGAGGAGTGGTATGCCGCGCTGCGCCAGCAGCTGGAGCAACCCTCCGGCATCAAGCCCTCCAAATGGCTGCCCGTCACGGCGGAAACCCCGGACCGCACCCCGGTCGGCCTGCTCGGCATGGCCGGTTCGGTGGCCGAATGGACCCGCCGCCCCGGCACCAATCCCGCCAATCCGCTCGGCCAGAAACTCTGGGTCATCATAGGCGGCTCCTACCTGAAGCCCGCCAACGGTGCCCTCGCCCGCGAGTGGACCGAAGACCGATCCCTGCGCCGCCCGGACCTGGGCTTCCGCCTGGCGACGGATGCGCGGTGAAGAATGGAGTTGCGACATTCCTGTCGCAACAACCACCGGCTTGTCGCGACAAGAATGTCGCGACTCCTACTTCACCGCCCTCGCTCTTTCCCCTTCCCAAAGGGTAAACGTCCCAGGCCTCAGCTTCGCTGGATTCCTGCGGACATATCGGACTGCATTTGCGAAATGCTCGCCGTCCCGGATCATCGTGTCCCGGTAGTTCTTCTGCCAGATGCGGCCGTGGCCCATCTTCCGGGCACTCACGCCCTTCCAAGCCTGGATCAATTTCTCCATGGGTGCGAGCGGGGTGAAAATCAAATGCACGTGGTTTGGCATGATCACCCAAGCATGATGCTCCACCTTTCGACCTTGTTGGGCCATCAGGGCCTCTTCCAGGCAGGTCCGGTTTCCTGGTTCCTTGAGCAGACAGGACCCGGCCCCCTGGTCCAGCAGTTCCTCCAGATGACCGATGAATCGCTTCTGATACTCTCTCTCCTCCGCCGGGGTCCATGGCTTCGGATGGACCTTGAGCCAGGCATCGCGCTGCTCACGCCATAGGCGGAGCTTGGCGGTCGGCAGGGAATCTGCCAGCCGGAAGGTGACGAACTGCATGGCAGCTCCCTGTTGCCAATGTGGCAGCTCCTGCCCGTGCTTCCGGATCTCTTGAGATGGATCGAGATAACTCATGGGAAACGCTCGAATGGAGTTGTGACATTCCTGTCGCAACAAATTCTCTGCTTGTCGCGACAAGAATGTCGCGACTCCGACAAAATGGAGCCGCGACATACCTCTCGCCAGGCAACTCTGGGTCTTGTCGCGACAAGAATGTCGCGACTCCTAAACGCGGAGGCTGGCCTTGATGATGAATACGATCAAGAGTCCAAAGACAGCCCTCAACCAGCTCATCAAGATGAATCCTAGCCCCTTGTGTGAAGACTGCTTCTACTTGGCGACGGATGCGCGGTGAAGGGCATCATTTGGGCGCTTGCTCCTGCGCGAGACGCTCCAGGGCCTTCGGGTGAAAGCCTCGGATTTCAAAGCGGCCGTCCATTTGGCGGCGGCAGGTGAGACGGCGTTCGAAGATCTGCTGCCAGATCACTCCGAGCAGCCAGATGCCCAGTGTGATCGTGAAGATCCAGCCTGGGGAGAGCCATGCGGGAAGGAGGCTCCGTCTGCCGAAAGGCAGGCCGCTGAGGATGGCCAGCATCAGGCTGCCTTTGAAGACCCAGTATTGGATCGCGCGATTTCTCAGTGTTTTCGACGAGAAAAAGACCTTCAGCCCGGTCAGTGGATACCATGCGGAAACAATCGTCAGCACGATCAGGCCCACCACGCCGATGAAGGTGGCGACGCCATGCAGCAGCGGAGAAAGGCCGAGGAGCACAAGAGCGATGAAAGCCCACTTCAACGGGGTCATCCACAACGGGCGGACACGCACCGACAGGCGGTTCAGCGTCATCACCTCCTCCGACGCGCCGGAGTAGGGGTCGATCATGGGAAACTGGGCGAAGCTCTCGACCCAGAGTCTTTTCCCATCCAGCTCCCAGCCGAAGGACTCCGGCGCATCCGGCAGTCCTGCCGACGTCGTCTCAGGAGGGGCGTAGGGATTTTCGGAGGACATGTTAGAGATGGGCTCCGTGGGAGCGATCCGTTTGTTGGTCGTCTGGAATCGGGTCTTTGTTGCAGGGGAGGGTGCGGTTCTGCTGCGCAAGAGCAAGCAGCTCCAGCGCCCTGGGATGAAAGCCCCGGATCTCGAAGCGACCGTCCTTTTGCCGGCGACAGGTGAGGCGGCCTTTTGAGTAATGGAGCCAGACCGATCCCAGAACCAAAAGAACGATGGCGACAGGGGGCATCCAGCCTGCTCCGTAATCGTAATCGAAAAACATCACATTCTCGATGAGCCTTATCGCGACGGCAGCGGCCAGAAAGAAGCCCATCCCAATCGCGATCTCCTGAGTCGCTTGAGTTTCTTGGAGGTTTTTCGTCGAAGCCATCTCCAACGTGCATTTCGGAAAAAACATCCCGACAACGCCGATTGCAAACAGAGTCAGTATGATTCCAAGCAGGCCCCCTCGAATCCAAAACGACAGGACTACAATCAGAGCGCAGGTGGAAAACGTCAGCCAGTCTGGTCTGTAGCGGACCTTGACTTCGTTCAGGGTCATGGGCACTCCGGTTTCGCCTGTGAAGGGATCAACCTCAGGAAACCGGGAGTTCTTCTCAACCCAGACCTGATCCCCTTCAATCACCCATCCAAACGATTTCGACACTCCGGAGGCAGCGATGGCAGTTTCCCCGGACATGTCTCATCAGCGGCGCTTGCCGCGGAAGCGGTTTCTTGGATCGTTCTCGAGCTTTGACTCCTTGTCGGAGTAGCGGAGGATGCCTTTTTCGCGGAGGTTCTTGATGAAGATGCTGGCGTCGGTGGAGACCTCCTTGTCGCTGGTCAGAGTGCCGAGCAGGCCATCGCCCTGGCGGGCGTTCTTGAGGACAAGCGCGGCCTCATCGGCGGCACTGGAGATGGATTTCACGGCCTGGGGCACCTCCTTGAGGGCGGGCTGGAGCTCGGCGATGGTCTTGTCGGCGGTGTCGAAGGTCTTGGAGGCGCTGTCGGAGGCCTTCTGGAAGGAACGGATGGCCTCGCGGGCATCGGCGAGGACCGGCTGGAGTTCGGTGCTGGCCTTTTTCCACTGCTCGGTGGTGGCGTTGAAATTGGCGATGGTGCCATCGATGCTGGCGAGGTTGGCATCGGAGAGGATGGAGACGTTGACCTTGTCGAGCGTTTCACCAAGGCGACCGGTGACCGAGCGGAGGTCATCGACGGCGGAGTCGATCTTGATGAGCGTGCCCTGGGTGCTGCCCATGAGTTTCCGGACATCGCGGACGACGGCCACGGCATCGTTCTGGATGGCATCGAGCCCGGAAGGTCCGCCGCCTTGAAGGATTTGGCCGGGTTCCAGGAAGGTGCCGACCTTTTGATTCGGCGGGGTGATCACGATGAGCTTGTCACCAAGCACCGAGGCGGAGGCGATCTGGATGTTGGAGTTCGAGGGGATCTTGATCCGCTCGTCGATCGACAGGACGACCTCGACCCTGACGGCCTCGTTGAGACGGGGCTTTTCGGAGACCTTTCCGATCTTCGCTCCGCCCATGCGAACCTCGGAGCCCTGGATCAGGCCGGAGGTGTCGTCGAAGATGACCGTTAGCTGGTAGTTCTTGTTGAACTTATCGCCAAAGCGGCCGAACTGGAGGATCAGTCCCCCGAGCAGGACGAGACCGCTGAGCAGAAAAGTTCCGACGATGAGTTCGGTGCGTCGTTCGGAGGAGGCCATGGGTGGGGTGCGCTACGTGGGGGAATGTGCCCGATTTGTCGGAAGTTCCAAGTGCCAATCGACAAGTTCCAAGGTGGAGACTCTACCACGGATCGCCGGAGTCGCCTTCGATGAAGGCGCGGAGTTCGGGATCGCGGGTGTTCTGGAGTTCCTGCGGGGTGCCGATCCAGGTGACGCGGCCTTCCTTGAGAAAGACCACCCGATCGGCGATGCGGAAGACGCTGCGCATTTCGTGGGTGATGACGACATTGGTCATGCCGTGGTTCTGCTGAAGGTCCTTGATGAGGTGGTCGATGGAATCGGCCGTGATCGGGTCGAGTCCGGCGTGGGGTTCATCGTAAAGCACGCAGGCGGGTCGGGAAACGACGGCCCGGGCGAGTGCCACACGTTTCCGCATGCCGCCGGAGAGATCGGAGGGGAGTTTCTGCTCCTGGCCGGGGAGGCGGACAATGTCGAGGGCCTCACTGACCAGTCGCATGATCTCGGTGTTGTCCTTCAGGCCTTGCTCGCGGAGGGGGAAGGCGACGTTCTCGGCGACGGTGAGGGAGTCGAAAAGGGCTCCTCCCTGGAACATCATGCTGATTTTTTTCCGGATCGGGCCGTAGTCGCGCTCCTGCATCTGGGAGATCTCCACGCCATCGACCTCGATGGTGCCGGCCCGGGGCTTCAGGAGGCCGGGCAGATGCTTGAGGAGGACGGATTTCCCGCCGCCGGAGCCGCCGAGGAGGACGAGGGTTTCGCCGTAGTAAATGTCGAGATCGACCCCGCGCAGCACCTGGTGGGATTCGAAGCGTTGTTCGAGCCCACGGATGCGGATGAAGAGGTCACCGGCGTTTGCCATGCGAGGGAGAAAGCATGCGGCGGGCCGCGACGCAAGCCACGGCGCGGAATTAGAACAGGGCGGAGAGTTGCGCGACCTCGACGTCGCTGACGAGGATGAAGACGTCGTCCGCCGTTCCCCAGGAGGCGACAGCCCACGGGCCAGTCTGGTTGAAGCTCGGTTTTCCCCCGACCGGCACCTCGCAGGAGACATCCGCGCGGCGGAAGATGATGAGGTGGACGATGCCGTCCGCGCCCCGGTCGAAGCAGATCAGCGAGCCGCGCTTACCATCGATGACGAGTTCACGGCATCCCAGACTCGGCACTTTCTGAAGGCCGGCGGGAATGGGATCGCAGCCGGGGCAGGGCAGCGAGCGCCCGCGCAGATGGGTGAACAGGCTCTCGTGATCCGGATTCTTTTCTTCGAGGGAGAAATCGGGAGCATTGAAGGTCTTGATGAAGCCGGCCTGCACCGCCTCGATGCGCACCGGCTTGATCGTCGCCTGTTGGGGAAGCGGGGCCCCGGGCTGTCCGAGGAAAAACGCGAGCGCAAACCCGGCCGCAGCGGCCAGCGGCAAGGCGACCCGGAACCAGGGGAAAGGGCGTTTCATCTTCACGCCCGGGGACATTGCGACGAGGAGTTCGCCGCGCAGTTCTTCCGGTGGACTCAGTTCGGAAAGCGCCGTCATGAAAGCGCGATCCAGCTCGTCGTGTGGCGGCGGGACCTCGCCGCGCTCCGCCGCGAGTCCGGACAGGATTTCCTCACGCAGGCTTTCCGGGATGGCGAGACTCTGCAGCGCCCGCGAAAACTGCGCATCTTGGGCGCGCTCCCTCGCCAGCCATTCGCCCAGTTCGCGATCCTCCGCCGCCAGGTGCAGGGCCTCGGCGAATCCGGGATCAGCCGCATCCGCGCCATCCGGGCGGAAGGATCGGAGGATGAAGCGTGCCTGTTCCTTATCCATGGGTCTTTTTCAGCGCCTCCGGTTGAAGTTGGAGGATGTTCTTCGGAGCGGTCGAGGGTTCATCGATCATCTGTCGGCGGAGCAGCTCCTTGCCTCTGGAAATGCGTGACATGACGGTGCCGATCGGGATCTCGAGGATGTCCGCGATCTGTTTGTAGCTGTGCTGCTGAAGGTAAAACAGGGCGAGCGGGGCGCGGTAATTCTCATCCAGCCCAGCCAGCAACTCCAGCGCCCGCTGGCCGTCCATCTGGCGCTCAGGCTCCTCATTTTCCTCGGAAAGCCGCTCCGCCATGGCATCGACGGGCTCATCGGAAAAGCGCGAGGCCTTGCGGCGCTGCGAGAGGAACTCCCGGTGCAGGGTCGTGAAGAGCCAGGTTTTCGCCTTCGAGCGGTCGCGCAGCTGATCACCCTTTTCCGCCCAGCGGCAGAAGGTTTCCTGTACCAGGTCGCAGGCCCGGTGCGAATCGCGTGTCATCGACATCGCAAATCGGAACAAGGCCTGATAATTGGCATCGACCAGTTGCTGGAATTCACTCATCAACGGAGGTGGGAGTCCTGCTCATTTGGGTTATTCCCGAAAAGTTCAGGACCTGCCCAACGTCTCCACCCACCGACACTCTCACAAGGCTTTCACGATGAAATGTTTTTTCCCGCTCTTCCTCGCCGCCGTCCTGCCGGCCTCGGCCGATTTCCGCACGGAGCACACCGACACCTCGCTGAAGGTGTTTGATGGCGACAAGCTCGTCACCGAGTACCGCACCAACTCCCGGGTCCCCTACCTTGATCCCCTCGTTTCTCCCGGCGGTGCCTGCCTGACCCGCCACTGGCCGATGCGTGAGGATGCCCCGAGCGAGGAAAAGGATCACCCGCATCATCGCGCGTTCTGGCTTTCCCATGGAGACGTCAACGGCTTCGATTTCTGGGCCTGGAAAGGCAAGGGCGATCCCAAGATCGAGCACAAGGGCTTCTCGGATCTGAAGGCGGGGGAAAGCTCCGCCTCGTTCACGGTCGATCTCTCCTGGACCGCGGAGGGCACCACCCAGCTTCTCGAAAAGCGTACCTACTCCTTTCGAAAGACCAACCCTGATACCCTCGAAATCGAGGTTTCCAGCAAGCTCACCGCCGCCACGGCGGACGTGACCTTCGGCGACACCAAGGAGGGCTTCATCGGCCTGCGGGTCGATCGCTCGCTCCGTCTCAAGGGGCCCGAAGCCAAGAGCCACATTCTCAACAGCGAAGGCCTCACCGATGAAGCCTGCTGGGGAAAGCGCGCCAACTGGGTCGCCTTCAACGGGCCCGACGAGCGCGGTGAGCCCGCTGTCATCGCGATGATGGACCACCCGGCAAACCTCCGCCATCCCACATGGTGGCACGCCCGTGACTACGGTCTGCTCGCCGCCAATCCCTTCGGCATCCATGACTTCGAGGAAAAGAAGGACAAGACCCTCGGAAACCAGCTCGTCAAGAAAGGCGAGAGCCTCACCTTCCGTTACCTTGTCGTCCTTCATCATGGCTCGGTGGATTCCGCCAAGCTCGCCGATCACTGGTCCACCTTCTCCAAGTAAAATCCCATGTCACTCAACCGCCGCCGCTTCCTGACCGCCTCCGCCCTCGCCGGCACCTGGTCCCTCCTCGCCCCCCACGCCCGCGCCCTCGGCGCGAACGATGAACTGCGCGTCTGCGTCATCGGCTTCAACAGCCGGGGAAAGGCCCACATCGATGGCCTGCTGAAAGCCAAGGGAGCACGCCTGGTGGCTCTTTGCGACATCGACCCCGATGTCCTCAACAAGCAGGCGGACGCGCTGGCCAAGAAGGGAACCACCGTCGCGAAGTTCGACGACTATCGTAAAGTCTGCGAGGCGAAGGACATCGACGCCGTGGTGATCGCCACGCCGAACCACACCCACTGCCTCATCGCCATGACCGCCGCCGCCAACGGCAAGCATGTCTATGTCGAGAAGCCCGTTTCCCACAACGTCTGGGAAGGCCGCCGCCTCGCCGAAGCCCAGGAGAAGCACAAGGTCGTCATTTTCCACGGCTTCCAGCGCCGCTCGGAAACCTGCTGGGAAGAGGCCATCGACTGGATCAAGGCCGGCAACATCGGCAAGATGACCCTCGCCCGCGGCTTCTGTTACAAGCCCCGTCCCTCCATCGGAAAGGTGTCCGTCCCCATCTCCGCTCCGGCCGGTGCGAACTACGACCTCTGGTGCGGACCCCGCGAGGTCGCCCCGATCCATCGTGAGAAGTTCCACTACGACTGGCACTGGCAGAGCCCCTATGGCAACGGCGACCTCGGCAACCAGGGCCCCCACCAGCTCGACGTCTGCCGCTGGGCCCTCGGTGACCCTGGCCTTCCCAAGTCCGTCCTCTCCGTCGGCGGCCGCCTCGGCTATTCTGACGACGGCGATGTCGCCAACACCCAGATCGTCTGGCTCGACTACGATCCGGTCCCCGTCCTGTTCGAAGTCCGTGGACTGCCGAAGGCAAAACTCGATTACAAGGGCGGCGTCGATTCCTACAAGGGTGAGTCCATCGGCAACATCATCGAATGCGAAGGCGGCTGGCTCAGCGGCGGTCATGGCCCCACCTGCGAAGTCCGCGACAAGGACGGCAAGGTCCTGAAGTCCTTCAAGGGCAACCAGTCCCACATCCAGAACTGGGTCGATGCCGTCCACTCCGGAAAGCCCCGCAAGATCCACGGCGCGGAGTCCGGCCACCTTTCCGCCGCCCTCGCCCACATCGGCAACATTTCCTGGAACCTCGGCTCCAACTCACCGATCGACAAGATCCGCAGCGCCTTCCCGAAGGTCGCCGGTGAAGCCGTTGACCGCCTTGCCGCCCACCTCGATGCGAACGGCATCGACCTCGCCAAGACCCCGCTGAAACTCGGCGCCGCCCTCACCGTCGACTCCAAGGCCGAAAAGTTCACCGGCCCCGGTGCCGAAAAGGCCAACGCCCTTCTCAAGGAAGACTACCGCAAGGGTTTCGAACTGCCGGGCTGATCACGGCTGAGGTTGCTGTAGCGTTCCGCCTTGGCAACAGGCGGAACGCCCGGCGGCGTCTCCCGGCGGCGCTTTTGTCTTGGAAAATCAGCAGGCGTTTCCCATCGCGGGCCTTAACTTTGCCATTAAGGTGGCGGGCCTTATGGAAACGACCCGACGCTTGTTGAAGAAGGCATCCGCTCTTTGCAACCACCTCTGGCAACACTGGCTCCGCCCGCTGGCGGTGTCCGCCGCCATCGTCCTGCCAGTGAAATCCGCACTAGCGGACCTCAACTGGGTGCCCACTGGATCGATGAAGCCGACGATTCTTGAGGGCGACATGATCGTGGTCAACAAGCTCGCCTACGACCTGAAAATCCCCTTCAGTCTGACCCGTTTGGCGCAATGGTCCGATCCTCAGAAGGGCGACATCGTGGTCTTGTTTTCACCCGAGGACGGCATGCGTCTGGTGAAGCGGGTGGTCGCCGGACCGGGAGACACCCTCGCCATGAAGGGCGACGTGCTCATCCTCAATGGCAAGCCCTTGAACTACCGGGTGGAGAATGCGGAGCCATTCAAGTCCGAGATTGACGAGGATCCCAAGCCGATCGTGGCGAAGGAGTCTCTCGGCGGAACGGATCACTGGATGCTGGCCCTGCCCAGTCGCGCTGCCATGAGGGATTTCCCGGAAATGACGGTACCGGAAGGCCAATACTTCGTCATGGGCGATTCCCGCGACAACAGCAAGGACTCCCGTTTCATCGGCTTCATCGAACGCAAGCAGATCGTCGGTCGCGCCGAAGGCATCCTGGTCTCCGCCAACCTGAAGCGCTTCTGCCTGCCGAGATTCGGGCGCTTCTTCTCGAAACTCGATGGCTGATCGCGGGTCTCTTTGCGACGGCAGCCGGGAGAGAAAGTCGCTTGCAAACTCCGGCACTCGGGCGAAGGAACGTCATGCCTGATTCAGCCGCTGTCCGTTCCCTCATCCTCCCCGCCTTCTTCGGCGATGCCCTCGCCCTCGGTCCGCATTGGATCTATGATGCGGACGAGATTGCCCGACTCTATCCGAATGGCGTGTCGAGCTACGATGTTCCTCGTAGTTCCTACCACCCGGGCAAGCAGGCCGGCGATTTCACCCACTACGGCGACCAGACGCTGGTGCTGCTGGAGTCGATCACGAAGCGCGGAAAACTCGATCCCGCCGGATGGAAGGAGGACTGGATGGTCTTCTGGGATAGCAACCCTAACAGCTATCGCGATGGAGCCACCCGACGGACCTTGGAAAACTTTTCCGCAGGTCTGGGGATCCCCTCCGACAGCCACGACCTCGGCGGCGCTTCGCGAATTGCGGCCCTTTTTGCGCTCGATTTCGAAGACGACGATGCCGCCCTGCTCGCCGCCGCCGATCAAACCCAGCTCACCCATGGCGACCCGTTGGTCACCGGCGCGGCGGAGTTTTTCATGATCGCCACCCGCCGGGTGCAGGAGGGCCTGTATTTCCCGGAGGCCTTTCAGGAAGCGGCAGAGCTTTCCTCGGCCTCTCCGGACCTCGCTCTCGCCTTCGAGGCCTCGGATTGGGAAACCGATCGTCTCAAGGAACTGGGCCTCGGCTGCTCAGTCGAGGGCGCTGCCTTGATCACGATCGCCTTGGCCTTGAAATTCGAGCGTTCCCCGACCGAGGCGCTGATGGAAAACGCCCGCCTGGGAGGAGATTCCGCCGCGCGGGGAATCCTGCTTGGATTGTTGCTCGGAGCTCGGCATGGAATCTCGGTTTTCCCGGAGGACTGGGTATCCGGACTTCGCGCTGCTGCCCCGATCGAGGCACTTCTCGTCCAAATGGCCTAGTCCATGCGTGAATTCCGGGGTGTCCCGGCATCCGTCGTGCTTGCCAGTGGGGGCGGGGTGGGATTCCCTGCCCCCCGAATATGGCTGAAGGACTTGCGATCATGACCTCCGGTGGCGATGCCGCCGGGATGAACCCTGCGATCAAATGCTGCGTCGAGTACGCCGCATCCAAGGGCTACAAGCCCTACCTCGTCTATGACGGCCTCCGTGGCCTGATCGACGACAAGATCGTCGAGGCCAATCGTGAACTCGTTTCCGGCATCCTCCATCGCGGCGGCACCGTCCTGCGCTCCTCCCGCTCCACCCGCTTCTTCGACATCCAGTTCCGCCAACAGGCCTTCGACAACCTGAAGCGCCGCGGCATCGGGAAGCTCATCGTCATCGGCGGCGACGGCTCGTTCCGGGCCCTGAACCAGTTCTACTCCGACTTCGGCGTGCCCTTCGCCGGCATCCCCGCCACCATCGACAACGACATCGCCGGCACCGACTACTGCCTCGGAGTCGATACCGCGCTCAACATGATCCGCCAGTCGGTGGACTCCATCCGCGACACCGCCAGCTCGTTTTCCCGCGCCTTCGTCATCGAGGTCATGGGTCGCCACTGCGGCTACCTCGCCCTCACCAGCGCACTTTCCTGCGGCGCGGAAATCTGCCTCGTCCCCGAGCTGGAATACGATCTCAACTCGATCGGCGCCCGCCTCAAGCATGAGATCCGCAACGAAGGCCGTGGCTACATCATCGCCATTGTGGCGGAAGGCGTGAAAATGTCCGAATACCTCACCCGCTGGATCAAGGACTCTCTCGACATGGACGCGCGCCTCACCGTCCTGGGCCATGTCCAGCGCGGCGGATCGCCGACCGTTCAGGATCGGATCATGGCGTACAAGTTCTCCGTCGCGGCTGTCGAAGCGCTCGATGCCGGAGAAACCAACGCCATCATGGTCTATCGCGATGGTTCCTACGGCCACCTGCCGATCCAGGAAGTGGCCGACTCGAAGTATCACATCGACCCGGCCCTGCTGAAACTCGGCGCGCCTCTCGGCCGCTGAGTGCTCAGCCTTTCGAGCCGCGCATCACGAAGGAGATGATCCAGAGAATCAGGAAGATCACGAACAGGATCTTGGCAAATCCGATGGCGGTGCCCGCCAGCCCCGTGAAGCCGAGAACCCCGGCAATGATGGCGATGACGAGGAAAACAAGGGTCCAGTGGAGCATGGGAGTGGTGGTTTGAGTTCGGGCCAATACGCAGGCTTGCGGAGGAACCAGCCAGACTGATCGACCTCCGAAACAGACTTGTCCATGGGCATCCACGTTTCGGGCAAATCGCTCCCGGATCGTGCAAATCCCTGCCGTGCTGTCTTGCCGGAAAACCGGTGTTGACACCTGCCCTTCCGGACACTACCCAAATGCCCCCGAGCGTATCGGGCGGAGTAGCCAAGTGGTAAGGCAATGGTTTGCAAAACCGTCATTCGAGGGTTCGATTCCCTCCTCCGCCTCCAGCTCGTGATTTTCGGTTGAGGCCATTTGCCTTCTGAAATCCTCTGGTCACCGGCCATGAACTGGAGCAGCCTCCACCCACATGGATCTTCCTAAATTTCTGATCTGCGACGACGGTGTTGATCGCGCCTTCGTTCTCCACACCGGCACTCCCGTCGGGCTTTACGAATTCGATGAGGAAGGCAATGGCACCGGTCACTCGATCGCCCCGGAGGACATGCGGGTCTTCATCGAAACGGAAATGGCCGCAGGCCGAGATCCTGCAAAGACCCTCGCCGACATTGTCCACCAAGCCGGCGAGTACTACATCGAAGCCCTGGCTGACCTCGACGAGGAAGAGGAGGATTGAGGGGTCAGGGGTCAGTGGCCGGGAGTCAGTTAGAGAGATAGGGGATCGGAGATTTCGTCATTCGGGCCTTCGGCATTCGTCATTTCTCCGCTGGTCCCTGGATCCTGGCAACTGGCCACTCAACTCAAGGAACGAAAAAGGCCACCGGATCGCTCCAGTGGCCTTTTCGTGAGTCAGGAAGATGGGTCCTCTCAGTGGGGACGACGCTTCAGGTTGAGCTGGGCGAGCGACTTCGCGATGACAGCCTGAAGGTGGGCGACCTCTTCGGCATCGACGCTGTGATCGACGTTCTTGAGGGCCTCTTCCGCGCGCTGGATGGCGGCTTCGGCCTTGGCCTCGTCGATCTCATCCGAGCCGAGCGCGGAGTCGGTCAGCACGACGACCTTCTGGCCGGTCACTTCCGCGAAACCAGAGCCGAGCGCGAGTGAAACGGTCTGACCCGCCTTCTGATAACGGAGCTCACCGGGTTTCAGTCCGCTGACCAAAGACGCGTGCGCCTCCAGAATGCCGAGCTCACCGTCGGTGCCGGGGAGATAGACGTTCTCGACGGAATCCGAGAACACCTTCTTCTCCGGAGTGACGATTTCGAGTTGGAGGGACATGGGTGGAAGTTTTCAGTTGGAAGTTTTCAGTGAAGAGGCCCAGTTTCGAAAGTCTTACCTGAAAACTGAACACTGAACACTAGCAAACTTCGGCTCAGTCACGCGACACGGAGTCGATGCCACCCTTCATGTAGAAGTTGCCTTCCGGCACGTCGTCCCACTTGCCGTCGAGGATTTCGGCGAAACCTCGGACGGTTTCCTCGATCGAGCAGAGCACGCCGGGAACGTTGGTGAAGATTTCGGCCACGTGGAAGGGCTGGGTGAGGAAGCGCTGGATCTTACGGGCGCGGAACACGGTCAGCTTGTCGGTGTCGGACAGTTCGTCCATGCCGAGAATCGCGA
>JAIXPW010000185.1 GCA_027485995.1 Verrucomicrobiaceae bacterium
CACCACCAAGCCGGAAACCGCCGGCACCGATGGCTTCCGCGAGCTCATCAAGGACCTCACCCTCCACATCGCCGCCTCCGCGCCGCGCGGACTTTCCCGGGACGACATCCCGGCCGAAATCGTGGAAGCCGAAAAGGACATCTTCCGCGTCCAGCTCGCCGATTCCGGCAAGCCCGCCAACATCATCGAGAACATCCTCGTCGGCAAGATGGCCAAGTTCTTCTCCGAGAGCTGCTTCCTGGAGCAGGGCTTCGTCAAGGACCCGGACACCACGATCGCCAAGCTCGTCGAAGCCAAGGGCAAGGACCTCGGCGACACGCTGACTGTCCGCCGCTTCGTCCGCTTCGGACTGGGCGAATAACTCTTGGCGGCGCTTTCCCAGCGCCCAGCCAACTCCTCCCAAAGCGCCCGCTTCCGCAAGGAGGCGGGCGTTTTTCGTGAACGCTTGATTTGATGAAAATTTGCGATAAGCCTTCATCAAAGTTCCATTCAAATAGATGAGAATTACGGTCGATGTGGATGAAAAAAAGGTGGGCTCGATCCTTGAGCTGACCCGGCAGAAGAAGATGTCTCCCGCCGTGGCGATGGCCTTGGACGAATTCATTGAATTCAGGCAGCGCCAGGCCTTTCTCGCCAAGGTGATGGCGGGAAAGACCCGTTACGAAGCCTCGAATGAGGAGATCGAGGCGCTCGCTCACACGCAGCCATGAGGGTGCTGATCGACACTTCGGCATGGATCGAGTTTCTCCGTCCGCAGGGAGACCCTGCGATCAAGTCGCGGGTGGCGGATTTGATTGCCCTGGGCGCGGCGGCTTACACCTGTCCGGTCAGGTATGAACTGGTGATGGGTGCGAGGCCGAAGGAATTGCCGGACTTGCATCAGGCCTTGGGGTTTTCAAGTCGAGTGGTCGCGACGCCAGTCCACTGGGATCGATCTGCGGAACTGGCAGGGAAGCTACGGGCAAAGGGATTCAACTTTCCGGCCTTGGATTTGCTCATTGCGACGGTGGCGTCCGCAGAGAATCTTCCGCTTTTGGCGCGCGATGCCCATTTCTCGGCGGTCCGGGAGGCGTTGCTGCCTGACTTGGACTTGGCCTGAGTCGAAACACGGGCGAGCCGTCTGTGCTCCTCTTGCCCTTTTGTTCAAATGTGGAGATCACTCCCAACGTTTCGCCTCATTCCAGGCGTCGTCCATCTGCTCGGGCGTGGCGGCGTGGAGGCTGAGGCCTTGCTCGGTTAGAATCTTCTCCATGACGGCGAAGCGCTTCTCAAACTTGTCGTTGGCGCGGGCCATGAGGATCTCCGGATCGGCTCCCCGGAAGCGGGCGAGATTGACCACGCTGAATAGGAGATCACCTATTTCCTCGGAAACGGCGTCGGCATCCTGCGCGTCTGCCGCGGCCTGAACCTCGTGCAGCTCCTCGCGGATCTTGGCGATCACACCGGTTTCGGTGGGCCAGTCGAAGCCGACCTTGGCGGCCTTTTTCTGTAGCTTCGCGGCGCGGGGCAGGGCAGGCAGGCCCTTGCCGACTCCGTGAAGGAACGGCTTTTCCTCGTCGCCCTTTTCAGCGCGCTTGATGGCGTCCCATTGGGCGAGCACGGCATCGGAGTTTCCGGCCGAGCTTTCGCCGAAGACATGCGGATGGCGGTGGACCAGCTTGTCGGAAATGCCACGCGCGACGTCGTCAAGGTTGTAGCGGCCTGCTTCCTGGGCGAGCTCGCTGTGGAAGACAACCTGAAGCAGCACGTCTCCGAGTTCCTCCTTCAAATGCTCGTGATCCTGGCGGGTGATGGCATCGACGGCTTCGTAGGCTTCCTCGATGAGATTCGAAACGAGGCTCTGATGGGTCTGCTCGGCATCCCAGGGGCAGCCGCCGGGGGCACGGAGGCGGTGCATGATGGCACGGAGTCGTTCCAATTGCCGCCCGTCATCGGGGCAGTCGATCATTTCGGCATCGGTCATGAGGAGTGGCTTTCGGAGGCTTTGCGGAGCAGGCCGCGTTCCTCGTCGGTGAGGCTTTGGAAGCCGTGCTGGCTGATCTTGTCGAGAATGCGGTCGATTTCGCTCGAAGCGGCGAGGTCGATCTCGGTGCGGGGACGGAGCTTGGGTTCTCCGTAGGACTGTGGCGAGGTGGAGGGTCGCGCACGGCGGATGGTGGGAGCCACCTTTCGCTTTGCCAGGAGGAGGCGGCCTTTTACGAGGATGAAGCCAAGGATGGCGCCGCCGAGATGGCCGGCCTCGCCGCCCTCATTACCGCCGAGGCCGAGCAGGATGGAGACGACGGCGATGCCGAGGACCAGCATGGCCATGGTGCGGATCGAAAGCTCAACCGGAGGAATCAACAGTCTGACCCGGAGGTTCGGGGCGATGACGGCCACGCCGATGAGGATGCCATAGATCCCGGCGGAGGCACCGACGAGACCGGTCTGGTAGTCGTCCGGAAGAAAACGAATGAAGACCAACAGGGAGTAAAAGGCCGCGCCGGCCGCGCCGCAGAGCAGATAGAAGATCGAGAAGCGCCTGCTGCCCCACCAGTTCTCCATCCAGGGGCCGAAGAAATAGATTCCGACGCAGTTGAAGGCGACGTGGCCGAGACTGTCGTGGATGAACTGGAAGGTGAGGAATTTCCAAACCTGCCCATCAAGAATCCCGCTTTGAATGGCGAACGCTCCTGCATCCTTGATCGGGCCCCGTTCCTGGCCCTGCTTTGTGAGGAACAGATCGACGAAGAAGATCACGAGATTCACGATGATCAGCCACTTCGTCACCGGAGGCAGCGAAGGTGTTTTGGAACGCATGGCAGCGTAGTCTCGTTCGGAAGTTCCCATCTGGTTCGGCGTTACCATGCGAATCGTCCTCCCGCAAGTCCGGCCAGTGCCATCCGCTCTGATGGATCTTTCATGGATTGTGCTGCATTTGGATGAATTCCACTTGTCGGATCTGCGGATGGGCATGTCGCCCGATGATTCGATTTTCCAGGTCGATCCGGCGGATCCGGCATGCCGGGTGCTAAGTAGAGGATGTTGTTTGCCAATCTACCCCATGAATACCATGAACGAAACCACACGACCTAGTACCTACCCGGATGACCGCAGCATCGAGCCTGAGCTCGTGCTCGACGACATCTGGGATCTTGATGAAGTTTCCGCCGTCATCCGGTCCAAAAGCGATCACGAGGCGACGCCCGCCTTTCTTTTTCTTGGAAAAAAGGAAGCCGGGCTTCTCCGCGAATACCTCGCTGAAGTCTTCGGAGACGACGCCGTCAGCACCTTGAAGGACACCTATTTCATGGGTCTCGAGGTGATTGAGATCGAATGCGAGTCCTTCTTCCTCACCGGAGGACGGAAGACCATCCGCACGCTCCAGGATCCGATTTCGCGTCGTCCAGCCTGGCGCGATCGGGAAACCGATACCTGCTGGCAGTTCAGGATCTGAAAGAGATCCCTGATCGTCACGTAATCCATTTCGGCTCCTGCGAGGAGTCATTTCGGGCGGCCACCGCCTGACGTCCCAGGGCGCCAGGCGACGGCCGCCCTTCTTTTTTCCCGCATGGAGAAGTGGGGCGAGGATGATGCGAAACGTTTCTCATCAACAGGCGGCTCCGCATTTTTCGAGAAATGCCCCGCAATCTGCACGTGGCGTTGCGTTGATGGGCAGTCATGGGTTTCAATGGTCCCGTGATGAAAGACAATCTTCCGACCACCCACCAGGCCCTTCGGAAATGGGTCGATGAAATGACCGCCCTCTGCACTCCTGATTCGGTGGAGTGGTGCGATGGCTCCCAGGCCGAGTGGGATCGACTGACCGAACTGCTGGTTGGGAAGGGCACGCTGACGAGGCTCAATCCCGACAAGCGCCCCAACAGTTTCCTGGCACGCTCCACGCCGTCCGATGTCGCCCGTGTGGAGGACCGCACCTACATCTGCACCCGCCGTCGCGATCAGGCGGGGCCGACGAACAACTGGATGCAGCCGGATGAAATGAAGAAGCTGCTGACCGGAAAGTTCAGCGGATCGATGAAGGGTCGCACGATGTATGTGATCCCGTTCTGCATGGGGCCGATGGATTCCCCGCTGGCAAAGATCGGCGTGCAGGTGACCGACAGCGCCTACGTGGTGCTGAACATGCGGATCATGGCCCACATGGGACGGCACGTCCTGGATCGGTTGGAGCAGGAGGCGGATGGAAGCCTGAAGTCGAAGCGCGATGGCGTTGGACGTTTCATTCCCTGTCTCCACTCGGTGGGCGCTCCCCTCGAGCCTGGCCAGAAGGACAGCACGTGGCCGTGCAGCGATGACAAGTACATCGTGCATTTCCCGGACACCCGCGAGATCTGGTCGTTCGGCTCCGGCTACGGCGGCAATGCCCTGCTAGGGAAAAAATGCCTCGCCCTGCGGATCGCCTCGAACATCGCCCGCGAGCACAACTGGATGGCGGAGCACATGCTGATCCTCGGCCTGGAGTCGCCAGAGGGCGTGAAGACCTACGTGACTGCCGCCTTTCCCTCGGCCTGTGGCAAGACCAACCTCGCGATGATCGTGCCGCCGAAGCAGTATGCGGATGCAGGCTGGAAAACAACGATCGTCGGCGATGACATCGCCTGGCTCTGGCCGCATGAGGACGGTCGCCTCCACGCGATCAATCCGGAGACCGGTTATTTCGGCGTCGCGCCGGGGACTTCGTACGACACCAACCCGATCGCGATGGAGTCGATGACGGAAAACACGATCTTCACCAATGTCGGGCTCACCGTTGACGGGGACATCTGGTGGGAAGGGCTCACCAAGGAGCCACCGGCGCACCTGATCGACTGGCAGGGCCAGGATTGGACGCCGGATTGCGGTCGCAAGGCGGCGCACCCGAATGCCCGCTTCACTGCGCCGGCCAGGCAGTGCCCGACGATCGATCCCGACTGGCAGAACCCGGAAGGCGTGCCGATTTCCGCCATCGTCTTCGGTGGGCGCAGACCCAACACGATGCCGCTGGTGTATCAGGCCTTCAACTGGTCGCACGGGGTCTACATTGGCGCAACGATGGGTTCCGAGACCACCGCTGCGGCGATCGGGCTGGCGGGCGGGGTGCGGCGCGACCCGATGGCGATGCTTCCCTTCATCGGCTACAACATGGCGGGCTACTTCCACCACTGGCTTGAGATGCGCCGTCACATCACCCACCTGCCGCGGTTTTTCCACGTCAACTGGTTCCGCAAGGACGACGACGGCAGCTTCCTGTGGCCCGGTTATGGCGACAACATGCGGGTTCTGGAATGGATCGTGAAACGCTGCCACGGCGACATCCCAGGACACGAGCGCCAGATCGGATGGACGCCGGAGTATCAGGATTTCAACACCGAGGGACTGGAAGGCTTCGATCGCGAGCGCTTCGAGAAATGCATGGCCTTCAATCCGGAGGAGTGGAAAGCCGAGATCCTCTCGCAGGGCGAGCTGTTCCTGAAGCTCTATGACCATCTTCCCAAGGAGCTGGTCTTCCAGCGCGAGTTGCTGGCTGCACGCCTGGTTTGATGTTTCATCTGGCATTCCGTTGCCCGAGTTGTGACTCGGGTGACGGAGTGAAAATTTATTTAGGCGACTAATCCCGGGAGACGCGTTTGTATGGGTTGTCACCATGAAACGCCTTCTTTGTTCCCTCAGCTTTGTTTTCCTGGCACCTGCCCTGTTTGCGCAGTCGCCGACAGGAAAGGATTCCAAATCAAAGTTTCCGCCCTTGGATGCCACCGTGCTGGATCCGGCGCTTTTCACCAAGAAGCTGGAGGACATCATGGCGGTCTATCACAAGGATGTCTCCGCCTCCGAGAAGGCCCTTCAGGAGAAAATCCGTGAGCGGATGAAGAAGGATGGGGTGGACATGCCCGAAAGCGACCCCAGTGGCTTTCAGTGGCTCAGCAGCTTGAAGGACGGCATGCGCGCCGATCCGAAGCTTCTCGATTTGATGGACAAGCGCGTCGGGGAAGTCGTCATCCGCGCCGGTGCTCCCGGACTGGTCGGGTCTGTGACCGTCTCGCTCTACAACCGCGGAGATGACGGAGAAATCAGCCCGCGCAAGCTCCAGGAGGAGGTGGAGGCCTGGAAGGGCCGCATCAGTACCGCCGTGGGAACGCAGGCAGAGGCCCGCGAGCAGCGGGGAACCGTCAACACCACGGGCTGGATGTGGAGAAAGAACCGGGTGGCCTGGCTGCTCGAATCTTCCGTCAGCAAGGGTGATGAGGGCCTGCGCGCGGAGTTCATCCGCCTGCGGATCGCCTCGCTGGATGCCCCGTCGGGTGGCGGCAGCCAGCCAACCCGGCGCTCCGCCCTGACCGAGCATGTCAAGAAGACCGCCGAGGGTGATGTCTATCTCGACGGAGTCCCGATGGTCGATCAGGGCCAGAAAGGTTACTGCGCGGTGGCGTCCGCCGAGCGCGTGGTCCGCTACTATGGGCTCGATGTGGACCAGCACGAGATGGCGCAGATCGCCAACACCAGTGAGATGGGCACCAGCATGGGGGAAATGGAGGCCGCGCTGAAGAGCGCCACCGGCAAGCTTCACGTCAAGACGACCAAGCACTTCGATCTCGATGAGCGCCAATTCAATGCCGACGTGAAAGCTTACAACCAGGAGGCAAAAAAGGCCGGCGAGATTGAAATGAAGGTCGAGGAGGGATACATGCTCAACCCGATGTATTTCTGGCAGAAGGCGAAGCCGGAGATTTTCCGTGAGGTCAAGATCAAGCAGGCGGGATTCGACCGCTTCACCGGCAAGATCGAGGAATACATCAACCAGGGAATTCCGGTCTGCTGGGCCCTCCAGCTTGGCATGTTCAAGGAGGAAGGCCTGCCGCAGTCACGGGGAGGTCACATGCGCTTGATCCTTGGCTACAACAAGACCACCAAGGACATCCTTTATAGCGATTCCTGGGGCAAGGGCCACGAGATGAAGCGCATGCCGGCCGCCAATGCCTGGTGCATGACCATGGCCCTCTACACGATGGCTCCGACGAAGTGAGCCCGGACGAAATTGCCGCGACAGGCAGAGGGCTCCCCTTGAGGAACACACCACCTGCCGCGGCCCATCCGCTAACCACGGGAATCCGGACAAAGATGAGGCTCAACCACCAATGAGGCTATCTTTGGAAAGATGGCGCGCTGTTTGGAAACGCTAGGATCGGGTCCGAAGACCCGATCCATCACGCAACCCAAAACCACAAGCGAACCAAGGAAAAACACGAACGGAGAGCAGCGCATCGCGTGCCAGTTTTGATGTTTTGGATTTGATGACCGTCTTTCAGCGCCCTCCGCGAATGGAGACGACACAGGGGCAACGGGTTGCGCGACCAAAATTTCTGTCCACCTTGGGCCATGATCTGCCCTCCAGACCGAATTGGTGCCTTGGACCAATTCAACTCATTCATGGATGCCCTACCCCTCTATGCGCGGGACCGAAACAAGGTGGTTCCGGGCCATGACGCGGTCTCCAGGCTTTCCCCTGCGATCCGCCATCGCCTGGTGGATGGGAATGAATTGGTCGATCTCGCCCTGAAGTCCTTTCGATTCAGCCGGATTGAGAAATGGGTCCAGGAAGTCTGGTGGCGATCCTACTGGAAGGGCTGGCTGGAACAGAGGCCGCAGGTCTGGGAGGACTACTGCCTGCAACTTTCCAAGCCGTGGCCGGAAGAGGTCTCCGCCCGGTGCCTGCGGATCGAGGCTGCCGATTCGGGCAATGCCATCATCGACGCGTTCGCCCGCGAGCTTTCCGAAACCGGCTACCTCCACAACCACGCCCGGATGTGGGTCGCCGCGTGGTGGATTCATCAGGAACGCCTGCCCTGGGAACTCGGTGCCGCGTGGTTTTTCCGAAATCTGCTGGATGGCGATCCGGCGTCGAATACCCTGTCATGGCGATGGGTGGCGGGCCTTCAGACTCCGGGAAAGACCTACCTGGCCCGACGTTCGAACCTCGAGAAATACCTCGACCCCGCCTGGCTGGCCGACCACGCCAAGGGCCTCGCGGCCTTCGAGGCTCCGGTGGCCCTGAACCTCGACGCCCCGCCGCTTTCGCGCCCTCTGCCCTTTCCCGAACCAGTCCTCGAAGTCGGTGCCACTCCTGCCGGGCTTTGGATTCATGAGGAGGATCTTTCGCCGGAAATGATTCTCCCGCCGGACTTCCAGCCTCAGGTGATCGCGGTGTCCGCCCACGGGTCGGCTTGGCATCAATCAGGATTTTCTCCGACCAAGCAGGCGTGGTTGAATGCGGCTCTCGATGATGCCAGTGAGCGGGCCAGGTCTCTTTGGAAATGCCCTCCGACCCGCCTCCCCGGGAAAGATCTGGCCTCTGAACTGACGCAGTGGGCTGAGCAATCCAGCCTGAAGCGGATCGTGACACTGCGTCCGCCCGTGGGGCCGTTGTGGCAGGAGTTGGCCGGCCTTTCCGAGGCTTTGAGCAGGATCGGTGTTGAACTCGTCCTGCTGGACCGGCAGTTGGATGTCAGGTCGCGCACCCATGCTGCCGGCGGCTTTTTCAAATTCTGGGAAAAGGTCCGACCCGGCCTCGTCGGCGCTGCCGGTTAAAAAACCGTGTCAACCCCGCCGCCACCCACCATAGTCCCCAGCGCCATGCCGCAATTCACCGCCAACGCCGATTACGAGGAAAATGATCCCGATCCGCTCCACCTGGAGCCGGGCGACGAAGTCAACGTCGGCCCGACCGACCACGCCTGGCCCGGCTGGGTTTGGGCCGTCGACAAGGATGGCCGCAATGGCTACCTCCCGGAGGAAATCCTCGAGCCGCTGGGCGAGGGCCGCTTCTCGGTGATGAGCGCCTTTGACCCCACCGTGCTGACTATCAAGCGCGGCGACCGTCTGGAATCCCTCAAGCAGATCCACGGCTGGCACTGGTGCCGCAATGCAGCGAGCCAGGAAGGCTGGGTCGCCGGCTATCTGCTCAAGCCGACAGAGGCCTGAAGTTCCAAGTTCCAAAGAAGACGGGCCCTCTGAGGCTTCCACAACGCCTCCTTCTCCCTTGGAACTTGGAACTTGGAACTTGGAACTTTTCCCCATTGGAACTTGGCAATTGGAACTTGGAACTTCAAAACACCCGCCCCTTTCCCGCATGGCCATCATCGTCCAAAAATACGGCGGCACCTCCGTCGGAACGCTCGACCGGATCCGCAACGTCGCGGCCCGCATCAAACGCACCCGCGATGAGGGAAATCAGGTGATCGCTGTGGTCTCCGCGATGTCCGGAGTCACCGACGGGCTGCTCAAGATGGCCCGCGAGATTTCCGAGAACCCGACCGAACGCGAGCTCGACGTCCTCGTTTCCACCGGCGAGCAGCAGTCGATCGCCCTCGTCGCCCTTGCCCTTCAGGAAATGGGCGTCGATGCCGTCTCGGTCACCGGCCGCCAGGCGGGCATCCTCACCACCGGCTCCCACACCCGCGGTCGCATCCTGAACATCGATCCCTCGCTGATGCAGGCCTACCTCGATCAGGGAAAAACCCTCGTTGTCGCTGGCTTCCAGGGCATCACCCCGGATGGCATGATCCATACCCTCGGCCGCGGGGGCTCCGACCTCACCGCCATCGCCGTCGCCGCCGCGCTGAAGGCCGATGTCTGCCAGATCCTCACCGACGTCGATGGCGTTTACACCTGCGATCCCCGCATCGTGAAAAACGCCCGCAAGCTGCCTGAAATCTCCTACGATGAGATGCTCGAAATGGCCTCCTCCGGCTCGAAGGTCATGCAGTCCCGCTCGGTCGAGTTCGCCAAGAAATTCGGCGTCATCTTCGAAGTCCGCTCCTCCCTCAACGATAACCCCGGCACCCTTGTGCTAGAAGAACACACCAGCATGGAAAACGTCGTCATTCGCGGAGTTTCCATCGAACGCTCCCAGGCCCGCGTCACCATCACCGGCATTCCCGATGCTCCCGGCATGTCCGGCCGCATCCTCGGCGCGCTCGGTGATGCCGAGATCAACCTCGACATGATCGTCTCGAACATTGCCCACGACGGCTTCGCCCGCCACTCGTTCACGATGCACTCGTCCGACCTCGCCAAGGCCCAGGCCGCCCTCAAGCCGGTCATCGCCGAGCTTTCCTCGAACGCCAGGATCGAGACCGACGTCGGCATTGCCAAACTCTCCGCCGTCGGCATCGGCATGCGCTCCCACTCCGGAGTCGCCGCCACGATGTTCAAGGCCCTCGGCGACGTCGGCATCAACATCGGCATGATCTCCACCTCGGAAATCAAGATCGCGGTGACCGTCGATGAGACCCGGATCGAGGACGCCGCCCGCGCGGTTCACGATGCCTTCCAGCTCGACAAGCAGCCGATCTGAGCCCCTGCGAATTTCCCGCTCGCCATCCCCCGGAAAATCCGATTGGCTCAGGCGTTAAATTGTTAACGATATGAAAAAACTACTCTTCCTCCTCGGATGCGTCGCCCTTCCTTCCCTCTCCCTCGCGAAGGAAAAGGAAGCCAAGCCTGAACTCCCGAACGCCACCCTCGCCGACGTCCAGTTCACGGAAGTCGTGAACGGCGTGGCCTTCGACAAGGCCGCCCTCACCGGCAAGGTCGTCGTCGTTGAAGAATGGGGCGTCAACTGCGGCCCCTGCATCGCCAGCCTCCCGGAAATGGCCAAGATGGCGAAGTCCGGTGAAAAGAAGGGCCTCGTCGTCGTCGGCCTGGAGCGTCAGAACAGCTCCAAGGAAGACATCCTCAAGGTCCTCAAGACCGCCAAGGTCGAGTATCCGGTGATGTCCGGCGGATCCGCTCCCGGCAACACCGGCGGCATCCCCCACGCCTGCGTCTTCGATGCCACCGGCAAGCTGATCTTCAGCGGCCACCCGGCCGATGCCGACTTCGAAAAGTCCGTGAAGAAGGCCCTCCGCGACGCCAAGACTGAGCCCAAGGCCTGAACCGTTCGCAAACCTCTTTCGTCAAACGCCGTTCCGGATTTCCCGGCACGGCGTTTTTCATGTCCCGACTAGGCTTTATCGGCGTGACCGTGTCGGCGAAACCGAAATTCCAAATCGGTCAGACATTCGAAACTCGAAATCAAGAGTCACATCAACCTTGCCGGGCACGCGGGCAAACGAGGCCTCTGCCATCGGGAAAATGGATCTGCACGACGACCTTCGTGCGCTTGCCCGTTGCGATAGCCATCCTGGGCTCCTACGCTAAGGATCGTTGAGTGGCAAAGCCGCGCTAGATGGGGAGAATTTGAACCGCCAAGGCACCAAGAGCGCCAAGGAAACTTCAAATGAGTGCCTCTGAAACCCGTTCCACTCCCCTCATTACAATTTTTCATCGGTTTGACTTGGCGACCTTAGCGTCTTGGCGGTGAAAAAACTCTTTGTTCCCGATTATGCCATGATCCCTCCCAACTGTGGGGACCCTGGATAGCCGTCCTCGACTCGTTCTTTGCCTTATCTCCAAGGTCCAGCTAGTTTCCTCACTGTGACCGCTCTCACCCAACGTATCGTCAGTGAAATCGAAGCCGCTCCCGAATTGCTGTCTGGATGCTTGAAGAGGCCCGGCAGGCTGGGATCGGTGATCTGGATCTTCTGAAGGACTATCCGGGTCTCAGCGTCTTCGACCTCGAAGCGGCTTGGGACATTGTTGGATCCCACCGCGACGAGATCGAGAATGCCATTCGGCTCAATCGAGAAGCCTGATGGCCATGCTGTATTCCAACGAGAACTTACCAAAACGCGTCGTCGAAGCGCTGCCGGAGCTTGGACATGATATCTTCATCTCCTACGAAGCCGGACGCGCAAACCAAATGATCCCGGATGATGAAGTTCTTGCCTTCGCCATGAAGGAACAACGCGCCCTGCTCACTCTGAATTGCTACGATCTCGTTTGTCTCCACCAGCAAACCCAGGGCAACCACTCAGGAATCATCGCCTGCATCCGGGACGACGCGAATCCAAAGGGGTTCGCAGAACGGGTTCACGCCGCGATCACAAAGGTCGGAATTCCCATCGGCCAGTTGATCCGTTTTGTCCTCCCATCTACCTGATCCATGATATAAGCCGCGCCTTGGCATCGTCATTTGATTCTTCGTCGAAGTCGCTCTCAACAATGGATTTTCGGAACTGACCTTCGACGCCATTGCTACGGCAAATGGAACTCTGTGAAGCGAACGGATTCCGCAGTGGGGAGGTGTCGTGGGGCATAGGGCGAAAGGGGCAGGCTTTTGGGGTCCGGAAACTCTTCCGATGAAAATCCGCTCGCCAAGATAAGCTCATCGCCCACACTGTCATGCGTCGTCAAATCTATCTCACCCATTCATGCCATCCACCCTGATCTCGTCCAGAATGCGCGGATTCCTGTCAGCTGCCTGTGTCACCTTGTTCGTCCTTTTGACATGCCAGCAGGGATTCGCCATCCAACCGATTTTCTCAACCAAGAACTTCGCGATCACGCCTCCCCTGGGATGGGAGAAGGTGAATGACCTTCCCAAGGAGCCTGCGATCACCGCCTTCTATCGTAACCCGGACAAGACCGCGATGCTTCTGATCACGATTCAGGAGGGCGGCACCATGCCCAGGCCGATGTCCGACCAAGTCGTGGAGGACTTCGAGCGGGGCTTCGAGAACAGTGGCGGGGGCAAGCGCCTATCAGGACATTTCATCGACGTCAGTGGAATCAGGGCCTACGAGCGGATCGGGCGGCTCCAAAAGGATGGCCGGGACATCTCCTCGGTTGTTTGGCTGATTCCTGACGATGGTGTTACCTACCAGTTGCAAGCGATCAGTCTCGATGGTGAAGCGAACACGAATCCCGAACTTCGCAAGGCCTTGGAAAGTTTCCGTTATCTCAACGTACCTGCCGAGACCTATTCCGAGACGGCGGCCCTTGAAAAAAACCCAGCCTATCGAATGGGGGGCGTCATGGCCAAGGGCTTGATCGGGATCGTTGTGCTTCTGATTCTCGGCAAGATGTTCTCGAAGTGAGGTGCAAGCTTGCAGGGGAGAGAAGATAGGCCGACGGAGCATCGCCATTCGGCATTCATTCTTCCTCGGCGTCCTTCGTAGATGAAAGGAGTCCTCGCGGATTCACATCCTGGAAGCTCACTGATCCTCAAACGCCTCACTTGAACTGAAGTGTCGGATCGCTGAGCACCTTTTCAGAGAAAGCGTGTGAAGTGTGAATCGGCTCTGCAAATCATCGATCAGGCTCTTGTCTCACATGCTGGCCGGGGTGAGGCCAGGGGGGGCGAGCATTCGAAGAATTCCCGTGATCTGAAATCTCCATCCTGCTAGGATGCCGTTTGATCATGAAAATCATCGCCCTTCTCTGCGCCGCCGTTGCGGCCGACTGCGTCCATGCGGCTGGTGTTTGGGATGGCGGCTCGGGTGACGGGCCCTCCAACGCCGCAGGGACCTGGACGGTCAATGGTGGCCGCTTCGTGCGGCTGCGTGTTTCGGAGAATTAGGAGATTGTGGCATCGATCGGCCTATCTCGTTTCACCTATCTTCCGCCATGAAGCTCCATCCATTTCCCCGATGCTCATGCTTCCTGGTCCAGGGGATCGCGCTGCTTGCCCTGCTCGCGGCCCGCGCGGATGAGACCGAGGGGAAAGCGGCTGCCCCCGGTGCCTTCATCGCCCCGGTGGAAGCCGACGCCTCGAGTTCCCAAAGCGGCGCAGGACGCACGCCACGAAAGACCATCGACGCATCGGGTTGGGATGAAAGCGCGCCCGGCAGCGCGGTCTGGGTGCACAGTTCCAACATCTGGGACGGCAACAACATGTGGAATGGTGAGTGGAACTCGTGGCTGCGCTTCGATCTCGGCAAATCTTTCCATGTGGCCGGCTTCCAGGCATGGAATTACAATGAATCCGGCTGGACCAACCGGGGCATCAAGGAGGTGACGGTCTTGGGATCGGAAGACGGCGTGACCTTCACCCCGGTCGGAGATTTCAGCCTGAAGGAAGCTCCCGGAAAGGACGACGACCCAGGACAATCGTTCGCGTTTCCGAAGGCCATCACCGCCCGCTACTTCAAGCTGCAGATCAAATCGAACCATCGCGGCGGCGAGCAGAGCGGCCTCGCCGAAATCCGCTTCCTGAACGCCGACGAGAAACCGCCTGCCCCGCGCCTCATTGTCTGGACACCGAAGTATCCGCGCCCGACCCATCCACAACTCGCAACCGCTTCGATCTTTCCCGCCGACGCCGGGGTCATCGACGTGACCCGGCCACCCTATCAGGCCAAGGGCGACGGCGTGACCGACGACACCGCCGCGATCCAGAAGGCGCTCAATGATTATCCAGCGAAAGGCGCGATGATCTATCTGCCCAACGGAATCTATCTCGTCAGCGACACCCTGCGCTGGGGAGAAAACCAGAAGAACACCGTGCTGATGGGCCAGAGCCGTGAGGGCACCGTCATCAAGCTGAAGGACTCATGTCCCAACTACGGGAATCCTCGTAAACCCAAAGGTGTGATCTGGACCGGCGAGGCGCCCGCCCAGCGCTTTTCCAATGAGATCCACACGCTCACGGTGGACACCGGATCCGGCAATCCAGGCGCTTGCGGCGTGCAGTTCATCGCCAACAACCAGGGCGGAGTTTATGATATCTCCATCGTCTCCGGCGACGGCCAGGGCGTGAGCGGTCTGGACCTGGGATTCAGCGACGAGCAAGGCCCCTGCCTCATCAAGAACGTGCGCATCCAGGGCTTCGACTATGGGGTGAAAACCGCCACCACCGTGAACGGCGAGACGCTGGAACACGTCACCGTCGAGCATCAGAACAAGGCGGGCTTTCGCAACGACGGCCAGCCTTTCACCGCGCGTGGATTGAAGAGCCTCAACGACGTGCCCGCCTTTCTCGCCCTCGGCGGACTCAATGTGCTCATCGATTGCGATTTCAAGGGAACCGGCAAGGCCGCGAACGAACCTGCGATCCTGTTGGAAGGCACGATGCTCGCGCGGAACATCACAACTTCGGGATACAAGCAGGCCCTTGTGAATCACACCGGCGACAAGAACGGAGTCAGCGGCGCGAACGTGGATTTCTTCATCTCAAAAACTGAGGCCCGACTGTTTCCTGATTCGAAGGGATCGCCACCGCTTCCCGTAAAAGAGACGCCTCTCGCGCCGTGGGACGCTCTGGAGGATTGGAAGGCCCCGCAGGCATTCGGCGGAAAAACCGACGACGACGGGGACGACAGCGCAGCCATCCAGCAGGCGATAGATTCCGGAGCCACCACCGTCTATCTGTCGCGTGGCAGTTATCAGATCGGCGACACCATCGTCATCCGTGGAAAAGTCCGGCGCATCGTCGGTTGCCGCGCGTGGCTCAACATGACTGACGGGCTGAGAGCCTCCAGCAAACCCGCCTTCCGCCTTGAGGATGGCACCGCGCCCGTCGTCTTCATCGAGGGCATGAGTACCGACTTCGCCGGAGGAAAGCATTGTTTCATCGAGAACCACGCGAAACGCAGCCTCGTCCTGCAGCGGCTCGCCATCAACTATCAGGGAGCGGATGCTTACCGCAGCACGGGAACCGGCGGCGAGGTGTTCATCGAGGACGTCGTTGGACACAACTTCCGCTTCACCAACGAAACGCTGTGGGCGCGGCAGTTCAACGTCGAAGGCGGCGGAATCCATGTCTCCAACCAAGGCGGCAGACAGTGGATTCTCGGCTACAAGACCGAGGGCGGCGGCACCCTCCACCAGACCACCCGCGGCGGCGTCACTGAACTCCTCGGCGGCATGGCCTACTCCTCCGGCCAGGGCCTCACCACCCCGATGTTCATCGTGGAAGATGCCCGCGCACGTTTCAGTTTCTGTGAGATCGATTTCGGCGGCGGCCACTTCCACACCATCCTGAAGGAAACCCGCGACGGCAAGCCCCGGACCCTCAAGGACACGGATGCCGACTGGCAAGGAAACGCCGCGCTCATCCGGGCGGAACCTTGAAGTATCGCACCGTTCTCGGCCGATGGACCGATAAGGCCACCTCCTGTGCCGGCGACAGCCAGGTCGGCCAATGGCGGCGAAATCTCCGGCACCGTTGGAGGTTGATCTAGTCACCACTGCCGGGTCCCCCTTCGCGAGCCCCGGCGTTCCTTCCGTCCCGAGTCCCAATGGGATGCCATGAGATAGCCCAAGACAGGGTCTTGGGTCACTTGCCGACAAAGACTTCAAGTCCTGAAGGGTTGCCGACCCAGTCCGCCAGTTTCCCTCGCCTTCTTCGTTGGTAGTCCTGCCCTTCAGGGAGTTGTTGAGAGAGCCTGAAGGCATGACACTACCAGAGACTCGGAAATGGATGCATTCGTCAAAGCCCGAGCGTTCGCGGCTTGGTCGCTCGAGAAGGAAGTCTTCAGAAACGACTCTCACGCCCTCCAAGTTGGGCAGAATGACCCTGAGAGTTTGGGGAGAATCTTGTGATCGAATCCCAGATGCAAACATACATGGCATCTCCTGTAATCTCATTCGATTCTGTCTCTTTGCCAGTGAGGTTGATTTGGAGCCGGAAGTGTCTTACGTTTGTCACGATGCGAGGACTCGTATGGCGCTGCTGTTGATCAATTGGCGTGGGATCGAGGTGAAGAACGTCCGCGCGCGACTCTCGCTGCTGATCGAGCGGTTGGAGGAGTTTCTGGAATCAAAGGCATGCCTCTGAAGAACGACCTGGCCTTCTATCTCCTCGGGTCACTATCTTCCATCCATGCTTCGATCGTTGCTCATCCTCGTGCTTCTTGCTGGGCAGACTTTTGCCTGCCTGTGGGACCGAGACACTCTCGCCGAGGAAGCCAAGGGCCGACTCGACCTCGTAAGAATCATCACCGGTTGGTTCGACCGCTATCCGCCCGATTACTATCAAATGAGGCTCGTGCGGGTTACCCGGGAGTTGCGATCTGCCCCGAACGATCTTTCCCTCTATGACGATGCCGCAGTCGCCTGCGACCGCCTCGGCCGGCCCGACGAAGCGATTGAATGGATGGCCAAAAAGAAAGCCGTCCTCGACAGCCTGCCCGGAAAAGATACCAAGGACCATCGCTACCGTTACCTCTCCAATCTCGGTACTTTCCATCTTCACCGCTGGATCACCCAGCCCGAGGCAAGGCGTCAGGCCGATCTCTCCGATCTTAAGGAAAGCGAAAAACTGGTTGCGAAAGCCATCGAGGAAAACCCGGATGCCCACTTCGGGCGCGAGATCTATCAACTCATGGCGATTCGCTGGCTGTTGTGGGACGGAGCCAACCCGACTCAAACGACCGCTGACTCTCCCTTTGAATTCGATCAGATCCATTGGGTTGAAACCCAGAGGAAGGAGCCCGGCAAGGAACACATCGCCGGTATCTCCGGCCTGATCCAACTCGGCCTCGCGTGGGAGAGTTCCGATGCATTCCGGTCGCTCGCGGCGATCCTCGATTCCGGAGAGATGTCCTCCCTTGCCGAGCTCGCCTATCTGCGGGAAAGCGAGCTCATCGCCGCTGGAAAGGGCAGCCTCCATCCCATCGCGCGGGTGAGAGAGTTGATTCATCCAAACCACTCTCGGTTCCTTCTAAACCGCAAACCTGTCGGCGTTTATTTCCCGATCGCCCGCGCAGCCGCCGACCGGCGCAATGCCGCATGGGTCGCCTATCAGGAAGAACGTTTCGCCAAAGGAATGCACCCGGACACCCATCCGGATTTCTGGAAGAGCTGGATCGAACCCGCCTTTCCCGAGCCTCCCGGTCCCACTTTGGTAAAGCGCCTGAGTGGCTTTCTCGAGAGCAACCTGATCTTCGTCATCCCCGCCGTCCTCGTCGCCGCCAGTGTGCTTACTCTATGGGTCTTCAATCACGCGCGGCGCTTGCTTTCGGCATGATTCATGAGTTCTGGGCAGTCAGGCTGGATTCAAGAGCTGCCATTGGGCCATGAACGCAACCTGGCTGCTTCAAGATGCGAAGAACAATCTCAGCGAGGTGGAGGAAACCGCATTGCGGGATGGAGCACAGATCATCACCCGGAACGGCAAGCCAGTGGTGGTGGTGCTTTCCGCCGAGGCCTTCGCCCGGTTCAAGCCTTCCGAGAAGCTTGTGGAGATTCATCAGGACTGCCCGGCGAAGAAGTGGCAGGTCGAGCGGGACCTCACTCCGGCACGAGATCTTGATTTCAAGCAGTCCGCCATGGCGTATCTGTTCGATAACCATGTGCTTTGCGAATCCTCGAAAACTCGACCGGATCCCGCAGTCATCCAGTGACTCGGCGATCACGACGCGAAACCTCACATCGGCGTCTTGTCCCTGGGGGAGATGCTCAAAGGCATCCATCTGATGGATCAGGGAAACCGACGGTACGAAATCGAGCAGTGGCATCAGCGGATCGACCGCTTGGCTGCGAACCGTGTCCTGGCAATGGATGTGGGCACCATGTGCACGTGGGAACGCTTCGACGCGAAGCACCAACTCGTCGGACGCAACCACTCATCGCCGCCATCGCTCTGGCCCACGACTTGATCCTTGTCACCCGCAACACCCACGATTTCCCGCCCGAGGTGAAGATATGGAATCCTTGGGGGAAATAGTCCTCACCTCAGAATCTCATCCGGCAGCTCGTTGACGCCGCCGGATTGGAGGGGCCGATTGAGAAGGGCTTCAGGACTCAGCGCGGAGTTCTAAAAGGGGGTAGATTGGGGTGTGGTTGTTTTGGAGCTTCGCTCTTGGATACTTGGCGGTTGGAATTCGCTGACACGGTTGGTTGCCGCGCCCAACAATTGGACTTCGACACTGACATCCTGTCCAACATCTGGCTTCTGCTGCCTTTCCGTCACTTCTTCTATCTGAAGGCAGGCTTGACCCGTGCCGCTGAGGATTCACCAAGGGGATTCCAACCAGGCTGGTGATGCGAGACCGCCTCGCCAGCATGACCCTTCCGGCGGCCTGTGATCATCGCCTTTTATTTGAAGCTTCCGGCTTCCGATTGATTTCCGCGGTTCGACACGTAACCCAAACGTCAACGTTGCCATCTTACCTTCTCTCAACATGAAAGCCACAGCCCTGCTCGTTCTCGCCTGCACCGTCGGGGCCTTCGCCCAGCATCCGCGGCTTCCGACCGGACCCAATGCCGATCTCGGCGGCACTTTGCTCTTGCCTGCGAGTGATGAATGGAATCGCGATGTGTCCAGGGATGAGGTCGATCCGCTCAGCGATGCCATCATCGCCAGCATCGGCGCGGACAAGGGACTGCATGAGGACTTCGGCCTGGTCTGGAAGGGCCAGCCTGGCGGGATTCCCTATCATGTTGTCAGCGGCGCGCAGCCGAAGGTGCCGGTCACTTTCCGCTACGCAGACGAAAGCGATCCCGGTCCGTATCCGATCCCACCGAATGTCTGGATTGAGGGTGGGCCGCAAGGTGATGGCGACCGGCATGTGCTGGTGCTCGATAAGGACAACTGGAAGCTCTATGAACTCTTTCATGGCTTCCCCATCGACGGCGGCAAGTCCTGGAAAGCCAGCAGCGGAGCCGTTTTCGATTTGAAGAACCCAAAGCCACGGCCCGCCGGCTGGACGAGCGCCGATGCGGCCGGTTTGCCGATCTTGCCCGGCCTCGCCCGCTACGACGAAATCTGCGTCGCGAAGAAGCTCGCACACGCCCTGCGCTTCACCGTCAAGAAGAGCCGTCGCGCCTATGTGTCGCCCGCCACGCACTTCGCCAGTCCACACAAGGACGAGAACCTGCCGCCGATGGGCATGCGTGTGCGGTTGAAGGCCAGTTTCGACACCTCGAAGTTCACTGGCGCGGCGAAGGTGATCCTCGAAGGTCTGAAAACCCACGGCATGATCCTGGCGGATAACGGCAGCGACTGGTTCATCAGCGGTGCGCCTGACGAACGGTGGGTCCATGATGAACTGTTGCCGATCCGGAAGGTGAAGGGCGGGGATCTTGAAGTGGTCAAGATGGGGCCGGTGGTGACGCGGTGACCACTCACAACTTGGCAAGTTGTGGGACGTCGCCACCCGCTTTGCCTCGCGATTTTTCGTTCCCTCCGTCGCGTGGAACGCTACACCCTCCGGCACGGGCCTGTCCAACTTGCCCGCCCAACCCCGCTACGCCCATGTGGAAAGGCCGCTTCGCCCAAGATACCTCCTCGCTCGTCCAGCAATTCGGTGAGTCGATCTCCTACGACTGGCGCTTGTTCCCGCACGACATCGCGGGATCGATCGCCCATGCCCGCGCGCAGAAAAATGCCGGTCTTCTAACGGAGGAGGAATTCAGTGCCATCGAAAGCGGCCTGCTTGGGATCAAGGCCGACATCGAGGCCGGAAAGTTCGAGTTCAAGACCTCGCTGGAGGACATCCACATGAACATCGAGGCCGAGCTGACCAAGCGCATCGGTCCCGCTGGCGCGAAACTCCACACCGCGCGTTCGCGAAACGACCAGGTCGCGACCGACACCCGCCTTTACTCGCGCCATGAGGCCGGCGAGCTGATCGGCGCCCTTTCCCTGCTCCAGGCCGCACTCGTCGGTCAGGCGGAAAAACACGCCGCCACCGTGGTGCCGGGCTACACCCACCTCCAGCGCGGCCAACCCGTGACCGTGGGCCATCACCTCCTCGCCTACGTCGAGATGCTGGAGCGCGACAAGTCCCGCCTGGCCGATGCCGCCAAGCGCCTCAATGTTTCGCCACTCGGCTCCGGGGCCCTGGCCGGCTCGACCATCAACCTCGACCGCCGCGCCATCGCCGCCGAACTGGGCTTTGACGGCGTGACCACCAACTCGATGGATGCCATCGCCGACCGCGACTACATCGCCGAGATCCTCTTCGCCGTTTCGCTCTGCGGCATCCACCTTTCGCGTCTCAGCGAGGACCTGATCCTGTGGTGCTCGGCAGAGTTCGGTTTCGTGTCGCTTTCCGACGCCCACACCACCGGTTCGTCGCTGATGCCGCAGAAGAAGAACCCGGACGTCTGCGAACTGACGCGCGGCAAGACCGGTCGCCTCGTTGGCAATCTGATGAACCTCCTCGTCGCGGTGAAAGGTTTGCCGCTGACCTACAATCGTGACCTCCAGGAGGACAAGCCGCCGCTGTTCGATTCGATCGACACCCTGAAGATGATCCTCGCGGTCAACACCGAGATGATCGCCGCGATGGAGATCCGCACCGAGCGCTGCAAGGCCGCCGCGAGCGATCCGATGCTGCTCGCCACCGACCTGGCCGACTGGCTGGTGAAACAGGGCGTGCCGTTCCGTCATGCGCATGAGCTCGTCGGCAAGGCCGTGGCCGAGTCGGTGAAAACCGGCGTGCCGCTCGATCAGCTCGATCTAACAGCCATCGATCCGGCCTACACGGCGGATGCGACTTCGGTCTTCAATCTCGATCGCGCCCTCGCCGCACGGACCAACCCCGGCGCGCCGTCGGTGGAGAACGTCAAGGCCCAGGTGGAGCGTTGGAAGTAACCGACGCGCTCAGCGCATCGCCTGCCTGACTTCCTCGACCAGGGCGTCCGCCTTTTCTCCGGCGACCCAGTTGGCGATCGTCTCACTGCGGTCGCCGAGGATCATTTCGATGCGCTTCATCGGCTTGCCATTGACGCTGCCCATGACCGACGCGCGGATATCGCGGAAGAGCCTTCGCTCGAAGGTCTTTTCCTCGACGACTGTCGCGTGACGGAGCCGTTTCAGAGAGATCCCGGTCGGCGAACCAATCAGCCGCTGCTCGACTCCTGCATTGCGCCGATGGGAACGCAGGCAGGCAATTCCGGACACGAGCATGATTGTGCTGATGAGGCACCAGACGATCTGGAAGCCCGAACCCAGAAGGCTGAACAGCCGATTAAAGATCGTGAAGAAACCTTCCGATGAATGGGCATGACCCATTCCGATTGGCTTGATGAGAAAGATCCCGACTCCCAGGAAAAGCAGTCCCATCACCAGCAGCATGATGCCGATTCCGAGGGAGCCGGATGACTTCGGCATCAGGATCGAGAACGGCCGGGTGCCAACCCCGGCAGGTTCCGCGACGTCCGGGGACTTCGCCTCTTCTTTCTTGAAACGATCCGGCCAGACCGAGCGCTGGAACTGCGCCACCAGCCAGGCCTTTTCCGCCTCGGTCAGCGAACTTCCGAACCTGAGTTTCTTTCGTCCTCCCTTGATCTCGATGCCATGTACCGGTTGATAGTTCCTTGAATAGAACACCACCTGCTGGATCGACTCAAGGTCTTGAATTGCGATCGATTTCTCCTTTGCCCGGCCCAGCCAACGTCGGGTGAGGGCGATGCGACCGCGACCAATTGCAAGCTGATGGCTCGCGAACTTCATGCGATAGCCGAAATAAAGCATCAGGATGCCAATCAGATGGAACGGGATCATCATAAGCTCCATTCCCAGCGCACGCTCAACGGTCGCAGGCTGATCGTTGATGCTTCCGGTTCCCGTGATTCCCAACCAAAGAACAATCACCCCCATGGTCAGGCAGAGTAGCGTCCAGATCCAGCCAACAGGCAGCAACCCACCGGACTTTCCCGTAGCGGGAATATTCCAGAGTATTCCGCCCATCCTGGGTTCGAGCGTGATGCGTGTTCCGGGAGGCGGAGAGGTGGGAATCCTTTGGGGATCGGACGGTGGCGATGAGCTCGGCTTCGTGATCCACTCAAGCGCGGACCCAAAGTAGCCACACGAGGCGCAGGTCAGCACCTGCCCGGAGACGAGATTGCGGGTCTGGTTGCTGATCCCACATCCCGGACAGGAAAGGCCCTTGCCGGATGATGCCGTCTTCAAGGCCGCCTTCTCTAGAAATGACAGGATTCGATTCCTCATGAACGCCGACGGTTCTGAGCACCGGGGTCCGGATTGACAATCCTTCAGGCCGTCTCCTTCAGGCCGTCTCCTTCAAGGTTCGGGCGGGGCCTTCATCCGCTCGCTCGCGCGGCGGATGAGTTCGACGTCGCTCAGGCTTTCCAGATCCGGGTCGCCGAGTTCGAAGACCAGCAGCTCGCGGACATTCGTGTGGAACTCGCCGCTTGAGTTCTGGAAGAGGGCGAGCGTGCCCTCCAGCTTGAGCGCGTCCGGCCGGTTGTAGAGGTCGTCGAGGATCTTCTCTCCGAGGGTGTCGGGCCAGAGATCCTTCTTTCCAATCAAGGGAATGACCGTCGACTTGTAGGTTTCATCATCGGTCAGGTTCATCGCATGCGTGAGAGCCTCTTCGCGCACGATCTCCGAACGCGCCGGGTCCGCCGCGAGTTTCCAGAGGTTTCCTGCTGCGACCTCGGGCGTGATGGATTCGTCCGCGATCCAGTTGTTGATCTGCTCAAGGTCCTTCTTTTCCGCGCTGCTGCGGGTGCGTGGTGACGGGTCAAGCTGGTCCGAAGGCTTCGCAGCAGGGTGAGTCCGACTGCGGACTTTATCGGGCACGACGGGAGGCTTCGAACCCGCGGATGAATCGTCTGAGGTCCACGGTTTCCAGAGTCCGATCCCCAGGGCGGCCAAAAGGGCGACCCCGGCGATCAGATATCCGGAACGGGAGATTTTCATGAATCAGGAACCTTTGGGTGCCAAGGTCACGAAGCCGGTGATGTTGTAACCTTTGAAGAGTCCACCAGAGCGGCTTTGCTTCTGAAGGATCGCGGCGTAGACACTGACCCGTGTTCGGCTGGTCGAGTCTGTATAGAATCCGCTGATCTGGCCAGTCTTTCGATTGATCTTCAGGTTCAGCTTGGGGGTGGTCTGGTTCGAGATCTTGTCGTCAGTGGTCCAGGTGCAGGACACGGCCTGGGCAGGGACCCCTTCTGCGGATGCGCCGATCCAGAACTCGGAATTGTTGTTGCCAGCGACGAGGCCGGGCATGGCCGAACGGCCCTTGGCAGGCTCGACATACTTGGCTCCGACGGCGGTGCGTTTGATGGCGAATCCACCTGGGTAGTAGCCGGATCCACCAGACGCCGCGCGCTTCCAGTAGATCGGACCATCGAAGTCACTGGTGCCCGCCACATCTCGGAAGGTCATGCGACCGGCGAAGAAGCCAGACTTCCAGCCTGACCTGTAGACCGCCGACTGGAACTGCCAGACGTAGCGCGGGCTGACCTTGGTGGAGCGGGTGATCTGGGTGCCATCGCCGAGGATGAACTGCGAGCGGACGTTTCCATCAATCCTCAGCGTGAGGAAGGCCATGCCGTCGCCATGAGGCTCGGTCGGAGGGGCACTGTCGACAGCTGGAATGAGCATCGTGTAGCGGCCTGTTAGAGACGCGGGCAAGGCAACGGCACCGGAGCGGATGACGTCGATGTGAAGGGTCTCGCCGTTGCGGACCAGGGTGCCGATGATGCGGACGGAGCCATCATTGCCCTTGTAGTGCTGGAAGGTGATCACGGCCACACTCCTGTCGGAGAGGGTGAATGAGCCGCTGTAGTTGCCATCGGGCCCGAGCTTGCCTTTGAGCGTGATGTCCGCGCCATCGATGTTTCCCTTGGCGGTGAAGCTGCCATCATTGGTCAGTCGGAAGCTATCGAATCCACCGCGCACGACACCGGAGGGCTTGCCTTTGCCATCATCCTCGTAGATCGCGCCGGTGAAATCACCCGGAGAACCGGAATCGAACGGACACCCGAAGATCTCGGGTTCGATGGGCGGATCAGACGGCTCAGCGATGCGGGGTGCGCCGATGCCTCCCACGACGAAGGTGTAGGGGGAAGAGGGATCATTGCTGGCGATGGTGATGGTCGAGGTGCGCGCACCCAACTCGGAAGGGGTGAATCGAATCACGAGATTGACCGAGCCAGCGGCTGGAATCTCCACCGCCGCAGGGGAAAGGATGCTGAACTCGGATGCACGGCTGGAAGTCAGCGAGTTGAGCTGGAGCGGGATGTTCCCGGTATTTCGCAACTGGATGGTCCTGGAAAGCGGAGTGCCACCGACGAGCAATGATCCGAACTGGGTGCCATCGAGATCGCTGGGCGTATCGTCGCCGTTCGCGACCGTCTGCCCGACCGCACCCACCACCAGACTGCGCTGGGTGCCGGTGCCGCTGACGGTGAACGTGAAGGGATCCTTGTTAGGGTCGTTGGTGCGAACCGTGACCACTGCCGTGTGGTTGCCGATGACGGTCGGCAGGAAGGCGATGGGAATATCAATGGAATTCCCGGCGAGAACCACGCGCGGAAGGCTACTGCCAGTGTAGGAGAAATGCGTGCTCGGGTTGATGCTGATGCTGGTGATGATGAGATCTCCCGGCCCTGCATTGCTCACCTGGAAGTTGCGGTTGATGCCGGTGCCTCCGACCAGGCCTGGTCCGTAGGCCGTGCCGTCGCCGGAATCGGGAGTCGTGTCACCGTTGGTGATGTTCGCGAAATTCATCGTGGCCGCCAGCGAGGTGGCGCTTACCGCGAAGGTGTAGGTCGACTCGCTGAGGTCATTGTTGGAAAGGGTCACCGTCGTGGTGTGGGTGGCGGCCGTGGTCGGCTGGTAGAAGAGCGTGAAAGTGGTCGAACCGCTTGGATTGACGGACGCCGGCAAGGTCAGCGCCGGCTCGATCCGGAAGTTGGTGGAATCGGAGAGCGCGAGGCTGTTGATCAGGAGATTGCCACTGCCGGAGTTGACGATGGTGAACTGCGCGGACGTTTCGCCACTTCTGAAGGTGGTGTTCGGAAACAGCGTTCCATCGTCAGTGGACGGGGTCGTATCGCCGCTGACAATGCTGAGACCTTTTCCTCTGACATCGATTTCGGACTCGATGCCGGTTCCATTGACCTGGAAGGTGTACGACGGCGTGTCCGGATCATCGGTCGACACGGTCACGGTGCCATTGGACTGTCCGACGGCGACCGGGGAGTAGCTGATGCCAAAGACTGCTGAGCCGGAGCTGGTCACGCTGGTCGGAACCGTGCCGGTCACCGCAAAGGGACCAGCGCCGACCGCGACGTTGGTCACCGTCAGGTCCGCGTCACCATCATTGTTGATCGTGAAGAACCGGGTCACTGTTTCACCGATGGTCTTGGTGCCGAAGTCCGTGCCATCGAGTGTGGTCGGGCTGCTGTCTCCGGGCGTGATGGTGAATCCGCCACCAGTCACGCGCACATTCGGGGACTTTACCAAGGCCTGGATGGTGAAGTTGTAGGGGTTCTCATCCGAGTCGTTGTTGTTGATGCTGATGGAGCCTGTGGCGGTTCCGGCAACAGTCGGAGTGAATTGCACCTCCAGGCTGGCCACTCCTCCGCTGGCCACCACTGACTGCGGCGAAACCGTCGTAATGAAACCTGCGCCGCTGACATTCACTCCCGTGATGTTGAGGGCATCAGGTCCGTCATTGATAATCACGAACACTCGTTTCACCGGCGTGGAGCCGATCTTCAATGCACCGAAATCCGAGCCATCCGGAACCGATGGGCTGCTGTCTCCGTCAGGAATCAGGATATTGTTCCCGGTCACACGTATTTCAGGGGCCGCGAGCGCGAGACCCGACATGAATACGCCGACAAGTCCAGTGAGAGTCAGTTTAAGCCACTGACTCGAAGTATGCTTCGCCATGATGTTAGGGGGTGGGTGATCCAGACAGCAGTCGCATTCACTCCATAAGAGGAGTGAAGGCTAAGTAATGTCTGAACAGGGGATAGCCGGGGGTGTCGGCTTGTGGGATGACTAGCGAAACTCGCGAAACCGTCAATTCAGAAATTTAAGATTTCTTAATAATGTTCCCCCCGACTAACTGGCAGCAAATTCCCTCTCTGGACCCTTCAGGATTTCCTGCGGGCCACCATCAGACCGAGCAGTCCGCAGAGAAGTGCCCCCAACCAGATGCTGCCGGAAGTGGTGCGCTTCAGATCGAGATCGAGCTGCATCGCGTGGCCGCCATCGACCTGCACGCTGCGGCCAAAGGTCAGCACGGTGCCCCGCTCGGGGATGGTGACATCAAGCGCCACGGGTGCCGGATCCGCGGCGAGCTGCTGGGTGACGATGCGGTTGGCGATGGCCTTGAGCGCGGTGTTCTCATCAGCAGTGTTGCCTTCCATGAGCCGGTCGAACTGGCTCGGGTCGTAATTGGTGTTGCCCTGGAGAAGCGGGTTCTCGTTGGCCGCGCGTTCGAGCTGGCCGTTCACGACCTGTGAGGCATCACCACGATTGTCGAGGTAGAGCTTCTGGCGGCGGGTGTTGAGGCCGAGCACCGCCTGCTGGGTTTTCAACTGCCGCTGCTGCACGCGGGCATCCTCGTTCGAGGCGGCGTCGAGCGCGTTGGACTTCGCTGCCTTGCTGAGCGCCTGGCTGGCCTTGTCCTGCTCACCGCTGGCGAGCCACTTGTTCGCCTGATCGAGCAGGGCGACGGCCTCCTTGGCATCGGACTGCTTTTTCTGACGGACAAACGACTTGTAGTCCTCCAGGCGGAAACTTCCCGCCATGGTCTCCTCCTTGAGGTCCAGATCGCCCTCATGTCCGGCGAGCTGCCAGCCTTCCGGCACCAGCACTCGCCAGGTCAGGTTTTCCAGCGGCACATCCAGCGCCGGACCTTCGAGCTTCAGACCCTTTCCGGATCCCGCCGAATAAACGAAGCGCACCGAGGCCGGACGATCGCCCTCGGGTGCGGGGAAGACATGGAACAACCAGGCATCGCCCTCGCGAACCAGCGAGACACCTTCATCATTCACCAGCACGTTGAAGAGCGAGGAGTCCTTCGGCAGGCGCAAACGAAGCGTGCCTTTCTCGACAACCTGCACCTTGAGATCGACGGCGGTGAGCGCGTCGCCATCGGGAGAAAGCAAGGTCGTCAGCGCCCCGGACGCCACGCGGAGCTTGAGTGCATTGGCGAGGTTGTGGCGCTTCACATCGAGCGAAAGCGGGGCCTCGGCCTCGGCGACCTTGAAGACCAGACCGGAAGCCGAGGAGCCGGAAAGCTGTGGCATCGAAGCCTGCACGACCGCCCAGTCAGTCCGCTGCCAGCCACGGGCAGGTGAGGGAGCATCGATCTCCAGTCGACCTCCGGCATGAACCACAACGAAATACGAGGTCTGGCGTACTTGTTCGATGACCAGTGGCTCGATGAGTTCCTTGCCACCGCCCTTCGACTGGCTTTGGAATTCGAGGTCGACCGTGGTGTCCCCCGCGATGCCGCGCTGGAAGCGGATTTCCCAGAGACCCGGAGAACCGGCCACCGGAATCAGGTCGCCCACGCCGGGACCGCTGGCGCGCACCGTGCCGGCCGCCGCATCATCGAGTCCGGGAATTCGGACCCGCAGGGATTTCACTGCCGCGTTTTCGATCCGGTAGCGGAGGGAAACGCGATGCAGCATCTGACCTTCTCGCAGGGTCACATCGTGGAGCACCTGCGCGGTCACCCAGGCATCGAGGCGTTCGATCGCGAGGGCGAGCTTCCAATCGGACTGCAGCAGGCGGAATGCAAGCGCGCCGGGACGCACCGCATTGCGGGCCTGCGGCATGTCGCCGAGCTCGCGGGGATCGAGTTGGGAAACATTCGCGCGGGTGACGGCACGGATCTGGAGGCCACGGTCGGGCACCACGATCATCGTTCCGGTTTCACGCGAGGCTTCGCGGAGGGTGATGCGCGGCAGGCTCCACGAGGCCTGCGCGTTGGGTGGAGGCCCGGCCAGGGAAAGCGCGAACTCCTGTCGGCCGATCGTTCGACCGTTGAGATGGAGCGTCACGAGACGCTTGCCGCCTTCCTTTGCCTCCGTCCAATGGCTGAGCGCGGCACCCGTGGCGGCCTCGATCTCAAGTCCATCCGGAACTTCCAGCACGACTCTAAACACGCCGGCCCGGGTGATCGTCACAGCCAGATCCGTCGCAAGGATCATGCGGTCCTCACCGAGGGAAAGCACCTGTCGCGACTCGGCCCGCATCTCTGGAGCCACCGGCGCGACCCGCACCGCCACCGAGGCCTCATCGGCTCCGTAGCGGAAGACGCGCTGCACCAGAGCAAGTGCACGGCCTTTGGCATCGGCAGGCAGCAGGCGTCCATCGAAGTCCTCCAGATTCACCACCGACAAGCCCTTCGGCGTCACCGCTTCCGGCTGGGCCTCGTCGCCGAAGGCAAGGGCAAGCAAACCGACTTCACCCGCCGAGCCATTCACCCGCAGCGGAGAAAACGTCAGATCCACCGGCAAGGCATCACTGCCGCGCTGGGTCTCGACAGTTAGAGCAAAGGCCGTCTGTTGCGCGGGCTCGATCGCCACCCGCAGCTCACGGGTGCGGGGATCGAAGCGCCAGCCACCGACCGGACCATCGGACACCTCACCCACGGTGAAGGCATCCGGCACCTTCAACACCAGCTCGCTGACCCGTCCCTGCGTCGGGCGGATCGTGATCCGATGGCGTCCATTCACCACACCGGGTCCAGGCAGGAACAGGTTCGAGACTTCCGAGAAAAACCGAACCGCTTCCGCCGCGACATCACGCTGACGGGGACGCACCTGAATGGTTGTCGCCGCAGCAGGTGAAAGCATCAGGATCGCGCCGCTTTCATCCTCCGGCAGACCTGTTAGATTCTCCGTGGAGGCTGCGGCGGCCGAGAAGAACTCCCAGCCCTTTTCCTTCCAATGCACGCTCACCTTCTGCACCGCGGCCGGTCCGGTGGGCAGCGCCCAGCCGTCCTGAGGGCGTGGCAGTGGCATTTCAAAGCTCGCATGACCCGTCGCGCGGCCAGCGGCTTCCACCACCAGGAAATACGCGTCCTTGCCTTCGAGCGGAGCTTTCACGGCACGCAGGCCGGTGCCGGTGAAGGCAGTCAGAACCGCTGGTGGTTTGAGCAGCAGAAAACGATCGCCAGTCTCGCCTCGCACCGCGAGATCGATCTCCCCCTTCAGGCGGCCGTCGGCGATCTTCCAATGCTGGACGATCGACTCCGCCGCGTGGGCCTCGGTAGCAGCGTCGACGCGCGTTGGCACACCCAGCCACAATCCAAGTGCCAGCAAGGCGGCAACCGGGGCCGGCTTCGGCAGCCGCAGGCGACGCGCCAGTGGCACCACCAGGAAGATCAACGCAGCCAGAGCGAGCAGCACGAAGAAGACCGGCGCACTGCCACGCTGGGCCAGCAAGCCCGCGCCAAGCAGCAGAGCACCCAGCGCCCGCAGCGGCAGGCTTTTCCGGATGAAACTGGCCACGAAGGCCGCGAGCCCGATGGCCATCGAGAACACGCCGAGCCAGACCACATTCGCACGCCAGGGAGCCACATTGCCGAGTTCGATCGTGACCTGTTGGCCGGGCGCCACCACGGGAGCGGCATACTCCAAAGCAGGCTGCGCGAAGGGCACCGAACTCCAGACACGGGTGAAGGTCAGGAAACAGGCACCAATCATCAGCAGGGCGGCCACGAATCCCCCGATCCGGAGAAAGCGATTCATGCTGCCACCAAAGATCACCGCCAGAACGCCGAGCAGCGCGATCACCATCACCGGCTTCGCGACACGCGTGGCGATCCGATCAAAGCCACTGGCCCGCAGCACCGGCTTGACCAGTTCGGCCGAGCCACCCTTCGGGATCAGGCGCCGGCCATCATCGCCGGTCACCGTCCACTCGCCGATCACCACTGGTGAGGAAAGCACCGGCGCGGCCAGGATCGGTGACGAGGCTTGCGTCGCCTGCGATCCGTAGCGCAGGGAGACCTCCACCGGCTCGTTTGGATCCGTCTTCGTCGGCAGCGGCACCAGCGTTTCATCGCCATCAAGTCGGGCGTTCACCGGCGTGCCATCCACGCGCGTTTCCCAAAGCACGGTGCCTGCCGGCAATTTCAAGCGCAGGGCCGAGCGACCACGTGTTTTCACAAACAGACGGGCATCCGTGACGATCTGGCCATCTCGCGAGACCTGGCTGCCGAGCTTGAGGAAATCGACGACCTGATCCGCGGTTTCACCGGGCTCGAACCACTTCACATTCAGATCGATCGTGAAATCGCGGGCCGTGTACTGCCAGGCACCCAGGGTCGGCGCGCTGGTCAACAGGCGGTATTCGGCGGGAAGCTCGTTCGCCTCCAGTTTCAACAGCGGCCCTTCACTACGGGAAACATCGTAGTTCACCTGCAGCGGGCTGACGACCTGCACGTAGCCGCGTTCGGACTGGACATCCAGTGGCCGCACGGCTCCCGGTGAAATCACGCCGCCGCGGGCGCTCATCGGCTGCTCGAAGCTCAGCAGCACCGTGCCAGCGCCCAGCACCGGACGGGAAAGCGGCACGATCACCACGTTGCCCTCACGACGCCAATCGCGACCAACATTCTGGCCGGTGACGTCGATGTTGCCGATGCCTTCCGGCACGGAAATCTTCCATTCGGTCGCCGGTGCTCCGACCACGAAGTAATTCACCAGCACGCTGCCATAAGCCGCACCGGCCTTGAGCGAATAGAGATGGAACACGTCCGCCTGCACCGATTGACCGAGCGCCTCGATCTTCATCGACGCCGACCAGTTGGCATCGCGCAAACGGAAGGCCTGCTGGAGGCCGGTTGCCTGCTTCGGGAAGAAGGTCAGCGGCACTTCAGCGAGCGCGGTGGACTTCGCCGGAGTCACGCGGAAGCCCTGGGCCGAAACCACGCCAACGAATCCACGCCGCGACTTCACGCCAGGAAAGCCGAGCGACGGCAGATCCCAAGTGCCTGCCTGCGCAGCCTGATTCTTCTCCAAGCGAAGGCTGATCAACTGGCGGCCATCGACCGGCTGCGAGAACAGGATCTTCACCACCCGGGAGCCTTTGATCGCCGTGCTGGCGACCGTGTAGTCGGCCACCGAGGCACCCGTCACCGAGGCCACCGCGTAGTCTTCCGGCACCGACATTTCCCACTCGCGCAGCGGAGCCTCGCGGATGTCGAGTTCGAGGTCGGCGAGGATGCGGCGATCCGTCTCGGCGATTTCATAAAGCGTCACCTCGTTCACGCTGACTTCCGGCAGCACCTGATCGGCGTTGATTTCAAAGGAGCGATCCGCCGCAGGAAAGCGATAGACGAAGGCCTGGCGGAGGTTCTCACCGCCTTCGACCGGGAACTGTCCGGGCGCGAGCTGCATCATGCCGACCACGCTCGTGACTTCGAGTCTAACAGATCCCTGGTTCGCGATGCGGACCCAGCCGCTGTGACGCAGCGCTCCATCCGGCGTGAAACGCATCGGCACCGCCTTCACCGGGAAACTGCCGAGCGCCGACTGGCCTTCGATGCGCAGATCCCCTTCGCCTTCGATCGGCTGGTTCAGCGTCACTTCCAGTTTGCGCGACGCGCCATCGCCGGTCACCGCCCAGGCGAGCACCTGCTGGCCCTGCACGGAAAGGATTTCACCGGGGCCATCGAGCTTCACCACGATCGCGCCGAGCTTGCCTTGCAGAATGCGGAAACGGAGCAGCGACGACTGGCGCAGCAGACCACTGCCGACACGGACTTCGGAAACTTCGGTGCTGGAAAAGAAGAGCGCGCCCTCGGCCTCCTCACGTGAAGTCTTCCACGCGAAGTTCACCTTGCCATTCGCCGGCAGGAATCCACGCCAGGCCTCGCCATCGCGCTGCGGCATCACCGCCAGGCTGCGGTCGAATTCCACCTTCGCGCCGAGTCCATCGATCTTCAAGGGCACCACCACGCCCGGCGGCAGCGTGAAGTCGATCAGGCGCGCATCGCCCTTCTGCTTCACCGCCGCTTGAAAGGAAATCTTCACCGGGAACGAGCCCGCGCGATCCGCCACGAGTTCGTGAACATAGCCCTCGCCCACCTGACGCAGACGCACATGCCAGCCATCGCCGGAAGCCTCGCCCGACAACGCGGCCGAACCCCGGAGCAACTCACAAACCGCACCGGCCTTCGTCGAGCGGGCCTCGCCTGTTAGAAGAAAGGCCACGCTCTCGCCATTCGCGGTCGCGGTGCCGTTCAGCGTGGCATTGGTCAGCTCCAACTCACGCGGAGCCACGCCGCCGCGCGCGACGGCGGCGATCAGAAGAGGCAGGCCGGTGCCCTGGAACTTGCGGTTGTTTCCGCCTTCCACCGGCAGCAGTCCATCCGCTTGCAGGACACGAAGGTCGACATCGTCCGCCGCATTCAGAGTGGTCACGAGCGTGAAGCCCGTCGCCTTGCCCGCGCCCGGCAGGAGCAGCTCGACCTTCGCACGGGTCTTGCGCAGATCCGCCTTCGCGGTGACCTGCCACTTCCAGTCCGTCGGTCCGAGAATCGGATGCAGATCGAGGAAACGCTTGCCATCCGGCTCGGTGCGCACCGCCCAGTCCTTCAGTCCCTCACCGGTCACGGAAACGATCTCACCACTGCCGTGCAACGAGAGGCTCAGCGTCTCCGCCTTTCCCTGTAGAACATGCAGCGTGAGATCCATCGTGGTGTCCGCCGATTCCAGGCCGAGCGTGCTGTTGACCGTGGCTTCCGCTGAAAAGAACAGCGGCGCGGGTGTCTGGATCTTCTCCACCGGCACCAACGCCATGCCGCGGCCGAGCATCAGATTGGCGTCGGGTTCCTGGGCGAGGGCAGCGGCGAGCAGGCCGCTCATGAACAGGCAGAATGTCTTCATAAATGCAGGGGTGGGATCAGGTTCTAACCGACGCGTGGGAGTCGGTGTGTAAAGGCTTCGTCAATTCGGGCGGATGCAGGGTTCAACCACGAATGGACACGAATAGACACGAATGAAGAGCAGGCTTGGGCCTCTAACCTATTCGTGAAAATTCGTGTCCATTCGTGGTTCGATTTCTTGAGTTGTTTCACTTCAGCTTCCCGATCATCTCGATCAGGTCACCGACCTTCTTGCTGGTCGAGTAGTGGGCGCGGACCTTGGCGACCTGCGGCGTGAGGGATTGGAAATCGGTGGCTTCAGCCAGCGGTCCACCGCGCAGCTTTTCGGCGGCGAGAGCGGCAAGCGAGGCGAGCTGCATCGAGGGCGCGGCCTGATCGAAGGCTGCCGCTTTCTCATCGTAGGGGATCGTCCAGGTCTGCTCGACCATCTGGCCTGTCGAGGTGTCCTTGAAGCGCACGCTGGCCTCGCCGATCTCACCCGTGCCCAACGGCAGGGTTTCGACCTGATAGAGCGCGACACCTGCCTCTTCCGCGGCGAGCTCGGCGGCATCGACCTTGTCGTTGCGGAAATCCTCGGTCTTCAGGCGATGCTTTTCAAAGCCGATGAGCTTGTAGCGACCCACGCGGGCCGGATTGAAATGAACCTGCACCTTCACGTTCTCGGCTGCGGGACGGAAGGCACCGGCGAGTTGCTTGGCGAAGTTCGCATCGGCATCCGAGGGCTGGTCGATGAGGTAATAGCGACCATTGCCATCGCGGGTAAGCGTTTCGAGCATGCGGTCGTTCACGCCACCCGCGCCGAGGCCGGCGGCATCGAAGGAAATGCCCTGCTGGCGAAGTGCGCGGATGCGGTCGGCGAGGTCTTCGGGCTTGGCATTGCCAAGGTTCGCCGCGCCATCGGTGAGCAGGACGATGCGGTTCTGCGCGGCGGGATTCTTCTGACGCAGCGCGAGATCGCCGCCGAGTTTGAGGGCTTCCTCCAGGTTCGTGCCGCCTTCGCTTGGAGTGTTGCGGACGATGTCGATGAGTTCCTTCGCGCGCTCGCCGGGCAAGCGGTCGGCCATCAGTCGAGGGGTCCGGGAAAATCCGGCCACCGTGATCGTGTCGCCCGCTTTCAGAAGTGAGGCGAGTTGGACGATGGCCTGGTTGAGTCCTTCGTGTCGGTCCTCGCGCTCCATCGAACCGGAGTGATCGAGCAGGACTGTTAGCGCCAGCGGTTGGCTCGCGGCGCGACCAGCGGCACCGGTGCGCATCGCGACGCGAACCAGATTGCGCTGCGGCAGGATCGGATGCGCGGCCTGTTCGATCGCACAAGCGACGGGTTCGCCAGGGGCGGGAGTGGGATCGCCATAGTCGAAGGCATTGTAGAATTCCTCAGGCCGCACCGACTCGGGATCCGGACGCTCGCCACGATCCAAGGCCGCCTTGGCGACCTTGAACGAGGCATCGCTGACATGCAGGGAAAAGGTCGAAAACGCCTCGGCATTGGCGGAGAGTTCGTCGGTGGGGATGGGGACAGGGGCCGGGGCGGGTTTGGGAATGGACTTGGCCGAGGCAGGAGCCTGCATCTGAAGTCTGGTGAGCCTTTCGTTCGTCTTGTCCAGTTGATCCATGAGCGACTCACGCAATGTGGTTACCCCTTCCTCCAACTGCTTGCGCGTGTTCGCGAGATTCTTGCTTTCCGCCTGAATGGTCGGGTGCGTTTCACCAAGCCCTTGAGTCTTGAGCTGATCGAGCCTGCGTTTCTGCTCCAGGTATTTGGGGTATAGGTTTTTGATGTCGTTTTCAGGCAGATCGAGGCCTGATGCGTAAACGAGAAGCTGGTCACTCGTGTAATTCAGCAGGCTCTTGATCTGGCTCTCCAACTGGATCTTATCTTGTTCGATCTTGTATGCATCAAGAGGAGGACCCGAAGGCAGAATTCCCTTTGTCCGGACAATCGTCGTCAAAAGCTTCCGCCTCTCCTCGACCTTATCCTCCTGATCACGCACCGCCTTGCGCAACTCTTGGAGTCCACGCTCAGAATCTTTCGTCTCGATCTGATTAAGGTAGTCTTTGTAGGTCTTCGCGACTTCGGCTGCGATTGCGCTTGCGACACTGGGGTCGTCATTCTTGACCTTGATATCGATGAGGTCCGTTCCTGGGCGGTTGCTGAGTTCGATGCTCTTCTGAAGTTCCTCAACTGCTTTTTCCTTCGTGACCTCCCATTTATTGGAAAGCTCCAATTGCTCTGCAACTTTTGCCAGAACGTTTCGTGATTTTGCGATCTCGAACTCAGTCGCAAAGAACTGCTGGGTCATGAGGCCGGATCCGCTGGACTCCGTCATTTCCCGTCCTTGGACCGTGATGCCAGGCACCCTTGGTTTGACCTGAATCACAGCAGATGATTGATAACGACGATCCAAAGAAAGCCAACCTGGCTTTTCAATGACAGGATCTTCGTGAACAATGATGGAATTGGTCGGGATCCGCTCTTGGATCGTTTCACCGATAAGTTTCACCTTCATGGTGTTGAGCATTTCCTGAGCGGTATCGAGCTCCCGCTTGGCGTCGACGTAGTCCTGGGCATCCACTGCCATGTCGATGGCGGCGCCCTCTTTTTGCTCTCTAAGAACCTCCAACTTCGAGACGCGGTCACGCTGTAGGGCATCACTGTTGTTTGCCAACGTAGCATCAACAGCCTTCTCATCCATCCGATTGCCCCGCAGCGGATTCTCGAACATCGCGGTTGGGGCGGAGTCCTTGGCCTCTTTCAGTTGCCGCTCCTTGTCGCCTTTCTTTAAATCTTCGGAGCTCCCTGAAGCGAGTTGATCGACATCTTTGTCGCCACTCAACACCTGGCGACGGATCATTTCCCGCTGGGCCAGGCCGGAGAGCGTGGTGGCGGGAGCCTCCTCGGGCGCAGACTTTTGATCGGACTGCAGGTCTTCGGATGTCTTTTTCGGCGAGTCGGGATCGCTGAAGACAATGCCGTCAGATAGCATTTTCTCCATCGCTGCCTCGGACTTCTGGGGGACCACTGCGGCAGGCGCAGGCTGAGCGGCTGGCATGGCGGGCTTGAGCGACTGGAGCTCCGCGAGTTCGCCGGTTGGCTCGCCGGGCTTGTCGGCCGGTGGGCCGGCGGCTGGCTGGCGGCTGCTGCGATTGGGATTATTAAGAACCGCGTCGATGCTGTCGCGATTGATGGCTGCGTCCCCGCTTCGCAATCCACCGGACAAAACGGAGCTGACATCCAGTCCGTAGCCGGTCGGAGATTTATCGCCCTTGGCGTCTGAAGGATCGATCTCCAGAACTGCGCCGGTGTCCTTGGCATCGAATTTGCCTTCGATCCCGAGAGCGCCGGCGCTCGCCTGGGTTCTGCCGTTGTAGGTGTTGCCGCCACTGAGTTCGAGGCTGCCGGCTCCATTCTTCGCGAGCCCGGGCAGCACTGCCTCGTCTGCTTCCAGCATGGCTCCACCTTCCCCTCTTCCGAATGCGGCACCTGTTTCTCCGGTGGGTGAAGTGGGAACCTCACGGCGAATCACTCGGTCCCTCGACGAGGATTCGCCCTCGATTTCGACGCGGCGACTGCGCAGTTCATCGGTCTGCGCCAATTGGGATTCCGGCCCTGAGGCGGATGCCCAGCCGCCAGCGGGCTCAATGGGCTTGTGCTCACTCACGGACCCTCTGGCAGCGAGCTTCATTCCCTCGTCCTGAATCGTGTCTGCGAAGGGATCCGCTTGGGCGACCTGATTGATCGGAGAACCAAAGTTGACGGAGCCCTCGAACTCCTGCTTCGCGGCACCCTGTGGAGGGGCTGCTGGCTCACCAGCCTGAACCTTGCCACTGAACGCCACGCTGTTCGGCAGTTCCGGTGGTTCGTACTCGTTGGAGTATTTGAACTCGCGAATGACTTCCAACTTCGGCTTCGAAGCAGCGGCGAGGGACTCGGTGTCGGCGACGGCCTGGGCGGCCTTGGTCTTGTAGGAAATGCCCTCGCCCGAAGCTTGCTGGTTCTGCTTCTGGCCTGCGAGCTGGCCGTTCCAATCCGAGCGATCGTCCACAACTTGGGGCCTGGAGGCTCGTGATGCAGGTGCAACTTCGAAGGTGGAGCCACCGATGATGTCGACGCTGCTACCAGAAGTGATTCTTCCACCGCCACCACTCGGCATGAAATCCACGGATTTCTCGTTCACCGCGAGGCTCGACGAGGATTTCGTGGCATCGAATCCGAAGCGGTAAAGCATTCCGAACAGCACGCAGGCGGCGGCTGTTAGAATGGTTTTCACAAACCAGCGAGATGGAGCTGATTGCCCCTCGGAGCGTCGACGTTGAGGCAACCTGCCGGGCTTGAGAAAAGAACGGCTGGGCGGTGCCGGGCGGAGAATGGAAATGTCCTGCTCCGGCGTGCTTTCACCGAAGAGTTCCTCGATCTTCACACGCTTCTCAGGCGGAAGCTTCCAGGCCTCATCGGCCTCGGCGGATTCGGCCTCGCTGAGGAGGCCGTGGAGGGCGCGCATGCGGCGGCGGAAGACGAGCAGCTCGGGGCGCTCGTCGCAAAGGCGTTCCAGTTCCCCGGCCTCGAAGGCGGTGGCCTCGCCGAGGACCCACGCGACGATCCGCGCCTCAAGCGAGGCATCGCCAACGGGTTCAAGCGGTGGATGGTCATTCATAAGAAATAGGAGATCGGGGATTGGAGATGGGCCTCAGCCTTCGGCGGATTCGACGCCCAGGCGTCTGAGGGAATCGGCGAGGCCCTTGAGAAGGTGGTGGAGCTTGTAGCCGATGTTTCCGGCACTGAGGCCGGTGTGCTCGGCGATCTGGTCGTACTTGAGGCCGTCGTGGTATTTCATTTCCAGAAGGCGTCGGTCTTCCTCGCGGAGTTCTGAAATGAGGAGCCGGAGGGTGCCGGAGGCCTCCATGCGGCCGAGGTCCTGCTCGGGGGTGGGGCTGGCGCTTTCCCACTCGCGGGAGTCGTCGAGCGGGGATTCGTGGCGTCGTTTCCGGAGGTGGTTGAGGGCGAGATTGCGCAGGCAGCGGTAGAGCCAGGGGCGGGGTTGCTGGACCTCGGCCCAGTGCTGGTGGAGGCGGAGGAAGCTTTCCTGGACGAGGTCCTCGGCGGTTTCCCGAATCCCCGTCAGGCCGTGGGCGAAGCGGAGGAGCGGACTCTCCTCGGCCTCGAAGACCTGCCGGAATGTGGGTTTTTCCTCCATGGTGGATCGGATCGGCACGACGGCAGACCTGGGTGGGTCAGTCGGGGCTGGGTGGATGGATCTCCGGGATTCCATGGACGGAAGGGGGCACGCTCATGCTTCGTTACAGGCTAAGACCCGCCTGGGAGAGGATTCTTGGAAAAAAGAGCGAAGTTTTTTCCGGCTGGCGATTTTCTCAGTGCCGGTCGGTGTCGTCGCGACCGAGATCTTCCCTTGCGGGCAGGGCGCGACCGACCTTGAATGACGGCGTCTCCAGCCATGTTCATCCTCAAGAAACTCTTCCAACTCCGGGATCACGCCAATTCGGATGCGGAGAAGCCGTTTCTGGATCACCTGGAGGACCTGCGGGTCACCATCACCAAGATCGTGGTGACCCTGGTGATCTCGATGACGGTCTGCTTCAGCTTTCAGGACAAGCTGATGGGAGTGCTGAAGCGCCCGGTGGAACGGGTCTGGTACATCCACCAGCAGTCGCTGCTGCCAGCCGATGCCAAGGTCACACGACCGATGACGGTGGAGATTTGGGAAAGTGCCAAGAAGCTGGAGCGTGCCGCCGCGCCTCTTTCCGAAGCCGAACGGACACTGCTGTTCCAGGCGGTCGGGGATGAAGCCGTCGTCCACTATGCGAAATCCGCTGCCCTCCTCCGCAGCGTGCTGACCCTGGAGGAAAAGAAGCGCGGGGGCTACATCGCGAGCCTGCCGGTGGGTGAGGAGATCAAGCGCGAGCTGCGTGCACTGCTCGAAACGAAAGCGAATCCCGAGCTCAGCGCGATGAGCGATGCCCAGCGCATGTCGGCGTTGAAACCGACGGAGACCTTCATGCTTTCCATGAGCCTGTCGTTCTTCGCGGGCATTGTGGTGGCGTTCCCGCTGCTGCTGTATTTCATCCTGCAGTTCATCCTGCCGGGACTGCACGGGCACGAGAAAAGCGTCCTCTGGCCGGCGCTGGCAATCGGCTTCGGGCTGTTCATCGGAGGCGTGCTCTTCGCCTACTACCTGGTCCTGCCGAAGGCGCTGGTGTTCTTCTTCGAGTGGGGAAATGACATGGGCATTTCGAACGATTGGCGGATCGGGGAATACATCGGATTTGCCACGCAGTTCACCCTGCTGTTCGGCGCATCCTTCGAACTTCCGGTGGTGGTGATGGTTCTCGTGAAGCTCGGTCTGCTGGGTTACGAGACGATGAAGCGGACCCGGACCTACGCGATCGTCGCCATCTTCGTCATCGCCGCGGTGCTCACGCCGACGCCGGACATTTTCACCCAGCTCCTGATGGCCTGTCCGATGATCCTGCTTTACGAAGGCTGCATCTGGCTGGCCTGGTGGGATGGGAAAAAGCGCGCCAAGGAAGAGGAAGCCGAGGCTCGGGAAGAGGCTTTACGAGCCAGGGAACGGATGGAACGCCTGCTCCTGGAACACGAGAATCTCGATCCCTACAGCACCGAAGGCGACGAGCATGATGGGATGCATGACGAGTATCACGATTACCACGATTACCACGATCATCACCATCATGACGGACTCCACGACCACGACGGGCTCCATGATTCGGAAGTCGCGGGGGACCATCCGGAGCCACCGGTGGAATACGATCCCGACCTGAAGCCGAAGGCCGAGGACACCTCAAAGGACTGATCCTCCGAACAGGCGGACGGTTACGCTTGGCTCCGCTCGGGGAAATCTGATTTGCTCGGGCATGTTCCTCGGGATCGATTCCTCCACGCAGTCACTCACCGGCCTCCTCATTGATCCGGCCACCGGCCAGATCGTCCAGCAGACCTCGGTCAATTTCGGCTCCGAACTCCCCC
>JAIXPW010000236.1 GCA_027485995.1 Verrucomicrobiaceae bacterium
CTGTGACCGCTTCGGCTGTTTGCTCTGATCCGGCGGCACCGTTCTCCTCGCGCTCGCATGATGCCGCAAGAAAAGCAATCGCCACGAAGCAGAGAGATATTCGCATTTCTTGCACAACGACCATGTCCTCCTACGCCTGACCGGGGGCGAAGCTTGGACTGTGGGTTGTGGGTGGAACGTTCATAATGGGCGGAACTCGCGGCAGGTCAGGCGTTAGGAGCGACGTATTGTTCGGGCTGGTCGGGTATCCAACGACCGAACTTCGATACCGCCATGTACGGCACCTCAGTACCATCTGAAAGGACTTCCACGAACCTTGAATCTCGGGCTCGGAAGTGCCGTTTGCACGTAGGGCACCTGTAATCGAAAGCCATGCCTGGCTCGAATACAACATTGTCAGGTCCAACGAATTCGTAGTTGATGCTTCGGCACTGACCGCACCTGCAGACCGGTCGGTCAGCTCTCCACGCCATCATTACTCCATAAGTGATGCCCAGAACGATCAACGGTATCACTGCGATGAAAACGCCGATCACTGCTCCATTGAAGGGAGAACGCCCGAGAGCTGATGCAAGGATCGCCCCACCTGCCATGCACGCGAGAAACCAGAATGGGTAGATGCGACAGATAGACATGTTTCTTGCCCGAACGTCAAAGTGATGGCATACCCACTAGCGGGAGCCAACGTTGATCGAGGAGTTAGGGTTGAAACCATGTGGAAACATCAAAAACAGAGGGGCTAGTGGGTGTTGCCATGCACGGCTTGTTCGGCTTCTTGGTTGTTTGCTGGTTGGCGGGGAAACCCTAGAGACTGCAGTAAGTCTGTGCCCTCTCGCTCATGACCAAAGACTTGACCATCGGGCGTGAAGACAATCTCGAATGAGCGGCCATGTGAAACCTGTCCATCGATGAAGATATGGTACTTGGGTTGATGCTCCTGAACCAGATGAGAAAGCTCGAAGAGAATCTGCTGCGTCAGTCGTGCACCCCGAAATGTCACCACTACGAGAACGCGGTCGTCGGGGTAACCGTAATCCGGTGGTAGCAGAAAGTCTGTCTCATCGGGCGAGTCCTCCGTTGCCGCAACAGATCGCCCGCAATCCTGAAGCACAGTCACAACATTCCTGCAAAAGCCTCCGAACTCAGCTTCGAAATCCGAATGATCCGCTTGGTTCTGGTAGCTCTCTAGGAATGCGTAGCACTCTTCCCGTGTTGCCGCTCTGAGGTTCATTTTATTGCCGAACGTTTAAGCGATGGCAACCCCACTAGCGGGGGTCAGCGTTGATCGCGGGGTTGAGGTTGGATGACGGTGATGCATCGAAAACAGAGGGGCTAGTGGGGGTTGCCATCCGCGTTTTGTTCGGCCTTGGATCTGGGCTCGCCTCCGATAACTGGTGAAACTTCATCAGGAAGGCCTCCTTCCAAAGTTGCTACCTTAATCATGATCTGAGCCCACTTTTGGTCACGTTCGTTGCTGAAGTCGGGTGAACCCTGCTCAAGCCACAAGATTGCTTCCGGCCACGTCAGTGGGTGTTCGATGCCAATTGTGCGGTTGATTACAAGTGGCGAGCCGTAGCAGAGTCTCTTCCCCGCGCCGTCCTGAACGAGAGGGAAAAACAGCCAAAAGCGGTTCCCCTCAGATGTAAACGACATCGCAAGAGATCCTCCATCCCGGATCATCTCAGCACAGACTGGTGGCTCGAAGTGAGGAATCATATTCTTGGCCGAACGTTAGAAGTGCTGGCAACCAGCGGGCTGGGTGAGGCAACATACACCACGAAACTTTGACAGCCCGCGGGGTTGCCAGCCATGATTTGTTCGGCTTCTTGGATTCATGGCACAAGCAGCTCCACTTCGTCTCCGGTAGCGATTCGGAATTGTAGGGTCTTCTCGTCCGCCCAACGCATCGACTCAATCATATTTTTGACCGCTTCCTTCGATTCTTGCCCGGTAACGTCCTTCCATCGAACAAGCTCGGAGCCCTTCGGATCGCGGATTACAACATCGGCATAGAAATCGGCACCAGGACCGAACCCAGTATCTGAGAGTTCGACCCTGGTGCTCAGCCCAGTTGAAGAGTCGGGTCCATTCGGTAGTCGCGTGCGTAAAACCATCGCTGTCGTGCCTCCGACAAGGACCATGGCAACGAGCCAGATGAAGGTTTTCATTTTTCTGCCGAACGATGAGCACGTGCACCACTACCAGTGGGAGCGCGCGTCGATCACGGGGTTGGGGTTGAAATCAGGTGGAATCATCGAAACTGAACGGCTGGTAGTGGTTGCACGATGCGGCTTGTTCGATCCTTGTTTTTAAAGGACGTAATCTTCGAACCAACGGGCGACCCTTTTCTGAGGAGGAGTCTTCCCATCATAGAGAACGCGGTAGTTGCTGATTGCGCGGGCTATCATCTCTTCAGCTTGGTGATAGTAGTCGGTTTCGACCGGGCGACCGTCCATACTGTGTTTAAGGCCATTTCGGATTCGGTTTGTATTGAGTTTGATCTCCTTTTCCTCAGGGACATCAAGGGTGAATCCAGTCTCCTCGGCTCTCTTCTTCGCGAATGCCCACATTGCTTTGTCGGATCTGACTTTTGCTTCGAAGGCGCACTCTATTCCCTTATCGCGAAGCATGTTGCCGAGAATCTCTTCAGATGCGCCGGCTAGAGTAATTGCAGAAACGGGATCATCCTGTTCCTCAAGGACAAGAATCGCCCTGTAAATCTGCCTCTCTGCAATCAAGCGTTTAGAGAGTTTGCGGAGCCTGGACGCTTTCATAATCTTGAACGTCAAAGTGATGGCACACCCACTAGCGGGAGCCAACGTTGATCGCGGGGTTAGGGTTGAAATCAGATGAAAACATCGAAAACAGAGGGGCTAGTGGGTGTTGCCATCCACGTCTTGTTCGCTTCTTGTTGTCCGCGTGATCGACCTCGTGGCACGCTCACCCTCACCCAGAGAATCTAACTTGCACTCCAGTTCATGCATTTCTTCACGACTGGTTCCGGGAGCAAACTGCACCATGAGATGGGTATGATCACCGATATCGACCTTGCGTGCGTCAATGACTTTCAGATGCCCATGTGCTAGTCGCTGCGCACGGATCATCTTGCTGGGTGACCAACCTTCCATACAAATGGAGATATCCGAGTCCTCCATATCCCTCCGCCGCCTCTGATATTCACGAGCCGATTCTCTTCCGGTTTGAAGCTGCTCAAGGCGGCGCATAGAACCTCTCAAATTCTTCATTTCTTCTAGCAAATACTCTTGGCCAGAAACCTCTTTCTTGTCTAGTTTCGCAACCTTGAACTCCCCGAAGTGCTTGAGAAATGTTGTGTAATTTGGGTCTGAAGTCGCTTTGGAGTAAGTCGCTTTCAGCTTGTCCTTAAGCTTCTCCTTAAACTCAACGATTTTGGAAAAGCGCAGGTCGCGAGGATACTCGAGATGCTCGATGGCAGATGTATCGAAGGAGTAAGTCGTCTTGTCGTCCTTTATGATGATTGTTGGCTTATCAAACGCAAGCCGCAGCCCAAGCTCAAACATGACATTGGGATTCTTCCCGCTGACATCGCATACAACAATGGGATTGTCGTAAAGATTCTGGATGATTCGCTTGTGGATTATCCCGACGTCATCGGCGTTACTGACCAAGTTCGCTTCAAAACCGGCGCTCTCGATCGCCTCTGTGATGATTTCAAGGACATCGGCCCAGTGGCTCTCGGCACAGCCATCCATTGCGGATATTGGCATGACGACTCCGCAGATATTTGGTTTCTCGGTAGGCATAATTTTTCTAGCGAACGATGAGCGCATGCACCACTACCAGCGGCGGCGCACGTCGATCACGGGGTTAGGGTGGAGTTAAGGAAAATCATCGAAACAGAACGGCTGGTAGTGGTTGCATGACGCTGCTTGATAGGCGTCTTAAATTTAGATTACCTGCGAGCTCGAACTCGGGAGAAGATCGCATACCCGAGACCATAGAACAGAAGTAGAGTGATCACACTAGCGAAGATGCTAACCTGGGGAATCGGTGCATCATCCTTAGTGGAACCGAAAAATCTGTCGAAATTCAGGACAGCAAAGATCACCAGAAATATACAGAAATTTTTCAAAAGTCGCCAGCGTGGCTTTGTCGGTCTCAAGCTTTCACATTGCGCCTCCGGTGTGGTGTAAGGATTGCTCATCTTCAAATTCTCTGCCTATCGTCGAGGCCTGGCACCTGCTACCGGGAGCGCCCCTCGGATTCAGGTTGAGGTTTGTGACTATCCTCCGACTTCGAGTCGGGGCGGGTAGCGGGTTGCCCAGTGCTGGCTTGTTCTGCCTTGGCGATTACCACCTTGAGGTTCACCTCCTGAACCGAACCAATCTGATAGGCTCCAGGACCGCGTGACTGCATCACCGTCGAGAAAATCTCAATTGGCGCCAAATGTCCGTCGCTGTCCTTTCCAACCACCTTCATGTCATCAACCTCAACCTCGACATTCGCGTATTCAACATCACGCAAGTCCGCCTGGACTCTGACTCTCCAATAGGCGGTGTCGTAGAATGAGACAACACCCTTGCAGTAAAGCTGCTTGCTGTCCGGGTCTTCGCTGCAATGGGCCTCATAGCTCGAAAGCTCCTTTCCGTCCTTCTCTACAATCACCTTGACGGTGAAGTCGCCGCGCTCCTTCCGAGTCTCGGCCGTCGGTTTGGTAGCTGCAAATGGATCTGGGGACTCCGCGCGGAGCACTCCGAATACAGCAAGCGTCAAGGTGAATAGTGCTAAGTGTGAGTGGCGCATATCATTTATTGGCAGAACGTAAAGCGCGTGCACCCCTACCAGCGAGGGCGCACGTCGATTACGGGGTTCGGGTTGTAGTTACGGTAATACGTCGAAACTGAACAGCTGGTAGGGGTTGTCACGGCGCGGCTTGTTGTGCCTTGGGTTTGATCTTGGCGAACTCCCGGGTGTAATCCTCTAGGTCGAACTCAAACGGGCCAAAATCGCAATAATCCCAATGTCCGGCCGCAGCTTCAGGGCCACGATGTGGCTGCTCAAATTCACTCCAAATCACGCTGTTGTCCGTCACAGTGATTCGCGCAACGAGAGGCCAGCAACCTGGGCATCCACATGCGCATTTCATCAATGCTGTCTTATCCGATTCGTCTCCGTAGTCGCGATCAACCTCTCCGAAGAATGCACGGTGGTCGCATACAGCCGAATCTAGTCCGAGGTAGCCGCCAGCAATGTCTGCGTGCCCTTCTCGCAAGGCGAGTGGCAGTTCATAATCTCGCACGACTTCTTGCAGCCGTAATCCGTCGATGCTGATCTGAATGGAGTCGTAACGTGTGCCATCACCAGCATCGACAGATTCTAGACTGACGGAAATGGAGTTCATTATTCTGGCACAACGTTAAATGTGGTGGCACGGCGGCACGGGACTCATAGAGCGAAGCGAACGAGGGAGCTTATCCGCCGTTGCCACCCACGCCGTGTTCGGCAATCTTCGATCTTTTGCAAAGGATAACGACGCCGGGTTGGATCAAAAGGTCCAATTCGCACTGCTCAGCAATGGCGGCAAGAAGTTCGATCTGGGAAATGTCTTTTGCCTTCATGGTGACCACCTTGTCCCAAACGGCTGCTTCATCGGATACCTTGACCGATACCCGATATTCTTTCGGAATGTCAATGCGGCCCGCAGTACCAAGGGCGTCCATCAGTGGGACCGACTCGAAATCGACGAGGGGGATTGTGGCATGCGCCAATACGCGCGCGGTCCACGCCAGAGTTTTCTTTGGTGGAGGGCCCGCCGGATCGAATCCGAACACTGACCCGCACATCAGGATGTAGAGGAACGTGAGTATCTTCATAATGCAGCCGAACGATGAGCGCATGCACCACTACCAGCGGCGGCGCACTTCGATCACGGGGTTGAGGTTGTAGTTATGGAAAAACATCGAAACAGGGCGGCTGGTGGTGGTTGTCATGTCGCGGCTTGTTCGGTTTCTATTCATTATCTTGTGGTGTGATCCTGGTCATTCTCCCAGGGCGTGCCAGTCGTATCAGACAGCGTATCGTTCTCTGGTTCCGGGCGACGTTCTTTACGGCGTTCACGCACATAGGGTTTCCTTATACTGTAAGCAGCGGTTAAGAGGAATATCCCCATAAAGAGGATAAGCACACCAGTAAATCTTGCTTCATCACCTGCAAAAAATGACGTAACATTAGTGTTTGTAGATTTTCCGGTTCCTCCCATGGAGACATAGGGAACCGGTCGTAAAATCTGGGATAAGCCAAAAAATACTGAAACAAGGCCTGCGGTAACTAGGCCCACTACGCAACATCTCGACTTTTTGGGTTTGTGCATATGGCCTGTCGTGATTACGGGAAACTTTGCAATATTACCGAACCACAGCCATCCCACGGTTTTTTTGAAGGAGGGAGGAAAGCGGGCTGGTGTTGATTTGAAATCCCTGCCACTCGGCAGGGTGTAATGAACAAACAAACACCAACCCGCAGCAATGTTGTC
>JAIXPW010000105.1 GCA_027485995.1 Verrucomicrobiaceae bacterium
CAAGGACGAAGCGCCTGTCCACCACGCGGGAAATGCAGTGGTAGATCGCCGGTTTCTCCAGCGAGTCCTTCCAGGGAGCGAGCCAGCGTGAACGCCTCATGGCCGAACCTTAGAGCCCCCAAACCCCCAAGGCAAGCGTTTCGCACAACTTGTCTGTCCCCATGTAGGATATCAGCCCGTGCACTCCAGGGCAGGCGTTAAGTGGCCGACGGCGGCGATGGACCGAGCCGATCATGTCGATTTGAAATCGGAGCGACCAAGACGTTGCGAATCCGTTACGTGCGGCCAACGCGTACAAGCGCCTGCAGACAGCGGGAACCCCGAGCCAGAGTTTTCCAAACCGATCAGGAGTGGCTCCAGAGAGTTGCCGAAGCTTCAGGGGGCAACCCCGTAGCAATCGAGGACTCCATTGTCACTCCACCTGCAAAACCGTTCCTCATGGCCAGCCGCTCCTTCTGATTCGCATGCAAAACCCGGTGAGATCGTAGCGCTCCAGAAGCTCATCGCGAGTCAACCACTCCTGGCCATGCAAAGGATCTCCTACCCTGTATCGGTCCCCATCCCGGCCAATGATCGGGATAAAATGACCGATGCTTCCCAATCGTACTCCCACCACCGCAGGAAGGCCATCGTCCTGAGGAAGTCCCGGAGTGAACTTGAAGTCCACGTCGAATCCCCGCTTACGGGCAGCCCTCGCAAGATGCCATGCCTCGGTGCCTCCTCCGTATGAGTAGGCTTCGGCAGCTATCTCCGACTCAGTCACCTCGACCCCAAAGTGATTCAGGATGGTCGCAGTCGAAGCGGCACCGCAGGTGGACGGAGTGCTCTGCAGACAAACCCCGGCATCCCACTTGTCCTGCCATGCATCCTTCGGGATCGGACTGATGAAAGGCTTGATGACCGGAGCCGCCGAGAAAACCACGACCCCAAGAAGCGGAACAACCAGCAACGCCCGCGGCAAAAGCGTGGCGATCACTCCACCGGCAATGCCAAGCCACGCAATCAGCAGCTCAGTCCCCCAGATGCTCCTGAACTGGTAATACCAGTCGGTCTCCGGAAGCACGTGTGCGTAATAAATGGCAAAGCTTGCCCCCGGAATCGCAATGACGCATGCAGCCAGAGCGAAGATGCCCCGATTTCTGCGGGAACATTTCCCCGCTCCTCGATAAACCACCCAGAAGGCCAGCAACGCCAGAATTGCCGAGAAGATTCCGAGCCAGTTGAGGTTCATGATCAAGAAGAGCTTTAACCGTTATGAAGGCGAGGTGAAGACGATTCTATAAGGCCTTTTCATTCTTACCACGATCCCGTCGATCGGCCTGACTCCCCTCAGCAAAACTGCCGAAATTCGATCGTCTGAGCATCAACCCGTCACCGCAGTTTACAGAGATCATCCAATCATGGAAATCCGCTGGAGGGATGATCTCATCGCCCATGACCTCGATCCGTCTCCAATTCTCACGCGAAGAGATTCCGATCCAGTGAGCGATACTGGATCGCCTCGAGGATATCCTGTGTCCGGATGCTGGTGGCCCCTCCAAGATCGGCCAGCGTTCGTGCGACCTTGAGAATCCGGTCATGCGCCCGAGCGGAGAAATTGAGCTGCTCCATCGCTTGTTCGAGATAGCTGCCGGACTCGGAATCCAGCTTGCAGTGTTCCCGCACCAGCCGCGTGCCCATGGCGGAATTCGTGGTCACCGACTTGCCCTTGAAACGATGGCTCTGGATGTCCCGGGCCTGCCGGACCCGCTCACGGATCGTGGCCGAGGATTCACCGCCTTTCGTGTCGGACGATAGCTCTCGGAAATCCACCAATGGCACCTCGACATGGAGATCGATGCGGTCGAGCAAGGGTCCGCTGATCCGTTGACGGTAGCGCTCGATCTGTCCCGGCGAGCAGCGGCACTGGCGTTTCGGATCCCCGTAGTAGCCGCACGGACAGGGGTTCATCGCCGCCACCATCATGAAGCGCGCAGGAAAGGTCAGCGATCCGGCCGCGCGGGAAATCGTCACGTCTCCATCCTCCAGCGGCTGGCGCATGACCTCGAGCGTCTGTCGACGGAACTCCGGCAATTCATCGAGAAACAGCACCCCGTGATGAGCGAGGGAAACCTCTCCCGGACCAGGATTGCTTCCACCACCAAGAAGACCTGCATCGGAAATCGTATGGTGCGGGGCGCGGAACGGACGGGTTGTTAGAAACGCCCGCTTCGGATCCAGCAGACCGGTGATCGAATGGATCTTGGTGGTCTCGATCGCCTCGTCCTCGGTCATGTCCGGCATGATCGTGGCCATGCGCTTGGCAAGCATCGACTTCCCGGTGCCAGGTGGACCTACCATCAGCAGATTATGGCTGCCTGCGGCCGCGACCTCCATGGCCCGCTTCACATGGTGCTGGCCCTTAACCTCGTCGAAATCGACCTCGTAGCGACGGTGTGATTCGAAAAAAGCGCGTCGATCCAGGACAAAGGGCCGGATCGGCTCCTCGCCACGAAGGAATTTCCAGGCCTGATGCAGCGAGCGGACGCCGAACACCTGCACGCCATCGATCACCGCCGCTTCAGGCGCATTGGCCTCGGGGACGATCACCCGCAGACGACCGCTGCGTTTCGCCTCCAGGGCGATCGAGAGCACTCCCTTCACTGGTCTCACCACACCATCCAGCGCCAGTTCGCCGACAATGCAGCAATCCTCCGCCGCCAGCGGTTCGTTCTCACTCGCCGAGGCCATGGCCAACGCGATGGGGAGGTCGAACGACGGCCCTTCCTTCTTCAAATCCGCCGGGGCGAGGTTCACCGTCTTGATCCCATCGGCGAGATAAAGAGCGGAGGCGCTGATCGCGGAAATGACGCGCTGCGAGGATTCGCGCACAGCAGCATCAGGCAGACCGACGACAATGACTTGAGGTTTTTCAGACCCGCGGGCATTGACTTCGACTTCGACTTCCCGGGCATCGACGCCGCGCAGAGTGGCTGAGAATAATCTTGTGATCATGTGAACAGTAAAAACCTGGGATTTGCACTAACAGACTGCAAGCCAAAATGCAAGATACACGAGTGAGCGTCTAGGTCATTGGGTTAGTGAACTAATGATTCCGGATTTTGAGGTTAAGGTGTAGAGCTCAAAAGTTTGCTCTATCGTCCCAGAGTGTGGAGAGATGATGGCCAGCAGGGCGTTGCACAGCAGTGCGAAGTTCTGTGCGGACTGCGGTTTTCGCAACCGACAGGCGTCTTCCTTCCAATGGATGCCGTCACGCCACCAATGATTGCGATTTCATCGGTCACAGGCTTTCCAGATCAGCACCACCCATCAACGTCATTCGTATTGGGAATAAACCCCTTGACTCAGCACTCTCACGGACATAACGATCTGCTTACCAAAGATGCGTCGATTGCTTGCAGCTTTTCTCACGGTTTGCCTCGGGATTCTCATCCCGGTGGCAGCTTCGCCGATGCGGGTCTGCTTCCTTGATGATTCGGTGCTTCTGCCGGGATTCGCCACTTATGGAGAAACCTCTACGCACAAGGACAAATGCTGCCCGGACTGCGGGGGTACAGAGCAAGGGGAGTCCTGCTGCCTTGATTTGAAAAAACTTCCAGACGCCGAGTTCCCCACGGGGGCGGTGGTTCTGCCGTCCCTTGTTTGCTGCGAACTCGATGTCCGCACTGTAGTGCCGCCGTGCCCTGTGGTATGGATAGAGTCGGCTCACATTCCAGCCACTCCGATCCGCGGGCCGGATTCGCCCGGCTCATGGCGGGCACTGTTGTCTGTCTGGAACATTTGATCAGGGAAAGTTGACCCTGTTTTGGCCGTCCATTTTTGGGTGGCCATTTGCGTCCTTTTTGCGGGTCGCATCATGCCCGGTCACGTGGACCGGGATCGCACATGGGTTTTCCGCCCTTCCTGTTCCTCAGCTCCGCCAGTTCCATGACATCATTCAAACCATCAATCAGATCTCCATTCTGCCGCAAGGCTCTCGGCATCACCCTTATAGGCATATCGGCAATTCAAGCCGAGCCCGTCCCCGTCCCGCTGACTATTGAGAACCTTGTGGTCCAGACTTTGGCCCGCAATCCGGAGATCAAATTCTACAATGCAGAAATCGCCGTCGCCAAGGCGGGACGCAAGACCGCCGGTAGATTCGCCAACCCGGAACTCGATCTCGAACTTGGGCACAAACGCGCGAGCGGCGGTGACGCCACGGCCGAAGGGATCGCCTATTCAGTTGCGCTCGCACAGCCCATCGAATGGCCGGGCCGCCTCGGCTTGCGGAAAGCCATCGCCGACCGCGACATCGCACTTGCCGAGTTGGGACTTGAGCAATTCCGTTATTTTCTATCAAGCCGCGTGAAGCTTCTCGGATACTCACTCGCCACTCAGCAGGAGAACGCCGCCGCCGCCGCCGAAGTGGCGGACCGCATCACCAGCGTGAAGGAAGTCATCGTCCAGCGCGAACCGGGCGGCGTTGCTCCGTTGCTGGAGGCGAAAATTCTCGAAGCTACCGAACTCACCGTCCAGCGCAAAGCCAGCGAGGCGGCGGTGGAAATGCAAAAGGCGCTTCTCGAACTCAACCAGCTGATGGGTCGCCGCGCCGACTCGCCGTTGCAGGTGAAGCGCACCGAATACGATTCCGCAAAGCCCACCACGCTCGCCGCCCTTCTCAACCAAGCCGCCCAAACCAACTACGCCCTCCGAGTCCGCCGCGCCGAGCTGGAACAACAAGGCTTGAAGGTCGCGCTCAGTGAAAACGAACGCTATCCCACCTTCACTGTGGGTCCGTCCGTTTCCCACGAAAGCGCCGGGGACCGCGAGACCGTCATCGGGCTTTCCCTTTCCATGCCGCTGCCGGTGTGGGACGACGGAAGGGCGGCGGTGTCCGCCAGTCAAGCACGGCGCATGCAGGCCGAAGCCTCGCTGCAAGCGACCTTCCGCGAGGTCGAACGCGAGATTACCGAGGCTTGGCTCATCCTCGAAACCCAGCGCAAGCGCCTCGGCGGCTGGAAGCCAGAAACCCTGGCAACTTTTTCAGAGGCAGCGCAACTCGCCGACCGTCATTACCGCCTCGGGGCCGTCCCCATCAGCACCTACATCGAGATGCAGGACAAATACCTCGAAGCCACCGAAGCTATTAACGCCACCCGCCTCGAAGTCCTCCAAGCCTCACTCGCCCTCCAACAACTTATCGGTTCCACCTCCAACAATCAAAACAAGTAACGCCATGAAAACATCAATGATCACCGCCCTATCAGGCATACTCGCCGCCGCGTGCCTTAGCACCTCATGCAACGAATCGGATGCCGCCGCCAACTCGCCCAAGCCCACACCGGAGAACGGCGCGCAGTTCCGCGAAGGCCAGGGTCTTACCCTGACTGACGAAATGAAGAAATCCATCGGCTTCAAGACCGCCGAAGTCACCGAGGAGGAAATTTCCTCCTCTATCACCCTGGACCTCACCGCCACCACCCTCCATGAGGCACGCGGTCCGCTCACCCCGCTGCAAGCCACCTCCATCAAACCCGGCATGGAAATCACAATGACGCCGGACAGCGGGTCCCCCGCAATGAAGGGCACCGTCCGGCAGATAGAAAAAATCCCCTTTGGCGCAGCCGGTGATCTTGAAGCCATCGTTTCGTTTACCGATGCCCTCGCTCCGGGCAAGAGCTACCAAGGCGCTATCCATCTCCCCGCCACCGGCCCGGTCGCCGCCGTGCCCGCGTCCGCGCTGCTGACGACCGCCGAGGGCACCTTCGTCTATGCCAAAAATGAAAGCGCTTACATCCGCACGCCCGTTAAAATCGGCGCGGTCAACGGCCAGCACGTGGAAATCAGCGATGGCCTCTACTCCGGCGACGAGATTGTCTCCACCCCCGTCATGTCGCTCTGGATGGCGGAACTCCAAGTCCTGCGCGGAGGGAAAGCCTGCACCTGCGGCCACTAACACGTCATGCTGAATTATCTCCTCGAAGCAGTCATGCGGCAGCGCGTGGCCGTCCTGCTAGGCACGCTCGTTCTCATCGGCGTCGGCGTGTGGGCCATGCTGCGCCTCTCCATCGACGCGGTGCCGGACATCACCAATCCGCAGGTTCAGATCAACACCGCCGTTCCCGCGCTCGCGCCGGAGGAAGTGGAAAAACTCGTCACCTTCCCGATCGAGGCCGAAATGGCCGGGCTCCCCGACATGGTGGAACTGCGCTCGCTTTCCAAATTCGGCCTCTCGCAGGTCACCATGACCTTCAAGGACGGCGTCGATCTCTATCGGACGCGCCAGCTCGTTACCGAACGCTTGCAAGGCGTGCTCGACGAACTTCCTCCCAGCCTTTCTCCCAAGCTCGCGCCCATCGCCACCGGTCTCGGGGAAATTTTCTACTACACCCTCGATTACACCGCCGACGCCAAGGACAAGCCCGCCACCCGCGAGGCCCAGCTCATGGCGCTCTGGCAGATCCAGGAATACACCGTGAAGCCGCTTCTCCGCGCCACCCAGGGCGTGGCCGAAGTCAACCGCAGCGGCGGTTACGAGCGTGAGCTCATCATCCAGCCGGATCCCGCCAAACTAGCAGCCGCAGGACTTTCCCTCGACAACCTCGCCGAACTCGTCGAGCAGAACACCAACAACGCCGGCGGCGGCTACATCGAGCTCGGCGGCGAGCAGCTCATTGTCCGCGCCCCCACCCGGGTCACCACCGCCGAGGAAATCTCCAAGCTACCCCTGAAGTTCGGCGCGGGCGTCAGACCCATCCTTCTCAGCGACGTGGCCACCGTGGCCATCGGCTCGTCCTTCCGCACCGGGGCCAGCACTCACGAGGGAGACGAGGCCCTCATTGGTGCCGCCATCATGCTCGCCGGGGAAAACACCCGCCTCGTCGCCCAAGCCGTGCGCACCAAGCTGGAGGAGATCCAGGAGAAACTCCCCGCCGGAATCTCCATCAAGACCGTCTATGACCGCAGCGAGTTGGTGGATAGAACCATCCACACGGTCGAGAAAAACCTTTTCGAGGGCGCGGTGCTGGTCGTCGTCGTGCTGTTCGCCCTGCTCGGAAATTTCCGCGCCGCCTTCATCGTCGCGCTCGTCATTCCGCTTTCCATGCTCTTTGCCATGACCGGCATGGTGCGGCTCGGCCTATCAGGAAATCTCATGAGCCTCGGTGCCGTGGACTTCGGCCTCATCATCGACGGTGCGGTTGTGATGGTTGAGAACATCGTCCGCCACCTTGGCGAGAAACAACACGCCTTGGGACGAAAGCTCACCGCCCAGGAACGCTCCCGCGAAGTCCTGCACTCCGCCAAGGAAGTCGCGAATCCGATGTTCTTCGGGGTCCTCATTATCACTGTCGTCTATCTACCCATCCTCGCCCTGCAAGGTATAGAAGGAAAAATGTTTAAGCCCATGGCCGTGGTTGTCATGCTGGCGCTCGGCGGTTCGCTGGTTCTTGCCCTCACGCTAATGCCTGTGCTCTGCTCGTTCCTGCTAGGTGGCAACATCCGGGAAAAAGACAACTGGCTCGTCTCCCTGGTGAAGCGCCTCTACACGCCGCTCCTCAACTTCGGCCTGCGCTTCCGTTGGCTGATCGTGCTGCCGATGTTCGCCCTCTTCGGCCTCTCGCTGTTTGTTTTTTCCAAGCTCGGTTCCGAATTCATCCCACAACTTGATGAGGGCGATTTCACCCTTCAGTTCATCCGGAGCAGCAGCGCCGGGCTTTCCTCCTCTGTCGAACTGCAAAAACAATCGGAAGCCATCCTCCGCCGCGACTTCCCCGAAATCCGCGACGTCTTCTCCCGCATCGGCACCGCCGAACTGGCGTCCGATCCCATGGGGCCGAACGTTTCCGATACCTACATCATGCTCCAGCCCCGCGAGACGTGGCGCGCCGTCGATGGGGAGCGCATCACCAAGGAGGCCCTCGGTGATCTCATGCGGAAGCGCATGCTCGACCAAGTCCCCGGCCAGAATTTGTTAGTATCGCAGCCCATCCAAATGCGTTTCAACGAAATCATGGCCGGCTCCCGCGCCGACTTGCTCTGTAAAATCTACGGCGAAAACTACGACGAACTCGAACGCCTCGCCGGCGAGGTCCGGATGGTGCTCAACAGTATCCCAGGCGGCGCGGAAACTGAGTTCGATGCCATCGGCAAGGTTCCCATGATCGAGATCCAGCCGGACCGCGACGCCATGCAGAAGTTCAACGTCCACGCGGACGACCTCAACCGACTGATAGAAACCGCGCTCGCCGGTGCTGATGTCGGCATGCTCATCGAAGGCAACCGCCGCACGCCCATCATCGTTCGCCTGTCCGAAGCCCGCCGCGCCGATCTGCCCGCCATGGAGCGCCTGCCGCTCCGCACCGAAGATGGTTCGATGCTGACCCTTGGCCAGGTCGCCAAAGTGAAACTCGTGGATCAGGTGAACCAGATTGCCCGCGAAAACACCCAGCGCCGCGTCTCCGTCCTCATCAATGTCCGCGGCCGCGACACCGCCAGCTTCGTCGAGGAAGCTACGCGAGGCATTCACGAGCGTGTAAAGTTTCCCGATGGCTACTACTTCGAGTTCGGCGGCCAGTTCAAGAATCTGATGGAAGCGAAGAAACGTCTCACCGTGGTCGTCCCGCTCGCGCTCGGACTCATCTTTGTGCTGATTTTCCTCAGCTTCAAATCGCTCCGCCAAGCCGCGCTGATCTTCCTCTGCGTGCCGCTTGCCGTCACCGGCGGCATCTTCGCGCTGTGGCTGCGCTCCATGCCGTTCACGATCTCCGCCGCCGTCGGATTCATCGCACTCAGCGGTATCGCGGTGCTCAACGGCATCATGCTCATTTCCTTCATCAACCAACTACGCGAGGAAGGAAAGTCACTCCGGGATGCAGTGGTCGAAGGAACCCTGACCCGCCTGCGTCCCAAACTGATGACCGCCCTTGTCGCTTCGCTGGGGTTCCTTCCCATGGCTATCGCCACCGGTGCCGGTGCCGAAGTCCAGCGCCCGATTGCGACCGTCGTCATCGGCGGTATCATCACCTCTACTTTCCTCACGCTGCTTGTCGTGCCACTGCTCTACGAATGGCTGGAGAGAAAAACCAAACCAAGAAACCAACAACCGATCGATCCATGAAAACCATCAGCAAAATCATCACCACCGCCCTCCTCGTCGCCTTCACCGGCAGCGCCCTCGCCGATGTCACTATTAAAGCCGGCCCCCGCAAAGGACGCCTGCTAGAAGTGGACAAAGAGAAAGCCGAGTTCTTTGTCGAAAAAGACCGGACCATCAGCATCGCCTTCTATGATGCTGAAATGAAAGCTCAGCCTGCTGCCGCTCAAGTCGTCTCCGCCACTGCCGAAGCTCCGAACGGCAAGACCAAGCTGGAGTTTGAGAAGAAGGGCGATCTGCTCGTTTCAAAAGCTCCGCTTCCCGCAGGCGAGCACTACACCGTCGTCGTCCAAGTAAAGTCCGGCGCTGACGCCAAGCCCAAGAACTTCCGGATCAAACTCGACCTCAGCACCTGCGCCGGATGCAGCAACCCGGAATATGCATGCACCTGTGACGAGTGAAGTCACCGGTAACCCTCTCGTCTGCCCTTGGTTCCATCGGGATTCACCGGTGGGGGGCGGGCAACCCAAAAAACACGAAAGAACAAAATCCATGAAAACAACAAGAAATGTGACTGCGATTGTATCAGCATTCTCAATCATCCTCGCCGGGACATTGTCCGCATCCCCTCCGGGCAAAGGACCGATTGGTGACCGATCGCACAAACCCACTGCCCAAGGTGGCACCACGTCATCTGCACAACACAAGGTTCTCAAACGAACCGGCCCTCCTGGAAAAGGAATGGTTCGTTCCGGCCTAGTTGCTGGATAGAAAAAACCCAGCCGGTAGTGCCAATGGGCACGCTGGCCCCGAATGCCCGGTGGCGGATGTCACCGGGCAATTTAGCAATCCACTTAATCATGTCCGAACACCACGCATCCAAACCATCCTGCGGCTGCGAACACGGCCACGACGACAGCCCGCTGCCCCAAGGCGTTCTCGTTGCCATTTCCGGCATCCTGACCGGAGCGGGCTTGGTCTTGGGCTTGATGGACATCGGTCCCGCTTGGTTGCAAAACGCCGCTTTCGCCATTGCCACGCTGGCGGGCGGACTTCTCGTTTTTCCCGCTGCTTGGAAAGCGTTGCTGGCAAAGCGGCTCGACATGAACGTGCTGATGACCGTGGCCGTCGCAGGTGCATGGATCATTGGCGAACACGGAGAAGCCGCCGCCGTGGTTTTTCTATTCTCTCTATCCGAACTCCTCGAATCTTGGGCTGCCACCCGCGCACGACGTGAAGTGAAGGCGCTGTTGGAACTTTCTCCACCGACCGCTATCGTCATCGCGGCGGATGGCCAGGAGCGGGAAATCGAGGTGGCGGAGGTGGCCATCGGCGCTGAAATCCGCATCAGGAGCGGCAGCCGTGTTCCGTTGGACGGCGAGGTGATTTCGGGAAATTCTTCCGTGGATCAGGCACCGATCACCGGCGAGTCCGTGCCGGTCGATAAGTCGCCCGGAGATCCCGTCTTCGCGGGCACGGTCAATCAGGAAGGATCCCTCACCGTGCGCGTTACGAAAGCCGCAGGAGATTCCACGCTCGCCCGTATCATCCAGCTTGTCAGCGAGGCGGAGGAACAGAAGCCGCCGACGCAACGCTGGGTGGATCGTTTTGCCGCGATTTATACCCCCGCCGTTTTTGCTGCGGCCATCCTCGTCGCGATCATTCCACCACTACTGATGGGACAGGAATGGAATCCGTGGGTTTATCGGGCCTTGGTTTTGTTAGTCATCGCCTGTCCCTGTGCGCTGGTTATCGCCACGCCGGTCAGCATCGTTTCCGGTCTCACCGCCCTCGCCCGCCGTGGGGTGTTGGTCAAGGGCGGCATCTATCTGGAAGCCGTTGGAAAACTCCGCGCACTGGCTGTGGATAAGACCGGCACCATTACCCAAGGCAAGCCGCAGGTCGTCGGCATCACACCCACCGCCGATCTATCCGATGACGAAATCCTGCGTGTCGCCGCGGCGATCAACAGTCACTCCGAGCATCCCCTGGCGACCGCCATCGTCGATGCCGCCCGATCACGCGATCTCGATTTCGAATCCGCCGCCGACTATCAATCCGTCACCGGACAGGGTGCCCGCGCCACCATCGGCGGCCACCCGCATTTTATCGGCAATCACCGCATGGCCCACGAGGCAGGAGTTTGCAGCCCAGCCATTGAGGCCATTCTTGCAGGCATCGAAGCGAAGGGCCAATCGCTCGCCGTCCTCGGCCACACACCGCATGAAGGATGCACGGGCAAAATTCTCGGCATCATCGCCATTGCCGATACCTTGCGCCCCGAGGTGACTGAAGCGCTTCGTCTCATCCACGCTGCGGGGATCGAGAAGATTATCATGCTCAGCGGTGACAACCAGCGCACCGCCTCCGCCATCGCCAAACAAGCGGGCATCGACGAAGCCATCGGAGACCTCATGCCGGAACAGAAGGTGGAATACATCCGAAAGCTCGTCGCCCAATACTCGCACGTCGGCATGATTGGCGACGGCGTGAACGACGCGCCCGCGCTTGCCATCGCCAACGTTGGTTTCGCCATGGGAGCCATCGGCAGCGATACCGCCATCGAGACGGCGGACATCGCTCTCATGAAGGACGATCTCACCAAAGTCGCGGAAACAGTGATCCTAGGCCGTCGCACGCTGCGCATCATCCGCTTCAACGTCACCTTCGCGCTCGCGATCAAAGCCGTCTTTCTCATCCTCGCTTTCCTTGGCATCGCCGGCCTCTGGCTCGCCATCCTCGCCGACACGGGAGCGACTCTCCTGGTGATCCTAAACTCCCTGCGCCTGCTATCCAGCCCAACACAAAAATGAGCAGAAAGCGTCAACGGATGGAACAATTCGGGGAGGCGCCGAAACTGAAAAGACAGCAACGCCCTCCCGAGCCATGGACCCGGAAAGACAAGCTAGTCGTCTGTGGGGCATTTGCTGCCGCGCTCGTTGCTCTCCTTGGTGGCCCGATCTTGAAATCTGTGATCACCCATCGTCAAATTGTGAACCGACGACTTGCGGCGTGGGAGTCATTCATCAAATTCTACCAGGCGAAGAGTTCTTGTAGCAGGTGATGGGACCAGCAGAATCTGTTCCTTCGCCTTAACCACCACCTTTTTCGGGAATACCTTCGGAGCCCTAGAAGTCGAATATTCTTTTCCGATATGCGCCTCCTCGACTGAGTATCGCGCATCAGCTAAATCGATGCTGCCGACCGTTCGTTCACCGAAAACTACCCACCTTTGAAAGGCCTGTGGAACATTCAAACAGTGATCACTGTTACACCTTCAAACCCCAAAACCAGCCGCTGAAATCATTCATCACAATTTATACGTAATTCATTGATTACAAATGCATTAAAAACCAAGTAAAGTCTTTCCCACGATGATGACCTGCGGCTTCTCGGCATTGCGGACATTGACCTCGACCTCGACCTCCAGGGCATCGACCCCGCGCAAGGCGGCTGAATAGAGACGTGTGATCATGTGAACAGTTACGTTGTATCGACCCGATCTTGCACAGAGAAAGCACATTTTTGGAAAAAGCAGGACGACTCTCCCCCAAAGGCGCAACGGTCGAAAGGCAGCCTCCATCCCCCATCAGTCGAAATCCCGCAAGGCGCGGCCGAATCCGAGGGCGATCCTGATCACAAGACCCGCCTCCGACCAAACCATTCATCGCTTATCCTCTGGATCGGTTATCGGACTCCACCTCTGATCCTTCACCACCACTGCAGCTTCGTCATGAGCCAGAGCCACCACTACGATGGATGATGGCAGCATTCCGCGCACTGCAATGGATCATGTGGCGATTGCGCGCCGCTTGTTGGCAATATTTGAGCTCACCGATTCGGGCGCAAGGAGAAGTAGCATGAATCATGAGCCTGAGGAGCTTAGGCCTGCCTCGATGACGTGCATGGTTCGGTCTCCTGCGACTTCGTCGGGACTTGGCGTTTGATCCAGATGGCGCAACCAACCTCGACCGCAATGAGCATCCCCAGGAGCGCCAACAATCCGACGGTCTTTGTTGGATTGGACGACTTCGAGTCTGGGAAATAGCTGAATTGGCCGTGACTCACCGCATAAGACTTCGCCCAGGAAGGTGCCGGCGGTTGCGGATTTTCGTATCTACCAATGGTGGAGATATCCGAAGCGATCAACCACGGCCCATACCGTAAAAAAAGGATGAGACCAAAGACAAAGGCAAGCGCCTGCAAGGCGGTTACCACCTTTCCAAAGCACGCTGACATCGCTTGATTGAAGTAGGGGCGGGAGATGTTCATGGAGACCTTTTACTGCCGAACGACTCGACTCTGCGCGAGGGGAAGTAAAGTTTGATTTCAAACCAGGCCGTTGCCCAGTGGAACCATCTTAGTGACCCTCCCCTTGAACGTTTCAATCCGTGAACCCACGTGCGGAGGAAGTGCATCCACCGCCAGCGTCATGGCGGACCGCCACGCCTCATCGAAATGCTCAAGCGGCTGGTCCGAATTGATCTCGATGCCTATGACCGAGAAGTCGCCGCGCGCCTGGATCAGTCGCTGCCATTCATCGGGTCCAAAAGTTAACTGGACGCCAGAGTAACTGACTCCACCCACCGTGCCATCTGGATTGAGTTGGATGCCCGTAACCTTCCGCAAGTGGAACTCAGGTTGACCCGCACGCACCGGGGTCTTGCGGCTCGGATCAAAAGAAATCTGAAACGACATGCTGAGAACATAGCGACCACTCAGTCCGACCTTTGAGTTCCAAATCGAGGGTCCGGCGCTACCCGTATAATGGGTGATGAAGTGCGTTGATCCCGGAAAGAGTTCAGCAAACTGTCGAGCCTCAGCGAGTGCCGAAAGACCATTCGCCTCGGCAGTTGCCTTGTTCCCAGGGCTGGATGGATCGCAACCCACGAGAGCAAGGGCTGAGGCAACCAGGATTGATCCAAATCGGGACATTTCGCGGGAAAAACCCGTAGGCCAGCGACAACGGAAATGAAAGCCTGAACTCAAGCAAGAACCCTACCCGCCGTTGGATGAGTCGGGATCGCTTTTCAGCTTTGCGGCGATGAATTCGGAAAAGGCCTTCCTGAGCCACTCGTTGCGAGTCAACTCTCCGCGCTGACTTTCAATTGCCTGTCTCATTACGTGGGTCAACCGAAGGGCGAAGTGTTCAAACTCAATTCGTTCTTCCTCAGTGAACTCGACCCATCCGATCTTCGCCCCGACCTCGTAGCTCTGTCCTTCGATGCCAGTCGTGGTGATGATCCCACGATCAAGGCTCGCGATCTCGAATATGGCTTCGTCTGTCTCAAGCTCGAAAATCCGCTGGCCCACCGAAACCCGATCACCACTGCTCACGATCCATCGCCGAAGAATACCATGAGTCATGCCCAAGGCCATCAATGGAATCTGGACTTCTTCTTGATGGATCATCTTGGAGAGGACTTCGAGTCTTGCGAGGCCTGGACAGCATGAAGGAGAAGATCACGCCGATTGGACAGAACCCAGCGGTGAAGAGACCATGACACATATGTCCAAAGCAGCGCTCCTGGAACAATCACCATGCCTTTGATCAGCAATTGCGCGACCCGCGACGAATCGATGCACTCGACCAATCGGAAAACGACCGATCCCACAATGATGAATCCGACCAGAGCGCCCCAGAACCTCCATTCAAACCATAGCTGCAGTCCGACCAGATTTACCACCTTGTCACGAATCTCGGGAGTGTATGATCTCGCCTCGGGGGTGTCGATGAGCTTCTTCATCTCTTGCGGAATGATGAGTGTGCGCGGGCTGCGTGGAAGGAGATTCTATGAAAAGAACCTGGAAAACGCTTACACAAGATAGCTGTGACACTGCTTGTTGGCATTGTGATTCTTGCGGCTACGGCTTCACGACTGGACGAAGCACCTCGCCGTTCAGGAGGACGATCACCTGAAGATTGGCCTGCCCGCCCGACTTATCCCTCAGCGAGCGTCTCGGATTGTAGCTGATGCTGTAGTAACCCCCATCGCTGCCACTGTCCCCATGTTCGCAGCGTTCAGCCTTCCTCATGACCCAAACAGGCCTCGCCCCGGTGTAGGCCTCGCCAAGTATCTCCCTTGCCACCTTGTCCGCACGATCGATGGCCTCAGAAAGCGAGAGTGTTCCCGGATTCTCGGTAGTTGCGTGCTCGCCTCGACCAGTCTCCTCCACCACAGGGCCGCCAGCCTTACGAATCGCGTCGGCGTTTGCCGAGCACTCGTAACGGACACCATCAACCCAGCTGATCCATGTCGTGCGTTCCTCATCGCCAAGGCAAACCCCGAACAGGGCAAGTGAGAGGCAGGCTGCAATTCCAAGTCGATTCATGGGCGTGAATTTCTTCGCACACCGATAGGCCTTTCACAGCGGAAATGAAAGCCCGGATTCAAATTGGAGGTGCACCTCATTGAATGGTTCGGCATGTGCCATTTCGATTGGTTGTCGGACGGTTGCTAGTCCCACTCGCAATAGACGTAAAGCAGTTCCTTGTCTGGGTCATACACCTGGCAGCTCTTCGTGTTGAACCCGAGCCCGCCTCCTGTGACTACGGTGACTCTCCCATTTGGTTCGGCGCCCCACCACCATGGTGCGTGCGAAATCCGAGGTCTGTTGGCGTCTGTCAAAATGGTCGCGCGAGCTTCCGTATAGGTGGCTTTCGCGAGCCTGAGCCGGTGGAACGCTCCACCTCTTCCAAACCCGCTTGACGTCGTCCATACCCTGCCGTGGGAAGTCTTGATTCCACACAACTTCTCATAGGACGCATCATTGGTATCCGCAAAGCCCGGAATGATCCCGCGAAACTGCAGCCACGCGAAAGCGCCGATTGCGATAATCACCAAGACACCCAAGAAAGCCGACCGACGAACGAGCTTCTTCATTTCCTGAGAGGGTCCTTCCAGCGCGTCTGTATTCAGGCAGGTCCATTGGTGAACTCGATCAGTTTCGTGAGCGTCGAAGCGCTGCCCCCAGGCGGCCTGGGCGACTCTTGGGCAATCTTCTACCTCTTGAGACGCCGCATTACAAGGCCGCTGTAAGGGAACGCCCAGTCGCTTACGGTTCGGTGACTTCTGGACGAGATCTCAGTTCTGGGGTAGGACCTTTGGAATTCGGTCCAGGCTAAAGACTTCTTGGTGCGGCGGTGGGGCCAGGCTCACGGCATCGACAAGATGGATGGTGTCCGCTGTCGCCCCACCCGGAGCAACTGTAATCACCTTGATACGCTCGCCCTCCACGCCTAGAGCCGAGTACCAGAAACCAGTATCCTCACCCCCATCGTCAATCTCCTTGAGGTAAGTTCGAAAAGCAGAATTCATGGTGTCGGTGGTGCCCTCAACAAACAGAGTCGCTGTGGCGATGCCCTTCGGATCGCGCTTGATCCTTGCGACTCGCATGCCTTTGACTTCAATTTTCAGATCACTGATGGGCATCCGGATCGGGGATTGCGTCAGAGGATTCCCATGCTTCCACTTCAGGAGGCTCTTCTCGTATTCCCGCTTTGCTTCAGCCCTCTCTTTCGCCTGTCCAATCACCCGAGGAGTCATGATGGCAAAGTAAATCGTGGTAATCAGAAGGAGAGTTCCGATCACACCCCACCAGATTGGGCGCCGCCTGATGATGATAGGAATCCTTCTCACAACGAATGAATAGGTTACCCACAGAGGGAATGGAAGCCTGAATTCAAGGTTGCGCGTTATCCGCCTTTGAGGGTAGCGTCTTCGACTATTTCTGGAGTCCTAGATAACTTACAAGATAAGGATCTCCAACCCATATCTCGTCGAGGCACCTGAACAGCTTGGTGGCCAACCCGGTGCCAATCACCTCGCAGCGGTCACACAAAGGTCCCATCCCAAGGAGTTCCTCTTGGGTCCAAGGGTAGTTGCCGATGGCCTGGACCGAAAATCCGCCGCTACTAAAACTATAGCTCACCCCGATCGAAACGTTCTCTTCCAGTCGTTCATCAAACAGCGACACGAGGAATGCGATGAGACCACCATGGCATTCCGGCGTCCACTTGCAAAGATACTTCCCTTCAGGCCCATTGTCGCAGGACACCATGCCGCGAGTCACAGCCGTATCGAGATCGCAACATGGACAGAGGCCCAGATGGAAGTGAGTTATTTCTGAAACGGGCATTTTCTTGGCGATGGCAGAAGGGTGCAGAAGACGATCATAGGCTCGAGATCCAAATTACAGGGAATCCTCGAAACTAGGCGACTGGCAGTGGTTGGATGGCGCGTCATCTCAGATCTCATTGAAATATGGCATCACCAGTCATTCCCCACGCTGGAGAACGGGCTCAAGCGGGCCAAACCCATCGCGATCAACCCCAGGACAAGAAGCACGAGAATCTGCATGCCGATGAACCCAGCCACAGATTTCGAAAACTCAGGCCATGAGAAGCGGCGATGCTGAATCCTGATGGTCAAACGGTAGTGGATGATTGCGAATGCGAACATCACGAGACCGGCAAACGGAATCCATAGCCACCCGGCAAATCGGTTGCCGCTCTCTTCGAGGGCACCAGCGGCAAGGACGCTTCCAACCAATAGGAATGGAAACACGCCGAGTAGAACGAACCCGGCGGAACTCTTTCGTGGCGCCTCCTGTGGGACGATCGTCCCAGCGCGTCTGTATTCAGGCAGGTCCATTGGTGAACTCTATCAGTTCCGTGAGCGACGTCGAGTCCCCCTGCGCCTGACCGGAGGCGAGGCTTCGACTGCGGTTTGAGGTTGTCGGGGTCATGAAGGCTTGAATCAATGGCTGGTCCTGGGTCAGGAGGGGCATCTTGTTCGCCGATTGGGTTTTCAGTATACGGGAATCTCCTTGTCCTCATTGAGCTTGTAGAGCCATTTGGAATGCATGCTTTCAAACACGATCCCACCATCCCAATTGAGCTTCTTGTAAATCGAAAACGTATCGCCACTTGAGGAATACACGAATCCGTCTGACGATTTGAGCGCACTCACCGCCGCTGAACTCTTGGGAAGCGCCAAATCAAGGTCTTCCATCGTGAGCGGGTAGCTGCCGTGAGCCAGCTTGTGAGCTTCAACTGCACTGGGGACGTCTCGAACCGGATCGCACATTCTTTGAAGTCTTGCCCGATCCCGTGGCGTGTTGTCGTAATCACGGCACGCAGAGAGGAAGAACCCGAAACCGAGAATCACAACAAACTGGATCAGGAATTTCCGGTGACTCGTGAGGACGGAAACGATACCGATCGCGTGAGCGATTCCAATCTGCGGATCTGATCGGAGGGTCATTTTCTGCCGAACGTTGTATGAGATGTCACCGTGTCCATACGGTGCCTTGGTTCGAGATTGGGTGACACGCGAGCGGTTGACAACCATGGCTAATTTGGTGTTGAGGCTAGTGGCTTTGGTTGTTTGTACCAAAGAATGCAAGAACAACTAAAAGTGACAAAATGATTAGTATTCCCATTGCAACCCAAGAACCGGCGGACTTGTAACGGCTCACTTCCCCGCAGTCCCTGCACAGGGAGGAGCGCATTGCAAATGCTCCCCGGATCAGAAGAAACAGCCATCCACAGAGCAACACAAACAAGATGTTCGGTCGTGATCGCAGAACACTGTCCTTGGTCGTATTCTGACTGCCGCACGCAGAACATGGTCTTCCCAAGGCTAGCTTCTTACCCTGAGGGCTGTCTTCAGACTTGGCAATCGGGGTCTCGTATGGGTTCATTCTTAGACTTTTGTGTTTCCGCCGAACGCCACAGAGCACGTAACCCGCACGAATGGAAGCAAATGATCATGACAATTAAACGCTTATTGCGGGTTACTTACTTCGACTTGTTCGCTGCGGCGTTTCTTGCGAACGATGATTGCCCAGATCCCCAAAGCGCAACCCGCGCACGCCACGATCCCCAGCGAGATGGTTTGCGCCCGGTGTGCACGCTCGTGGGGGTAGAGACCGAGCCCGCTTTGTTCGGGGAGCTTCGCCCCCGCTTGGGCAAATGCCATCAAGGCCCGCTCCGGTGAAATCTCGCGAATGAACACACCATCACCCTGCTGGACAACAGCCACGTAAACACTCTCTGCCACGGTCGTGTAGTAAATTCCAAGAACGGGAATTCTACCTTCGGTGGGGGGCCGGAATGGTTCGCGTGAGATCAACAGGATCCGCTCTTTGCTCGGATCACCGTGGAGATATACTGGAGTCCCTACAAATGCGAACCGCTCCTGTGGCTCGGCAATTCCTCCGATTTTGCGGGCTGGGCCAAATCGCTCTTCAAACTGCTGCCACGTCGCTGGGTAGGCTCCGGTCTCTTCGTGATAAATTTGGGCAGATCGACCCAGGTTCAGGATGTCCGTCATTAGCGCGAACCTCACGGAACGCGCGGCAGCAGCACCGACACTCGCAAGCAGGATCGTGAGAATCAGGCCACAGGTTGTCATCAGCGAACGTTTGATGTGATGTTACCGCGTCATTGCGGTGAGCTTAGAGAGAGACTGAAAAGCAGTTGGGCGGTTGACATCCATGACTTGTTCGGCTTTGTGATTGGTCATTTTGTGCCGGCATGTTCGTCAATCACAAAACCGAAATCATCGATGGTAGGTGGACCGCCATTCCAGGCTTTGGCTCGAACTCTTGCATCTTGGAATCCTTTGCTTCTATAGAAGCTTTCCAACTCATCGCACACTGCCGGAAGCACCTCTCCAACCAGTCGCTCATCTTTGTAGACTATTGGTTCGTCCGTGCCGAGATCGTATACAACGGTTACTGCTTGAATAATGCGGTCAGCAAACGGCTTGCTGATCTGCTTCGAAAGAGTTGGGGCTGAAAAGGCATTGTTTCCTCTCAACAGGATCGGGCCAAACGGCCTACTTGTGGACACTGATACGACAAGATGCACAAAACGTCCGTCCGGCTTCACCGAAAACGCTGCATCCTCTACCAATCCACTTTCCCATAGGCTCTTGATGTCCTCATCAATCTTCTCCTGACTGTAGAGCGACCGTGGCTGAGAACTGATCAGGGGTAAGAGTCGGCGATCTTGGACGAGCTTTGGGGTCGTATGTTGGATACTCAAACTCGCGATGGTCTTTCCATTCGCTGCCGAATGTTCTCTTTGCTCGGCGCATGACGACAGGCAGATCGAAAGAATGAACCACTGAGCTAGGCTTAAGTTCGGGTTCTTCATTTCTTGCAGAACGATGAGCGCATGCACCACTACCAGCGGCGGCGCACGTCGATCACAGGGTTGGTGTTGTAGTTACGGAAAATCATAAGAACAGAGCGGCTGGTAGGGGTTGTCATGGCGCGTCTTGTTCGCCTTGGGTTTCTTCTTCGGGATACACGAATGAGGTTGGTTCCAAAAGCGTGCCCGCATCAAGCGATTCAATTTGATCGGCACACTTTGAAACCGTCTCTCGATATGAATCCTCCCGGAACATAAAAGAATACTCCTGGTCTCTCGTGAGTCGCCAACTGATCGTAGAGTCGTGATGGCTTACATCCACATAGTCCCATCCTCCATCGTCAGCCACTCCACATGCAGGTTCTTCCCGCGATTTAGTGGGTGGCCTCCGGTCGCAGGTCCAGGCGACCGCAGTAGAAGAGGATCCGGGTGCGATAGTTCGAGAACTTCCTGAAGCCTCTCGCTGCGGCCTTGATC
>JAIXPW010000268.1 GCA_027485995.1 Verrucomicrobiaceae bacterium
GGATTCGAGCTTTCATAGCTCACCGACAAGCCAGAGGTGGAAGTAGCTCCTAGGGCGAACGAGGCATCACCGTAGGTCTTCGTTGCAAGCGCACCGAAGGTGATCACCTGCGAGGCCTGTCCGACCGTCAGGGCCTGAGGAACCGCAGTCGCGGCAAGGTAGTTGGTATCTCCGACTTGAGTGGCCGTGATCGTCGTCGAGCCTGCTCCTACGATCGTCACGGTATTGCCCGAGATGGTCGCAACCGCTGGATTCGAACTGAGGTATGCAATGGAAAGACTGGAGGTCGAGGTCGCGCCGAGATTGAACGTCGGATCGCCGTAGGACTTCGAGGCCAGTGCACCAAACGTGATCACCTGCGAGGCCTTGTCCACCGTCAGCGTCTGCGGAACCGAGGTTGCAGCGAGGTAGTTGCTGTCACCGGCTTGAGTGGCCGTGATCGTCGTCGTGCCTGCTCCAACGATGGTCACCGTGTTTCCGGAAACCGTCGCAACCGAGGGATTCGAACTCTCATAACTCAGCGACAAGCCCGAGGTAGAAGTGGAACCAAGAGCAAACGAAGCATCGCCGTAAGTCTTCGAAGTCAGCGCACCAAACGTGATCGTCTGCGAGGCCTTGTCCACCGTCAGCGTCTGCGGAACCGAGGTTGCAGCGAGGTAGTTGCTGTCACCGGCTTGAGAGGCCGTGATCGTCGTCGCGCCTGCTCCAACGATCGTCACAGTATTGCCCGAGATTGTGGCAACAGCCGGATTCGAACTGAGATAACTGACGGAAAGCGCGGAGCTGGAAGTCGCACCGAGATTGAACGTCGGATCGCCAAAGGTCTTCGAGGCGAGCGCACCGAACGTGATCACCTGCGAAGCTTTGCCCACCGTCAAGGTCTGCGGCACCCAGGTCGCCGCCTGGTAGCTGGAATTACCGGCTTGAGAGGCCGTGATGGTTGCCGTGCCCGCGCCGACAATCGTCACCGTGTTTCCGGACACCGTCGCGACCGAGGCATTGGAGCTTTCATAACCCACCGCCAAGCCTGAGGTGGCCGTGGCATCTAGGGTGAACGAGGCATCACCGTAGGTCTTCGAGGCGATCGCACCGAAGGTCACCACCTGCGAGGCCTTGTCCACCGTCAGGGTCTGAGGAACCGATGTGGCCGGAAGGTAGTTGGTATCACCGGCTTGAGAGGCGGTAATCGTCGTCGTGCCCGCACCCACGATGGTCAAGGTATTACCCAAGACTGTCGCGACTGAGGGATTCGAACTGAGGTAACTGACGGAAAGTGCGGAGCTGGAAGTCGCACCGAGATTGAACGTCGGATCACCAAAGGTCTTCGAAGCCAGCGCACCGAACGTGATCACCTGCGAGGCCCTGCCCACTGTCAGAGTCTGCGGCACTGAGATCGCTGCTTCATAATTGGTATTGCCTGCTTGAGAGGCCGTGATCGTCGTTGAGCCCGCTCCAATGATCGTCACGGTGTTTCCCGAGATCGTCGCAACCTCCGGATTCGAACTAAGATAGGCAACCGAAAGACTGGAGGTCGAGGTCGCACCAAGATTGAAGGCGGCATCTCCAAAACTCTTCGAGGCCAGCGAACCAAACGTGATCACCTGCGAAGCCTTGCTCACCGTCAGGGTCTGCGGCACCGAGGTCGCCGCCTGGTAGTTGGCATCACCGGCTTGAGAGGCCGTAATCGTCGTCGAGCCCGCTCCTACGATCGTCACGGTATTACCCAAGATTGTCGCGACTGCGGGATTCGAACTGAGGTAGGCAGCGGAAAGACCGGAGGTCGAGGTCCCTCCAAGATTGAACGTCGGGTCGCCGTAGGTCTTCGACGCCAGCGCACCAAACGTGATCACCTGCGAAGCCTTGCCCACTGTCAGAGTCTGCGGCACCGAGGTCGCTGCTTCATAGTTGGCATCGCCGGCTTGAGAGGCCGTGATCGTCGTCGTGCCCGCTCCTACGATGGTCACCGTATTGCCCGAGATCGTGGCAACTGCTGGATTCGAACTAAGATAGGCAACCGAAAGACTGGAGGTCGAGGTCGCACCAAGATTGAAGGCGGCATCTCCAAAACTCTTCGAGGCGAGTGCACCAAACGTGATCACCTGCGAAGCCTTGCCCACCGTCAGCGTCTGCGGAACTGAGGTCGCAGCGAGATAGTTGCTGTCACCGGCTTGAGAGGCCGTGATCGTCGTCGAGCCCGCACCCACGATGGTCACCGTATTGCCCGAGATCGTTGCAACAGAGGGATTCGAACTCCCATAACTCAGCGACAAGCCCGAGGTAGAAGTCGCTCCGAGAGCAAACGAAGCATCGCCGTAGGTCCTCGACGCCAGCGCACCAAACGTGATCGCCTGCGAGGCCTTGCCCACCGTCAGGGTCTGCGGCACCGAGGTCGCAGCGAGGTAGTTGCTGTCACCGGCTTGAGAGGCCGTGATCGTCGTCGTGCCCGCTCCTACGATGGTCACCGTATTGCCCGAGATCGTGGCAACCGCCGGATTCGAACTTAGATAAGCAACCGAAAGACTGGAGGTCGAGGTCGCACCAAGATTGAAGGCGGCATCTCCAAAATTCTTCGAGGCCAGCGCACCAAACGTGATCACCTGCGAGGCCTTGCCCACCGTCAGGGACTGTGGCACCGAGGTCGCAGCGAGATAGTTGCCATTGCCTGATTGGGAGGCCGTGATCGTGGTGGAGCCCGCACCCACGATGGTCACCGTAGTTCCTGAAATGGTCGCCACGGCGGGATTCGAACTCAGGTAGGTCACGGTCAGGCCCGAATTCGCGGTGGCACCCAGATTGAAGGTGGCGTCGCCAAAGGTCTTCGAGGCAAGCGTGCCAAACGTGATCACCTGCGAGGCCTTGTTCACCGTCAGGGTCTGCGGCACTGAGGTCGCAGGCTGGAAATTGCCGTCACCCGCCTGCGAGGCAGTGATGGTCGCGGTTCCGGCACCCACGATGGTCACCGTACTTCCAGAAATGGTCGCCACGGCGGGATTTGAACTCAGATAGCCCACCGGCAGCCCCGAGCTGGCCGAGCCGCCGAGACTGAACGGCGCGCCGCCGAAGGTTCTCGTCGTGATCGAACCGAAGGTGATCGACTGCGCGGCCTTGTTCACCGTGAGCACCTGGTCCACCGGAGTGGCCGCCAGGTAGCTGGCGTTTCCTGCCTGCGAGGCGGTGAGGGTTGTGGATCCCGCGCCCACGATCGTCACCGTGTTTCCAGACACCGTGGCGACCAAGGGATTCGAGCTCGAATAAGAAACGGTCAGACCCGAGGAAGCCGTGGCTCCAAGAGCGAAGGAAGCATCCCCAAAGGTCTTCGTGGCAAGGGCTCCGAAGGTGATCGTCTGGGGCAGGACTCCATTTTCCACCAGGATGATCCCGGCCGTGCTGAGCTGGCTGGTGTTCCAGAGGAGACCGCTCGGAAGGGTCGGCAGATTGATCGTTGCGAAGCTGCCCGAGTAGGTGGTGGCATCGAAAAGATCAAACGAGTCTCCGGCCGCCAGGGCGTCGCCTGAAGCAGACACCGTCAGCGTGCCACCCAAGGTCAGGGTGGTGATGCCCTGGACCCGGTCGTTGCTGAGGACAGCTCCGGTTTTGGCGAGCTGCAGGGTCGAGGTGCTGGTGCCTGCCAGGTTGAGCGTGCTGCCAAGGGTCAGCGTGCCGACATCATTGACGCCGGGAGCGAGCCCGCCGCTGATGCTCACGGCTCCTGATACCGTGCCGTTTCCTCCAAGGGTTCCGCTGGCGGCGACAGAGACCGCCCCCGATCCAGTGGCCGAGCCCGCAGAATTGGTGGCCAGGAACGTTCCCGCGCTGATGGTGGTTCCTCCCGAGTAGGTGTTGGAATTGGCGACCGCCATCGTGCCGACTCCCGCCTTGGTGAGGGTTCCTGTTCCCTTGATGGCCCCATTGCCGCTGATCGTCAGGTCGGCGGCCGGACTCGTGGTGGCATCGGCCACGGTGAACGTGCGGCTTGCGAAGCCGATGCCGTTGGCGACGGCGATGCTGGAGGCCGTCGTGCCTCCCACGGTGACGTTGCCATTGAGGAGGAAATCCTCTCCGGCGTATTTGCCCGAGCCCGTTCCCAGAAGAGTTCCGCCATTGAGGGTGATGCCCGCGAGGTGGGCGTGGTAGGAGGCGAAGTTCAGGGTGCCACCCGAGTTGACGGTGAAGGCGATGCCGTTGTTGGTCACGTTGGTGTTCACCTGGATCACCGTGCCCCCGTTGTTGATGGTCACGGCGGAATTGGTCGGCAGGGCGCTGTTGTAGTCACCGGGCTGCAGACTGACCGTTCCGGCATTGACCGTGAGCCCCCCCGTGAAGGTGTTGATTCCACCGAGCGCCAAGGTTCCAGCCCCGTTCTTGATGAGACCCTTCGTGCCCGCCACCACCAGGTTGAGCGTGGCGGTCTGGTTGTTGACGGTGACGACCGGATTTCCAGTCGTCGTGTTGAGGGTCAGCGGACCGGCGGAACCGGTTGAGAGGGTCCAGTTATGGCTTGGAGTGGTGTCCCCGAACACCAGGGTTCCCACGGTGCGGGCTCCGTCGAGGGTGACCGCCGCATTTGCCGTCAGGTTGAGGACCGAGAAATCGGCAATCGAACTGGCTCCCGAGACCGCTGTGTTGTTGGACCAGTTGCCAACGGTCGGCCACGACCCTCCGGACGGGTTGATCCAGACCGATGAGCCGGTGGAGTTGCAGAAGATGCCGATGGTTCCATCTCCCGAATAGCCGCCGCTGTCGGTCGCCCGGACGGTGAGAAGGATCATGCCCGGAGCCGGCAGACTGGAGGGCTGCTGGAGGGAGATCTGGCCGGACGTGGAATTGATGGAGAAAAGGCTTCCGGTGTTTCCGGCCACAATCGCCCACGAGGAAAGGGTCCGGGGTGCGGACAGGGTCGCAGTGGCGCTGCCCAACACGGTGTTGACGGACATTCCGGAATTGGCCGCGAAGTAGCGGGTGGCGACCACCGGAGGATTGGAATCCTGGACCGAGATGTTCACCGAGGGAGAGGTGACATAGGTATTGAGATAGAGGGCCCGGGCGGTGAGATTGACCGATGCGGCCGTAGTGGCGTTCGCATAGGTCGCCTCATAGGGAGCCACGGCATCCGTTCCGATGAGCACGTTGTCCCGGTAAAACTCCACACCGGTGACAGTCTGGCCGTTCGGGGTGACGCTGGCCGTGATGCTGATGTTGTTGGTGCTGAAATAGGTCGCGTTGTTGGTCGGCGAGGTGATCGCCACGCTAGGAAGGGCAGCTTGAGGAGTCGGATCTCCCGAGGCGGCACCGGCGACGAACGGCCCCATGACAGTAGACGGAATCGCTTGCCGCGCGATACCCGGGCCCTGCCAGGCCACCGAAACATGGTCTCCTCCTCCACCTTCGACCTGCTGGGCTTCGATCCAGTAGGACTGCCCCGCGACGAGCGAGATGCCAGATGAGATCTGATTGGATTCCTCGTCCCAGCCCTGGAAGGCCGTCCAGTCGTTGACCGTGGCTATCAGGGTCTTGGAGGACTCATAACCATTCGAGCCAAGATAGAGCCGGCTCTGATCGTCTGAAGCGGTCCAGAAGTAATAGGTGCCGGAAACCGTGGGCTTGAGATAACCGACCAGACGGCGCGAAAAGTTGTCCCCCACCCCCTGGGCCGAGGTCAACGAAGGCAGTGTGCCCGTGTAGATGGCAGTGCCGCTCCAGTCCTGATCGTCATAAGCGGAAGTGCCGCTCCAGCGTTGTTCGGAGACGGCCTGGCCTGACGGAGGATTGCAGACAATGTTGACCGCCCCGTCACCGGAGGATCCGAGATCATTGGTCGCCCGCACAACGAGCTGCACATTGCCGGGATTCGGCAGGCTTCCGGGAAACGCCAGGGTCACTTGACCGGCGCTGTTGATGGCGAAGGCGTTGTTTGGATTTCCAGCAATGATCGACCATGAGGACACCACGCGCGGCGAGACGACCGTCGCGGTGCTGGTGGCGATCACGGTGCCAACAGACTGACTGGAGGTTGCCGAGGCGAAGACCGTGTTCACCACCGGCGTGCCAGGGTCGATCAGGGTGATCAGATGCGTGGCAGGCGAGGAAATGGTGGCCCCAACAGAAGAGGAAAGGGCAACAATCAGGCTCTCAGGAGCCTCACCCACGGAATCCGCCACGAAGGTGAGCGGCAGAAGCTTGAACTGCTCACCGGAATTGAAGGTCAGTGTCCCTGCCGCGAGCGAATAGTCGGTTCCGGAAGTAGCGGTGCCGGAGGTCGAGTAGTTGACGGTGACCGCCGTGGCTCCGGCCGGACGATCCAGAACCGCCATCAGCATGGGAGCGGACGCATCCGTTTCCAGGCAGGTGCTCGAGTCCACGGTGAAGCGGACATATCTCGGCGCGTTGTCAGGGGTCGGGGTCAGGATCGGAGTGCGACTGAATCCTGGGCCCTGCCAGGCGACGGAGACATGGTCACTGCCACCGGTTTCCTGATGCTGGACTTCCACATAGTAGGACTGACCCGCCGTGAGATTGAGGGAGATGGACTGCTGCGAGGAATTCGCCGTCCAGTTCTGGAAAGACGTGGCGGACGCGAGGCTTGCTCTTTGGACCTTGTTGGCGGCAGTGGCGTCCGTGCTGACGAAAAGCCGCGAGGCGTCATCGGAGGCGATCCAGAAGGTGTAGGCACCCGTCGTGGGTGCGGTGATCAAACCTGTTAGACGTCGCGAAAAGACATTGGCCGCATTCTGGTCCGGAGTGAAACTGGTGAGGAAACCGGTGTAGTCCGGAGCGACCGTATCCCAGGTATTGTTGGTGTAAACGTTGGTCGCATTCCATCGTTCCTCGGTCACCAATCCCGCTGGAATCTCGTCGTAGATGAAGAGGTTGTGCTGGCTTCTTGACGTGGTGAAGCTGGCCCCGGCGGGATTCAACAGACGCAGCACCGCCAACTCGTTGGGCTCACGGACCAGGTCATTCTTGATGCGGACCCGGATGTTCTGGGTCGTCACGCCGGGCGCGAAGGTCAGGGTCCCGCCGGGGATCGCCGAATTGCCTGCCGAGGCATCGGCAAAGGCCCAATCGACATCATCCCCCATCGCCGTGCCGCCACCACCCGTGTAGGAAACCGAGATGGTGCTCGCCGAGGCGGCGGAAAGCACCACCGGGATGTCGCGATACTCGCCAAGAGCTCCCGGTGCCTCACCGCTGGCCGACGCCAGTGCCTGGAAGCCGACCGTGACCGTCGAAGTCTCGTTGTCCGCAATGAACAGCGTGGCGGAAGAAGGCCGGTCCGGGCTGTATCCAGTTCCGGAGGAAACCGTAACGGTGACCGACTCGCTGCCCTCGACCGTCGAATCATCGAGCGGCACCAAGGTCACGTTCACTCCCGACTGCCCATCCGGAATGACCGCCGAGCCGCTGAGCCCGGTGTAGTCGGTGGCGCTGGTGGCCGTGCCTGATATGGCATAGTTCACTGTGAGCGCTCCCACGGTTCCGGTGCGGGAGAGATAGAAACGACCCTGCACGGAAGAAGCCTCCGCAGGCGAATCATTGTAGGCGGAAACCGATACCCGCTCGGTGCCTCCCTCGTTGTCCCGGATCACCGCCTCAGCCGTGCCATCGTTGTAAACACTGTAGTTGGCCGAAGGGCTGATCGTGACCTTGACGGTTTCGGCAGATTCGAAACTTGAATCATCCGTCACGGGAACGGTCACCGTCACCTCGTTGGTTCCATTCGAAGGAATGGAGACGGTTCCGGAAAGGGCGGTGTAGTCGCTGCCGGCTGTGGCGGTGCCGGAAACCGCGTAGTTGACCGTGACGTTGCCAGGCGAACTGCCGATGGCCCGGAAGATCAGGGTCGCATTGGTCGAGCCCTCGGTCCCCGCCGTTCCCGCCCGCACCGCGACGAGGGGCTTGTCCGAATTGTCGGCGATCAAAACGGTCGACTGGAAGGCTGCTCCCACGCTGTAGGCATTGTCGAAGGTGGTGACCGCCAGCGTGACGTTCTCAGTAGGTTCTCCGATGTTGTCATCGATCGGAAGGATGACCACCGGAGCCGAGGACGCACCTGCGGGAATGGTGACCTCGCCGTTGAGCATCGCGTAGTCCGTCCCATGAAGGGCACTGCCGGACAGGCCATAGTATACCTTGAGAGCCGAAGTGGTCGGGCCGCTCCGGGTGATGAGGAACACTCCCGACTCCGGACCATTTTCCGAGGCGGAGGAGTCCGGAGCACTCACCGTGACCTGAGGCGTGTCATCGTCTGTTAGAGTGACGGTGGAGGTCGTCGCGGCCGAGTTCCTGAGATAGACCGAATTGTTGGCACTGATCGTGGCAATGATGGTCTCGGGCACCTCGGCCGCCGAATCATTGAGGGGGCTGACCGTCACGTTGGTGGAAGCCTGGCCGGCGGGAATGGTGACCGTGGTGGGCAGCGTGGTGAAATCGGTGCCATTGGTCGCGGTTCCCGTCCAGGCGACGGTGAGGCTCAACGCGGCGTCGGTGGCTCCGGTCCGGGTAAAGGTGTAGGTGCCGGTGTCGCTTCCGCCTTCGACCGCATAGGGATCGGGTGCAGTCACTGCCACCTGAGGCAGGCTGGTATCGTTGTCACCGATCGTCATCACCACCGCGTTTCCGGAACCGGACAGATATCCAGCCGCGGAGGCCAGTTGAAGGGTGATCGTTTCAGGACCTTCAGCAGTCGTGTCATTGACCGGAGCGACGGTGATGTCGAGGGTCGAGGCCCCCGCCGGAATCGTGAAGGAGAAGAAAGAGCCCGAGGCGGTGTAACCGGTGGAGAACGAATAGTCGGTCGTCCTCGTGGCCGTTCCCCCAACCGGGGAAACCAGGACCGTCAGCGCATTCGTCGTGTCCCCGGTGCGGGTCAGCCGGAAGGTGCCGCTTGCACCGCCCTCAGTGGGATCGGCGACATTGGCAAGCGTGACAAAGGTCGAGCCGGCGGCGGTCCAGTTGGCCGTGTTGGTTCCGGCGACCACCGTCATGGGATTGGCGACCGAAGGAGTGAAGGTGTAGCCGTTGAGACTGGCCGCCAGAGTGACCGAACCGGTGGGCTGTCCGGCAAGCGAGTAGGTTCCATCTGAGTTGGTGTAGCAACCCAGTCCGGAACCGGAGATATAAACTCCCGGCAAAGGCTGACCATTGAAAGTGACCGTTCCGGACACCGTCTGCTTGCCGTGCGCGCCGACGTTGATGACCGTCGAGCGGCGGACGGTTCCCCCCTTCATGTCGGAAACGGTCAGCATCGCCGTAACTTGTGAAGGCAGGACAAAGACACGTGAAAAGGAGGATGATCCATCACCTACCACCCCGTCACTGAACTCCCAGTGATAGGCCAACGCATCGCCATTGCTATCACTCGCGGTCGCCGTGAAAGTCACGCTGTCACCCGCGCTGATGGTGGTGGCGCTGGCGGCAAAGGTCGCGGTCGGGGCGATGTTTCCCGGGAAGGGTCCCTTGAAGTACGCCACATCCAGCGAGGGCGGAGTGGTGTTGTTCTTTGACAGCACGGTGAAGTGCACGTCCGCTTCGAGGTCGGAGAAGGTTCGGCCCACCGCAATGCCGGCATCATTCTTGCCGCCCGCGCTGCCAGGCGTGGTGTCGAGCAAGTGACCGGCATTGCTGCCCATCCCGCTGTAAAGCACCAGGGCGGAATCCGCCAACAAGCCTCCACGCGCCGGGTGGTATTCGACATTGTACTGGCGGACGCTGTCCTTCGCCACGGTCAGCGCATAGCGTTTCCCTTCCTCCAGCGTCGGCTGGTCGTAGGCGTGGATCCGATAGACCCCGTTGGCGACCGGAGAGTGAAAGTAGTTGGCGGGAAGCCAGTTGAGCGTCCGCTTGCTGATGGTGTTGTAATGCGCGCTGAACCCACCGCTGCCACCCATGACATCGTAGGGATTTCCATACTCCTGATTCGCACCGGTTCCGTAGGCCGTGCCGTCGGTGGTGTTCCAGTAGTTGGCATGGTTGAGACCAAGCGAATGTCCACACTCATGATTCAACACGTCCATGCCGCCCCAGCCTGCCCAGACGCTGTCGCCGCCGCCCCACGAGGCACCGCTGCGGAGGCCGCCGTTCACCCGAACGATGATGCAGTTGTATTGGGAGGAATCATATCCGAGCTTGCGCGCCTCGGCGCGGGCCTGGTTGTGGATCACGCCCAGACCATCGACCTCGGCATCCTTGGCAATGTACCACGCGAGGGTCTGGGGCAGCGTGATCAGCGGCGTCACCGTCGAGGTAACCGTCAGCTTTCCAAAGGAAGCCTCCCGATAGTAGCGGCCCACGTCCTTCATGTCGTTCAGGGCCTGGTCCTCGGTGTTGGGAGGAGCCATCTGATCCGGATAGGTCACCCGGATGTAAAGACAGCGGAAATTGCCGATCGCCCTCGAAGAGGTTCCTGGGAAGTTGTCCAAATAAAAGCCCGCTCCACCGGGGCCGCTGGCCTGGACGAAGGTCCGGTATTTCTCATCCATCACGGTCACGTGCGAACCATTGCAAAGCGTGATCAGCCGCTCGCCCACCTCAACGGTCGGGGCCTCCTCGGTCACGGGTTCGTTCGACGCCACGGCCTCGGTGGTGATTCCCGACACTGGGCAAACATCCTCGACCACCGTGCCCGCCGCGATCCGCTCGCCGATCTCAAGCTGTCTAACAGGGCTCTCCGCCACGGCCAGTTCGCGGTCGATCGCCACACCACGCAGCGGGATCTGCTTGCGCGACATCACCGGCTCCATCTCGCCAAAGACCCGCGCCTTGTAGCTCATGCCATCCGCAGTCTCGAAGTACCGGAGGGTGAGTCCTTCCTCGGGAATCGGCAGGCCGGGGGCCGGCCGACCCATGTAAACCTGATAGTTCCCGGTCGCGGAAACCGGCTTCTCCAACGAGGCCACAATCTCCTTCGGCAGGTCCTGGCGGATCACCCTCGAAACGGATTGCGCCAACGCCGCACGGGGATTGCTCGCGATCAGGGCCTTGAACTCGGCCCGACGTTCCTTGGCCAGCAACTCGCCCTCTTCCACCATCGCGGCGCGCTCATCCGGAGTCGCCTTCTTCCAACGCTCCACCCAACCTTGAAATGCCTCGATCTTCGCAAGATCGGGCGTCGGGATCTTTTCGGAGGCCCAGGCCCCGAAGTCCTTCGCGGGCTCGGCTTCGGTCTGCTGGGATGCCTTGTCGCTTTCCCCAATCAGTGGAGGTCGCGAAGCCGACTCTTGATCACGCACCGGGGCACCTCGCTCCGGCTTCGTGGTGGATGAATCACCTGCCCTTTGATGAGTCAGAACGGCCAGCAGACCGAGCAGAATCAGGACAGCAGAAAGACGGAGGAAACGGGATTTCATGGGTTTCAGACGAAAGGATTGAGAATCAAAAATCGGAAAAGCGAAAAGCAAAGCGCTTCATCACGCTCGGCCCCTTTGCCAAGCGGTCCCAGGATGCCCGGTCTGGAAACCCGCCCCGCCAATCGCATCGCCATGCTGGGAACGCTGCCATCCTCCATTCAAAGGGGCTTGGTCAGGAAGGCCGCAAGGAACGGCATCGTCTGGGAACTGGCTGCGGGGATTCATATGGGTCATCACGCTAAAAATCGACTTCTTACAAAAAATTTACTTTGTAGGTATGCGGAGATCCCGTGTTCACGTCAAATTGATTCAGAAATCCGTTATGATTTTATGAAAGAGAACCGTTTCCTATGAGGGGCCAGTACGTCATTCACCCCCTGCCGTGACCCGTTTTCGGGGCCGACAAGGAGTGATTTGACTCCCTCAAGGCAGCTTCGAATCTCGTTCGACTCCGCCTGAGAATTCCTTCTACGCAGCGATTGGAGGCTCGTTTTCCATAGAGCCGCGGAGGCGGGATGAGGTCGCTGAAGCTTTCATTCATTGGGGTTTCTCACCCAACTCAGCGTTTCCTCCGTGCCTCTGCGGCGGATTCTGGCGGTCATGATCCCAGGCTTCGCATTTCAAGACAGCCTCCTCAACCCATCGCCTTTTCCATCAACGCATTCATGCGGCTGATGGTGTCGCGGGCATCGTCGAGTAGACCGGCGGCGATCAGGGCGTTGTCGAGAAGCTGGAGGGCCACCAGTCCGGCGACCTCCGGGTTCTTCTCGCGCGCATCGGAAAGCTTCCGCACCAGCGAGTGACGCGGGTTGATCTCCAATTGGACCTTGACCTCATCTTTGAAGTTCTCATCCATCGCCTTCATCATCCGACGCATCTGCGGAGTCATGCCATCCTCAGGCACCAGCGCGATGATCGGGCTATCGACGAGACGCTTGCCGCTGGAAACCTCAGTGATGCGATCGCCGAGCTCGTCCTTCAGGAAGGTGCAGAGCTTTTCGATCTCATCAGGGCTGAGCGACTCCCCTTCTGCGGCAGCGTCCTCAAGTTCGACCCCAGCCTGGGTGACAGAGACGAGCTTCTTGCCATCAAACTCGCCAAGCGAATCCACAACATACTCATCCACCGGATCGGTGAAGAAAATCACCTCCAGCCCACGGGTCTTGAAGGCCTCGATGTAGGGACTGCTCTCAAGCTGCTCGCGGCTCGGACCGACGAGATAAAAGATCTTGTCCTGGCCATCTTTCACGCGACCGACATAGTCGGTAAACCCGACGAACTTGCCCGCATCTGTTAGAGTAGACTCGAAACGCAGCAGCTTCGCCAGCCCCTCGCGATTCGCGTAGTCGGTGGCCACGCCTTCCTTGAAGAAGCGGTCGAATTTCTTGTAAAACGCCAGGTATTTCTCCGGATCGGACTCGGCTTCCTTCTCGAACATCTTGATCACGCGCTTGCTGATCACGCTGCCGAGCTTCTTCACCAGCGCGCTGTCCTGCATCGACTCGCGGGAAATGTTCAGCGGCAGGTCGGCGCTGTCGATCACGCCCTTCAGGAAGCGCAGCCAGTCCGGCAGCAGGCCTTTCGGATCGGCGTCGATGAGGACCTTCTTGCAGTAA
>JAIXPW010000219.1 GCA_027485995.1 Verrucomicrobiaceae bacterium
ACAAGAGGGCAGGTGTCAGAGTGGTCGAATGAGCACGCTTGGAAAGCGTGTGTGGCAGTAATGTCACCGAGGGTTCGAATCCCTCCCTGTCCGCCATGGTGAGAAGTTCCAAGTTCCAAGTTCCAACGGCCAAGTTCCAAGGAAGAAGGTCTTGAGGGATTTCGGAATGACAAATCACGAATTCCGAATGGAAGAGGGTATTCGTCCCACGAGTTTGCTGTTTTGTGGGACATCTTTTAGGGTGGTCCCATCCAATTTACCCATGGCAGAAGGCGTCAACGTTCGGTTCAGCGGGGTGCTCAAGGAGTTCGTTGAAGAGCGCTCTGGACCACGTGGTCTCTAAGGCTCGGTGAGCGAATACATTCGGGACCTCGTGCGGCGGGATTACGAGCGTGAGGAAGCGCGTCGCTAGGACTCACTTCATGGCGCACTGAAGGCCGGTATGGAAGCTCCTGAATCGGCATTCGCGGTGTTGAAAACTGAGGACATTCTCCTCGAAGCAAGGAAGTCCCCCCGTTCTGAAGGATGAGTGTCAGGATTCTGTCTGCCGCGCGGGAGCGCTTGCTTGAAATTTGGCTACACACCTCTCGAACCTGGGATGACGAGCCGGCCGATCTTTATGTATCCGGCTTGATTCGCTCAATCGAGCAACTCACGGAATAACGTGGAGTCTGGCGGACGCTGGAAGACCGCAGATTCACGGGAGTCTTCTTTGTTCGTATCAAGCGGCACTACATTTTCTTCCGTGAGCTTTCAGAAGGTGCGCTCGGCGTGATCACGATTCTCCATGAAACGATCGACCTGCCGAGCCGCATGCGTGAACTCACCCGTGAAGATGAGTGAGTCCTGAAGACACTCAGAAATACTTCATCACCTTCTCCACCGCCGCTTCCGGCGTGAGGCCGTGGAGCTCGCGGAGGATGTCGGGCTTTCCGTGCTCGACGAATTCATCCGGCCAGGCGATGCGCTCGACCGGGGTGTGGATGCCGGCATCGTGCAGAAGCTCGATGATCGCGGCTCCGAAGCCGTTGTGGGCAACGTGGTCCTCAAAGGTGCAGACGACCTTGCACTTTTCACCGTAGGTCTCGATGACGCTGGCATCGAGCGGTTTGATGAAGCGCGGATTGATGAGGGCCACGGAAAGGCCCTTGGCTTCGAGCATCACCTTGGCACGTGCGGCCATCTCGAACATCGTGCCGAGGCCGATGAGTGCGACGTCGGTGCCATCGGCGACGACTTCCGCGACACCGATTTCGAGAAGCTTTCCAGTCGAAGGAACCGGGGCTCCGCTGATCGCGCCACGTGGGTAGCGGACGGCGGAAGGGCCATCCTCATATTGGGCCATCGTGTAGAGCATGTCCACGAACTCGGCCTCGTCCTTCGGCTGCATGAAGATCAGGTTCGGCACGTGGCGGAGGTAGCCGATGTCGAAGAGGCCGTGGTGCGTCGGGCCGTCGTCACCTGAAAGGCCGCCGCGGTCCATACAGAGGCGGACCGGGAGGCCCTGCAGCGCCATGTCATGAATGATCATGTCGTAGGCGCGCTGCATGAAGGTCGAGTAGATCGCGAGAAAGGGCTTGTAGCCACGGGTGGCAAGGCCGCAGGCGAAGAGGGCGGCGTGCTCCTCGGCGATGCCGACGTCGTAGTAGCGTCCGGGAAGCTCCTTCTTGAAAATGTCGAGCTTGGTACCGCCGGGCATGGCCGCGGTGATGGCGACGATCTTGTCATCGGCCTTCGCCATGTCGGTCACGGCGCGTCCGAAGATCTCCGAGCAGGTCGGCGTGGCGGTGGTGTCGGTGGAGCCGTCCTCGATCTTGTAGGCGCCGAGTCCGTGGAACTTGCCCGGATTGTCGAGGGCAGGCTGATAGCCGCGGCCCTTTTCGGTGATGATGTGGAGGACAACGGGTTCCTGGAGCGTCTTGAGATGCTCGAAGGTTTTCACCAGCAGCGGCAGGTCGTGGCCGTCGATCGGCCCGAAGTAGCGCAGGCCGAACTTTTCAAACAGCACGTTCGGGAAAAGCAGGTTCTTGGCGCTCGACTCGACCTTGTGGGCCAGATTCCGGGCGGCCTTGCCAGCGATCCTCTCAACGAACTCCGCAGCGGTGTTGCGGACGCTGGCGTAGGTCGAGTGAGTCTGGAGCGCGTTGAAGTAGCGGGCGATCGCGCCGACGTTCTTGTCGATCGACCACTCGTTGTCGTTCAACACGACGATGAAACGCTTGGTCGTTTCCGAAATGTTGTTCAGGGCCTCCAGGGTGGGTCCACAGGTGAAGGCGGCGTCTCCGGCGACGGCGACGACGTGGCTGTCATCCCCCGCAAGGTCACGCGCGGCGGCCATGCCAAGCGCGGCGGAAAGGGCGGTGCCGGCGTGGCCCGCGCCGTAGCAGTCGTGCTCGGACTCCGAGCGCAGCAGGAAGCCATTGAGGCCCTTGTAGGTCCGGATCGTGTGGATCTGGTCGGCGCGACCGGTGAGCATCTTGTGAACGTAACCCTGGTGAGCGACGTCGAAGACGAAGTTGTCCTGGGGCGTGGAAAAAATCTTATGCAGGGCGATCGTCAGCTCCACGACTCCCAGGTTCGGGCCGAGGTGTCCGCCGGTGACGGAAAGGGAGGTGATCAGCGAATGCCGGATTTCGGCGGCAAGATCGATCAGTTCGGAATCGTTGAGCCGCTTGACATCCTCAGGTGAATGAATGGCGGAAAGGAGCGGTCC
>JAIXPW010000264.1 GCA_027485995.1 Verrucomicrobiaceae bacterium
TGCTTGGAAACGTTCGCCTGCGTCGTGGTGAGAGCCTCCACGATCTCGGACACGCTTTTCTCGCCATCCTTCATTTCCTGAATGATCGCCAGGCGGGTCGGTTCGGAAAAAGCCCGAAACAGGGTGGCAACGCGTTCAAGGTCGTTCGGGGCGAGTTTCATGGGTCAGAAAGGATGGGCCAAAAAAGCACGAAATTTCGCCTTGCGCAAGTATAACTATGTGGTTATTTGGTTATTCGTAAACCAGAACCGCCATGAGCACCACCATTTCACCGAAATCCCTCAGCGATCAGCTCCAGCACGGAAAGTCGCTCCGCCTGGTCGATGTCCGCACACCCGCCGAGCACGCCGAGATCCACATCGAGGGCTCGCACCTGATGCCTCTCGATCGATTGGACGCCGCCGCGATCAAGGGAGCCGGTCCCTGCGTGCTGGTCTGCCGCTCAGGCAAGCGGGCCGAGCAGGCCTGTCAGAAACTCAGCGCCGCCGGATGTGACGACCTCACCATCCTCGAAGGGGGAGTCCTCGCCTGGGAACAGGCCGGCCTGCCGGTCACGCGCGGACAAAAGGCCATTTCGCTCGAACGCCAGGTCCGCATCGCTGCCGGGCTGATGGTGCTTTCCGGAGTCGTTCTCGGCACCTGGGTTCATCCCGGATTCTACGGACTCAGCGCCTTCGTCGGTGCGGGTCTCACCTTCGCCGGCATCACCGACTGGTGCGGCATGGCCATGCTGCTCGCCAAGGCTCCGTGGAACCAACGCAGCGGCATCAAATGCGCCGGCAACTCATGCTCGGTCTGATCTTCCGTCCAGAATCTTGAACTCTTGAATCTCCAGCCATGTTCCTCCGCCAAATCACCGATTCCGCCCTCGCGCAAAACGCCTACCTGATCGGCTGCCAGCGCAGCGGCGAGGCCATCATCGTCGACCCCGAGCGCGACATTGATCGCTACCTCGAACTCGCCGCCGAGAATTCCTTCCGCATCGTCGCCGTCGCGGAAACCCACATCCACGCCGACTACCTCAGCGGAGCACGCGAATTGGTCGAGCGGCATGGGGCCATCGCCTACCTTTCCGAAGAAGGTGGGCCCGACTGGCAGTTCGAGTGGGCGAAGGGAAATCCCAATGCCCGCTTCCTTCACGATGGCGACACCTTTCGCGTGGGAAACATCGAGCTGAAAGCCCTGCTGACCCCCGGTCACACACCGGAGCATCTCAGTTTCCTCGTCACCGACATCGGCGGCGGCGCGGATGAGCCGATTGCCCTGCTGAGTGGCGATTTTCTCTTCGTCGGCGATGTGGGACGGCCCGATCTGTTAGAGAGTGCGGCCGGTCAGGCAGGCGTGATGGAACCGAGTGCACGCCAGCTTTATCAAAGCCTCCAGGCCACCCGTTCGCTTTCCGACCACCTCCAGATCCTCCCCGCCCACGGCGCGGGAAGCGCCTGTGGCAAGGCGCTCGGCGCGGTGCCCTCCAGCGTGCTTGGCTATGAAAGGCGCTTCAACTCAGCCCTCCATCAGGCGCTCAACGGCCCTGAGGATTCCTTTGTCGCCGAGATCCTCGCAGGCCAACCGGAGCCTCCGCTCTACTTCGCACGGATGAAGCGCGACAACCGCCTCGGTCCTGAACTTCTGCCCGAAGGAAGACTACCCAAGCCCATCGAATTTTCCGCCTCATCCGTGGAAACATGGCTCCGTCAGTCACTGCACCACGCCATCGATCTCCGAAGTGATCGCTCCGCCTTCGCGGCGGGTCATCTGAAGGGCGCCATCTTCGCGCCACTCGCCGGTGGAAAACTTCCTCTCTCTGCTGGATCCTATCTGACCCCGGAGCATCATCTGCTCCTCGTCGTGGAGAACGAAGCCCAGGTGGATCCTGCCGTCCGTCAGTTGATCCGCATCGGACTCGACCGGATCGATGGATGGGTCCTCGCGGAGAAGGCAGACGCTTCCACGAAGACCCTCAGCGTGAAAACTTCCGAGCTCACCGAACTCATCAAGTCCCATCCGGATGCTCTCGTTCTCGATGTCCGGGGCAGCGCTGAATTCGCCGCAGGTCACGTGCAAGGCGCAAAAAACATCGCCTACACCCGTCTCGCGGCAAGGCTGGGCGAACTGGATCACAGCAAGCTCCACCTCGTCCACTGCGGTTCCGGTCTCAGGGCCGCGATGGCCGTTTCCTTTCTGGAAAGCCAGGGCATCAAGACGCTCCACGTTGACGGAGATTTCTCTGCCATTCCCAAAGAGCTGCTCGCTCCCAAAGCGTGATCACGATTTCCACCTGGGCGCTGATCGGTGCCATCGCGATCGGACTCTCACTCGGCCTGACAGGTGCGGGCGGCAGCATCCTCACGCTGCCTGTGTTGGTCTATCTCGCGCATGTGCCACCTGCGGAAGCCGTCGGACTGAGCCTCTTCGTCGTCGGCACGGCCGCTGCGGTCGGGGCCTTGCAACGCTTTTGGAAAAAGGAAGTCCACCTCAAAGCGGTCCTGCTGTTCGCGCTCAGCGGCATGCTCGGCGCTCTTGGAGGATCCAGACTCACGCATCTGGTTTCCCCGACGGTGCTGATGACGATCTTTGCCGGCATGATGCTGCTGGTGGCCATCCAGATGCTGCGTGGCTCAAAGGCCGGATCCGATCTGTGCGCGGACTGCCGTCCCGCCCGATGCCTGCTCGCGGGAACGGGTGTCGGCATTCTAACAGGATTCATCGGCGTCGGCGGTGGCTTCCTGCTCGTTCCAGCTTTGATGAAATTCGGTAGGCTTCCGCAAGGCGTCGCCACCGGGACCTCCCTCGCCATCATCGCCTTCAACTCAGCCGCCGGTTTTGCAGCGCACGCCGGGGCCGCTCCGATCCTCTGGACGCTCGCCCTCACGTTCGCCGCCATCGCAGCAGCGGGCGTGCTGGCCGGACAAAAAATCGCCTCACGCCTTCCAGTGATCCGGCTGCGACAAGGCTTCGCCGCCATGGTCATCCTCGCCGGCCTGATCGTCCTCTGGCAGACCTTCGCCCATCGTTGACACCTCGTGGCTCAGCCCCCGTAGTGAATCCATGAATCAGAAACCTTCTGCCATTCAGGCCCGACCGGGCTGGGTGCTGCTTGGAGGATGCATGCTCGCCTTCCTGGCCTCCGCCGTGAACGCGGATTTCATGATCCGGATCGGTGTTTCCGTCAGCCATCTAACAGGTGATCTCTCCCGCATCACCATGGAAACCGTGAAGGCCGGCGGACGCTGGTCGGCCGAGGCCGCTGTTCTGTGTTTCTCGCTGATCGGCTTCGTCGGCGGCGCGGCGACCTCAGGCTTTTTCATCCATCATCCGACCCTTGAACTGGGCCGCCCTTATGGTCGCTCGGTGATCGCGATCGGCCTGCTGCTGATCCTTTGCCACTACCTAGCGGAATCCTCGCCGCTGGCCACCTGCTTTCTCGCCGCCTGGGCCTGCGGCATGCAGAACGCCCTCGCCACCCGCTATCATGGGCTGATCCTCCGCACCACCCACATCACCGGCCTGCTCACCGATCTCGGCCAGCTCATCGGCATGAGGCTTCGTGGCCATCCGATCGAGTTATGGAAAATTACAACTCCGCTCCTGCTTTCCATCGCTTTCGCCTCGGGTGCCGCAGTCGGAGCCATCTTCAATCTCAAGGCGAACGTCCCCGTCACCCTCGTCTGCGGCAGCGCCTACGTGATCGGAGGGATCGTGTGGTCGATCCTGAAGCGGATCATTCCCAGTTTCCGACACCTCCAGGATTAGAGCCTGAGCAGTCCCCGCTGCAGCGCCACCGCCACGGCCTCCGTGCGGTCATGGACTCCGAGTTTCTGGAACAGGGTCTTCATCCGCGTCTTCACGGTTTCCTCGGAGATGAACATCGCCGCCGCCATTTCCTTGTTGCTCTTGCCGCGCATGAGGAAACGCAGCACGTCGAGTTCACGTGCGGTGAGCCCGGGACGCACCATGCGGTCGGCCAGCCGGTTGGCGATGGCTTGGGTAAGGTAGCGATTTCCCGCATGGACCTGCATCACCGCTTCGATGATCTCGGCCCGCTTGGTGTCCTTGGGGAGATAGCCGAGCGCACCTGCCTCGAGGGCATTGAACACGTCCTCTTCGTTGTCATACGTGGTGAGCACCAGGATCCGGCTGTTGGGATCACGCTTGATCAGCTCCTTGATCGTATGAATGCCGTCTCCACCCGGCATCCGCAGATCGAGGATGAAGAGATCGATGCTCTCGCGGCCGACAATTTCCAGCACCTCCATCCCGCTGCCCGCCTCAGCGACCACGGTGAACTCGGGCTGGCTGTTCAGGATCGAGGCAAGCCCCTCGCGGAGCGGAGGATGATCGTCGGCTAACAGGATGCGGATGGGTGTGCTCATGTGGTCAGGGTTACGGAGACTTCGGTGCCTTTTCCAGGACTGCTTTCAATGGTGAAACTGCCGTCAAGCGCGGCGACGCGCTCGGCCATGCTGGTGAGCCCGAAGCCCTTGCCTGCATTGCCGGTGACATCGAAGCCCTTGCCGTCATCGCTCACGATCAGCGTGAACCAGTCGGAGCCATAACGCAGCCTTGTATTGACCCGACCCGGCGAGGCATAGCGCACGGCATTGGTGATGGCCTCCTGGGCGATGCGCAGAAGGGCCGCCTCGTGTTCCGGGGGCAAGGGCCGCGGCGTGCCTTCGATTTCCTGGCTGAAAATGACGCGCCCGGCCTCGCCGAGGTCGTTGGTGAAACGACGAAGCGCGCTGGCGAGGTCCGCCTCACCGAGGGCCAGTGGGCGGAGGTTCCAAATGGTGCGTCGTGCCTCCTTCAAGCTATCACTGACCAGACCGCGCGCCCTTTCAACATGATGTCGCGCCAGAATCGGGTCCGTCCCGATGACATCCGGCACACATTCGAGCTGCAGCGAGATCGACGTCAGCCCCTGTGCAAGTGAGTCATGGATCTCCCTTGCAAAGCGCCCGCGCTCCACCAGCACCGCCTCGAACTCGCGGCGTCTCGTCTCGTCCTCCCGCCGACGCCTCACACGCGCGAGCCCGAAGATCCCGAGCATCAGGACGAACAAGGCCACCGCTACATAGGTGACCCTTTCCGCCGTCCAGTAGGGAGGCAATGCCAGGGTCTGGAAATCCGCACGTGATCTCGCAATCAGCATCAGGCTGTGGTCCTCCTGCATCGGATCATTCGTTCCGGAAGCACTGATCTTGGCGATGCCCGTCACCCTCACCTGCGATCCTACCACCAGGCTGGATCGCGGGGATCGCACCCCATGATCCCAGGGCACGAGACAGCGGAACACGGCCTTGCCATCGCGCATTTCAAGCATCTCGCCGTCATCCGAATGCTGGATATCTAACAGCACGCCCTCCAGCGCGACCAACTCGGAATCATTCCTCGTATCGAGCGCCTCCGAGGCACTCATGGCCACTGGCAGCGGACTGGTCGTGACCCCCTGCAGCTTCAAGCTCCTCGCACGGAGAAAGGGCTTCACATCCCCTGCCATGGGTCGCCCTTCCACCTCGATCACCGTGCCTGGAAGGGCAGCAATCGGTTGGGCTGTCTGGATCCAGATGCTTCCGTCCTCCGTCTTGAGGTAGAAGCCGCGTCCCGGCTGGGTGAAGGTCGAGACTCCGCTCAGACGGACAATGTCCACCGAACCCGGCCCTCCGAGACGAAACAACTCATTCGCCCTCGTCACCGTCGTGGGAGACTGCGGCTCGAACTCCGCCCCGATCGTCTCGATCTCGGAAAGCGTGCTGACACGAAGAAAGCGGCGGGTCATCTGTCGGACCGAGTTGAAACTCGAGGCCACCACTCCGCGCGCGCGGATCTTCTTTTCCGCAAGCCCCCACGGCACCGATCTGTCCGCCAGCGGGCCCTTGAGCAGGATGAAGAACGGAAAGGTGCCAGACTGGCATTCCACCACGATGTCTCCATAACGGATGGTGACCTCGATTACCTGGGCCTCGACCGATACCCAGTCACAGTCACGATTCGGCATTCCAAGTTCAGCCCCGTATACGTGTTTGGGCTCGATCATCGGTCCGTGGCCCGTCACCCGAACGGATGCCCCTTCTCGGTCCTTTCCCTTGATGCTTGCGGCAAAGTTTCCCGGCTCCGTGAAGCCTGACACGTCCACATGGTCCCCCTGCACCGGCCCGGCATCTCCTGGCAGCAGGGGACGGGACACGAAGATGCCCTGACTCCCATCATGGATGAAAAGCGTCGCGATCTCCGGCTTTGAGAAGGTGACCACCATTCCACGCAGCTCCACCGGATAGCCGAGCTTCGCCTCCTCAGGACTCAAACGGCTGATCTCTGCGATCGTCCGCAGGACAGGCAGGCCATTGGCACGCAGTCCGGATGCGAGGATGAAGACGATCAGAAATGACAGCACCGCGCGGGCCATGAGGGGGCATCATGCGCTCACGCAGGAGATCGCGCAATGGTTTCCACGACCTGCCGAATCTTTCGGAAGCGACTCTCTTTCAGCAGGAAAGACCCCCATTCAGGGGATGGATATACACCCTTTCGCGCCATCGACCTGCGACATCGCTTCATGGATCGTCCCGCACCTAGGTTGGATGAACCCGATCCCACTGCGGATCGGCGCGTCGCCATCTTCATAACCCAGAAAACCCACCTCTATGAAACCAAAACATCGATGCCATTTCGGCATCCTCGGAGCCCTCGTCTTCACTGCCAACCTCGTCCACGGTGCGGCGATCACCCAGACCGCCAACGATGCTTCCTCGCCGGCAAACTCGTTCACCGAAGCGGCACGCTGGAGCAATGCCGCCGTGCCTTCTTCTGGGAACACCTATTCAAACAACGGTTTCCTTTTCCGCACTCCGAACACCAGCCCCGCCTCGGTGACCTTTGCAGGTGACTCACTCACCATCACTGCGAAATCCTCCACCAGCGGCGTCGGAGCAGCCCTGATCACCAAGGGCACAGGCACCCAGACCGTGTCGTTCAACAACCTTATCCTGAGCGGCGGCATCGTGAGCCAGGGAACAGGAGGAGCCACCCATACCATCGCAGGAACCATCACCTCGAGCGCTCCTTCCGGCTTCAGCATCACGGATTCGAGTGACCGCGCCTTCGCCATCACCGCTCCCGTCTCGGGCTCCGGTCGCCTGTATGTGGGCTCCTTCAACAGCTACAACGCGTCCGGCTACACCCCGACCGCCTTCACCAACACCTTCACCGTTTCCGGAAACAACAGTTCGTTCTCCGGTGGCTGGTCGCTCGGCGGCAGCTATCTCGCCACGTTCTTCGGAGGTTCCACGACTTACAACAATATCTTCAACGCCTCCGGAACCACCTTCCGGATGGGACACGCCAACGCGCTCGGCACCGGCACCTTCGAACTGAAGGAAGGCACGCTCAACCTCAATGGCTTCAGCCCCACAGGCCTCTCCGGCCTCACTGTGCCGAACTCAAGCGCGCCGACCATCCGCACGGCAGGAAACACAATCTCCACAGCAGCGGTCACCCTCGGCACCACGTCGGGAGCCACCCTCAAGATCGACAACGGCGGGGCCGCAAATCCCGCCAGTGCCCCCATCCAAAGCACCTCCCTCACGGTCGGTGGCCCTTCCACCCTCAGTCTGATCGGCACCGGATTTGCCGTCGGCACCTTCCCGGTCATCTCCTACTCCGGCAGCATCGCTGGCCCCAACGGCTTCAGTGATCTTTCCCTCACCCTGCCCCCAGGCGTCTCCGGAAGCCTCGTGAACAACCCGGGAGTCTCGGTCAATGCCACCATCACCGGCATCGAGTTTGTCAAGTGGACGGGTGCCGCATCCGGCAACTGGAACACCACCGACATCAACTGGAAAACCACCACCGGTCTGGTCGACACCGCCTACCTCCAGAACGCAGCGGGCGGCCACAGCGTCCTTTTCAATGAATCGGAATCCGCCGCCAGCCCGGTGGCCGTTTCCATTCCCACCGCCGTCTCTCCAAACGCGATCTCGATCAACAATCCGACCAAGAACTACACCTTCAGCGGTCAGGCCATTTCCGGAACCGCCGCATTCGTCAAGGACGGAGCCGGCACTGCCACCTTCAGCAATACGCTGAGCTGCAACGGAGGCACCACCATCAACGGAGGCAAGGTCGCACTCTCAGGCGCGGCCCCGTCCGCCGCCACCTTGGTGCCCACCAGCGTCGCCAGCGGAGCCACCCTTGAATTCACCTCGGCCTCCAGCTTCAACCAGGGAGGCATCGCCGTCACCGGTGCAGGCACCCTTCTGAAAAGCGGCGCCGGAACGATCACCTTCAACGCCGCCAACAGCACCATCGCTCTCGGCGCGGGCGGCCTGATCGACGTCCAGGCTGGAAAGATCCAGTTCGGAAACTTCGATGCCCAGTTCTGCTCGGCCACCTCCAACCAGTCCGATCTCAACATCGCCACCGGAGCCACCTTCGATGCCTATGCCGGCAACGTCGCGATCGACAAGCTTACTGGATCCGGCACTTATCAGGCAGGATACTTTGGCCCCAGAACCCTGTTTGTCGGCACCAACGGCGGATCGTCCACCTTCAGCGGCACCATCAAGGGCAATGGAATCGACGGCAACTCCCACACTCAACTGGTCAAGCGCGGCAACGGCACCCTCACTCTGACAGGGACCATCAACGCCCGCGGCGCATACGGCGGATCGTCCGTGGAAGTGCGGGGAGGAACGATCGCCTCCCCCAGCACCCTGATCCTCAGCCCCACTGACCCTCTCTCCACCACCGGCTACACCGGTGGACGCATTTACGTCAGCGCGACCAGCACCGACGTTTCAGTGCTGACCCAGACGGCGGGCACGCTCGTTGCCAGCACGATGTCGGTTGGAGAAAGCGCCCAGGCCACCTACAACATCTCCGGAGGCACCCTGAACACGGGAAGTCTCGAGCTGGCGTTCACCGGTGGAGGAGCCAACGGTCCAGTCGTCATGAACGTCAGCGGCACCGCTCAGGTGAACCTGAACAGCAATGGCAGCATCCTGATGGGCCAGTTCTTCGGGCGCTCCGTGACGGTCAACCAGACCGGAGGCACCGTCGCCCAGTTCAGCGACACCGCCACCACCCGTGGCGGCACCGGAAAGTTGAACTTCAACAGCGGCAATCAGAACGTCGCCTGGAACCTCAGCGGCGGCACGCTTTCCCTCGCTGGAATCGGCGTCAACTCCGGAAACGGTTTCGGTGGTGGAAACGGCACGATCAACCTCAACGGCGGCACGCTTCAAATCACGAACTCAAGCTTCAGTGTCCCGACCGGCACCGCCAACGCCAAACCGGTCATCTCCTTCAAGGTCCTGGGCGACGAGCTTACCACCGACAGCGGTGCCATCATCGACAACTACGGACTGCCCGTCACCATCGCCGTCGGTCTGCTCCACGGTGGCTCCAGTTTCCTCGATGGTGGACTCAAGGTCAGCAGCTCGGTGAGCGGCGGATCGCTGACGCTGTCCGGAATCAACACCTACACCGGCAACACCACCGTCGTCAGTGGCAGCACCCTGAACCTGGCCGACAACGCCCGGCTCAAGCTGGTTCTGGACGGAAGCAACAACAACAAGCTCACCGGTGCCGGCACCGCCAACCTTGATGGTGACTTCAACATCGACACCACCTATGCCGACCTGACCTCCGGCAATACCTGGACGCTTGTGGACGTGGCCACCCGCAACTACGGCGGAACCTTCACGGTCGTCGGCTTCACCGGAGACTCCGGCATCTGGACGAAAACCGATGGCGCGAATGTCTGGTCCTTCAGCCAGTCCACCGGCGTCCTGACCCTGACCGTGGTTCCAGGATTTGACAGCTGGATCGGCGGCTTCAGCGTCTCCGATGCCGGCACGGCGGCGGACCCCGACTATGACGGCACTTCGAACCTGCTCGAGTATGTCCTCAACGGTGACCCAAGTGCCTCTGATCCTGGAATCCTCCCAACGCTCGATTCAACTGGAACCAACTTCGTGTTCCACTTCACCCGTCGTGAGGAGTCGGCCACGGACACCACCCAGGTATTCCAATACGGTTCAGATCTCGTGGGCTGGACCTCGATCAACATCACTCCCCCGGTCGGAGCGGGCGTCACCCTCGGCACCCCTTCCGGCGGAACCCAGGAGGTCACGGTCACCATTCCAAAATCCGTCGCAGTCGGCGGCAAGCTGTTTGGTCGCCTCAAGGCCAGCAAGCCTTGATCGTTTGATCCATCGCCGTCCGGATCTGTTCGATCAGGTCCGGACGGCTTTTTGTTTCAAGCTCATGAGTCTCTTGTGAGATCCCCATTACAAATCCGAATTGCCATGGCGATGGCGTCGGTGCTGGCCGCCGCATGCGGCCTGATGGCGTCAGGCGCTCCTGTCACCAGCGTCACCGATGCCTTCAGCCCCTCCGGAACACGTGGCTACAGTTACTCCGCTGGTCAGATCGGCAGCGTCTGGAGCAACTGGTTCGGCTCGGCTTTTCAGTCCCTATCGTGGGATTCAGCGACGGATGCCGACTCTAACAGCAGTTCGGGTGCCCTGAAAATTGTCGCCAACTTTCCCGGCAGCGGCAGCAACCAGTTCACCGTCATCAACGGGTTCACCGGCATCAGTCCGGCCGTCAGCGCGCGACAGTTCACGGCGATCGAATGCGATGTGAAATTCGCGCCCGGTTCCGCCAGCTATCTCCGGAATGGAGTTCCAATCTACGGCTACGTCGAGCTCGGCATGGCCACGCCCAGCTTCGGTCAACTCTACTTCGGAGGCGCTTACATCCCGGTTTCCTCCACCGGTTGGACGCACATCACCCTGCCACTTGATCCCGCCACCAACCCGAATCTCCTCAAGATCAACAACATAATGGTCCACCTCTGGGGAGGCACCTCGCTCACAGGCAGCAGCACGCTCTGGGTGGATAATCTCAAGTTCACCGGCTCGACGATCACCGACACCGCGACGGTCAACTATGAGACTGTCCGACAGACGATCGATGGCTTCGGAGCCTCCTCCGCCTGGGGCAGCTCGTGGAGCACGGCCGAGGCCGACCTGTTCTTCTCCACGGGATCGAATGGAGTCGGCCTGTCCCTCCTTCGCAGCCGCATCGCGCCCAACGGCACCACGGTCGAGTCCTCGATCATGCAGATGGCCCAGGCCCGCGGTGCCAGGGTCTGGAGCACTCCCTGGAGTCCGCCGACCAACCTCAAGACCTCGAATTCGGTCAACGGCGGGAGCTTCATCTCCAGCCCGGCGAACTACCAGTCCTACGCCAACCAGCTCGCCAACTACGTCTCATCCATGAAGACGACCTACGGGGTCAACCTCCATGCGATCTCGATCCAGAACGAACCCGACCTCGAAACCACCTATGAATCCTGCCTCTGGTCGGCGGCGCAGTTCCGTGACTTCGTGCCCTACCTTTCGGCGGCCCTCGCGGCAAAGGGAGTCGGCGCGACCAAGATCATGCTCCCGGAAAGCCAGCACTGGCAGTTTCCGCTCGCGGTGGACACGATGAACGACCCCGCCACCGCCGCAAAGATCGGCATCCTCGGCGGGCACAACTACGGAAGTACGGCGTCCGCAGTATCCCAGTTCGGCAGCCCCGCGCCGGTCGCCATCTGGGAAACCGAGCACTACTTCGGAAACAACGACACGATCACCAACGGCCTCGAACTGGCCGCCGAGATCCACGAGTTCATGGCCGTCGCCGAGGCGAACGCCTACCACTACTGGTGGCTCAAGGGCAGCGGCACCGGGTCGCTCGCCGGGAACAGCACGACCAATCCCGCGAAGCGTCTCTATGTGATGGGCAACTACAGCAAGTTCGTGCGGCCGGGCTTCCAACGCATCGGCATCACCAGCAACACCACCGCCCTCATCACCGCCTATCGCGATCCGGCCTCGCCCGCCTACGTCATCGTCGCCGCCAATCCCACCGCCTGGCCGATCACCCAGACCTTCAACCTCGCCTCCTGCCCGACTGACAGCTCGCTCGACCGCTGGGTCACCTCGGACACGCTCTCACTCGCCTCCCAGGCCGCCGTCAATGTCTCCGCCGGCAGCTTCACGGCGGAGCTTCAGCCCTTCACCGTCACCACCTACGTCGCGGCCTCCGCCACGCCCCAGTTGATCGCCTTGAAATCGAGCGACGCCATCGGATCCAGTTCGTTCAACGCGATCGGCAACTGGAATGACACGATCATCCCCACCTCGACGAAGGACTACACCACCGGCCAGTTTGTGCTGAGGACCCCCTCCTCAGGAGGAAACCACACCTTCGCAGGCCACTCGCTGACCGTTCCCCAATCGGGCTTCCTCCGGTTCAAGGGTGCCAACAACGACCGCATCACCATCCAGAATCTGACCCTCGACGGGGGTGCGCTTGATAACGGCAACTCCGCGACCACCTTCATCCTCGATGGCAGCCTGTCGGTAGCTTCCCCCTCGATTCTCAATCCAGGACTCGACTCCTCCCGCACCATCCAGATTGCCGCGCCCATCACGGGAACCGGCTCTCTCGACGTTGGCAATGGAGGCGCGGGAAGCGTCATCCTCACTGGAGCCAACGATTCCTTCACCGGAGCCCTCAACGTCAATGGCGGAACCATCCTCAAGGTCGGATCGCTTTCCAATCTCGGCGGAAATCCTGGTTCCCTCAACCCAGCCCAACTCACCCTCTCCGGCGGCACGTTCCAGCCGACCGCCTCCTTCGAACTCCGTCATCCCAACAGCGGAATCACCCTCGGCACTGGCGGAGCCACTTTCTCCGTCCCCAGCGGCGTCACGCTTTCCATCGCGAACCCGATCAGCGGATCCGGCACGCTCACCAAGTCAGGAACCGGCACCCTCTCGATCACGGGAGCCGACAGCCACAGCGGAAACACCGCCGTTTCAGTCGGCACCCTGGTCACTTCGGGGTTCAGCGGCAATGGCTCTGTCAACGTCTCTAACGGAGCCTTCCTCACTGGAGGCGGAACGATCCAAGGCAACACCTCCATCAGTGGAACTCTCGCGCCGACCACCGACAATCTGACCTTCACCGCTCCCCTCTCGTTCGCATCCTCAGGAAAGCTGCAGTGGGAACTCGACGGCAACAACGCCACCGCTGATCGCGTCGTGGCCGCAGCCGTCACCGTCACCAGCGGAGCGCGGATCGATCTCCTCCTCAACAGCCCGAACAGCACCACCAACTTCCTCCACAGCTTCTGGAGGAGCAGCCGTACCTTCAGCATCGTTTCCGCCACGTCGGTCACCGGTTCGTTCACGCTCGGCACCGTCACGACGGACTCCGGCGGACGACCCGCCGCCACCTACGGAAGCTTCGTGCTTCAGCAATCCTCCACCGGAGTGAACCTTCTGTGGACCCCCATCCCAGGCTTCCCCGTGGTGGAGGATCCAACCCTCATCCTGACCCAGCCAGCTTCGGATCTGGTCTCGATCATCGATACAGGCCTGGGCCTGCGTCTCGCCGCCAGCAGCAACTCCACCCCTGGGAATTCAGTGATCTGGACCCAGGTTTCCGGCCCGGGAACCGCGGTCTTCCTGAATGCCGCCGCGCTTGATACCGTCGTGACCTTCCCGGTCGCCGGCACCTACGTCCTTCGTAGTACCATCACCAATGCGGTCGGGTCCGTCAGTCGCGACCTCACCGTCCTGGTGGCCTCGCCAAACCTGCTCACCCTCTCGGAAGGCACCGATGGCTACACCCATGCCGGCACCTTCATCCGTGGCGACAACACGACCATGAACTCCGGCGCACGCGATCAGATCATCGTCGGCCGGAACGGCTCGCCGCTGCGTGGCCTTCTGTCCTTCAACATCCCGGCTCTCCCCTCAGATGCGATCGTTGATCGGGTCACGCTGGATCTATCGATCGCTGCATCCGGAAGCGGCACCCTGCTCGGCACCCTCGAACTCCACCGGCTTCTCACCAACTTCAACGAAGGCAGCGGCGATGGCAGCAACGCGAGCAATGGAGCAGGCACCGGAGCGGACTGGATCACGCGCACCGGCAATGCACTGGATCCATGGACGACCGCAGGCGGACTTTCACCCATTGATTGCGACCCATCGAACCTCTCAATCATTCCGGGATTCAATCCGACCACCACAGCTACTGGAACCAAAGTGACTTTCCCTTCGAACGAGGCCTTGATCGGACTCGTCTCCGATTCGGCAGGAAAGGCCTCACCCGCCGCGTTCCTGATCCGGGCGGCAGGAGACACCACCGGCTCCAGCACCTTCGTGCGATTCGCTTCAGACAACCACTCCAGCCTCACCCAGCGTCCTCAGCTATCGATCCATTACAAGCTTCACGAGGCCCCCAGCATCTCGGCCGGCCCGGCTCCATCGGCGGTCGTGGGTGTTGCGTCGAATCTAACAGGCACCCTCGGCAACAGCCTCACCTCACGCTGGAGTCTCGTAAGCGGCCCAGGCTCGGCGGACTTCGCCAACGACTCCCAGCCCATGACCTCGGTGACCTTCAACCAGGCGGGGTCCTACCTGCTCCGTTTGAGCGCATCGAATGCCTATGGAGAAACCTCCACCACAGTGAATGTGATCGTTCAAGACATGGCCTATCTGGCGTGGGCTCAGAACGAGTTCTCACCAGCCGAACTCAACAACCCATCGATCAGTGGACCCTCCGCCATCGCAGCGGGCGACGGATTGACAAACCTGATGAAATACGCGCTCGGTCTTCCGCCGAAGGTGCCCTCGATCGCCAATACCATGGTCACCAGGACCCCGGGGCTGCTGCGCTTCACCTATCAACGCCCTTTCAATCGCCCGGATGTCACCTACTCCGTGGAATACTCCACCACGCTCGCTCCCGGTTCCTGGACCACCAGCGGCATCAGCCTCCAGCGAATCGCAACCGGGACCGTCGAAACCTGGCAGGCGGAAAAGCCGGCATCAGGCTCACCCAGCGGCTATCTCCGACTGAAGGTCTCCCGCCCCTGAGCCTGTGGATTCCGAATTTTCCCGATGGTTGCGGCCGCCTCATTCCGTTTAGGATCGGGAAGCCAAGCCACATGAGCCTTCAATATCATCGCCCGCTTTTCGCCGCCCTGCTGTCGTCGCTTCTCGGAGCCACGATCGCCACAGCGGAACCAACGGTCATCTCCGTTTCACCCAAGGACGTCCGCCAGGAGTTCCAAGGCATGGGCTGCGGCGCGATCTTCTACGAGGCCCACGTCACCAGCCTCGGCGCGAACGGCCGTCAAACGGATCAGGAAACCCTCTACGACGATCTCTTCAAGAACGTCCGCACCGATTTCCTCCAGCTCCAGATCCGCCACAATCACGAGCCCGCGAACGACAACGACGATCCCTACACCCAGTCGTTCAACGAGAAGGATTTCGCCTACTGCGACCATCCGTTGAAGATCGCCGAAGCCGCGAAGAAGCGGAACCCGCAGATCAAGCTCTATGCGGTCCTCTACACCCCACCACAATGGATGAAGACCAACAACGACGCCAGCGGTGGAGGAAAACTCAAGGCCACCCTCAAGCCCGGACTTGAACTCGAACTCGCCGAGTACATCTGGGCCTTCCTTGCCCACATGCAGCGGCACGGACAAGCGATCGACTACTTGAGCATCGCCAACGAACCCGACTGGGGTCACGATCAACCGGGGTATTTCCTCACCACCGAACAGCACGCCGCGCTCTTTGCGAAGGTCGCCACTTATCTCGATGAAATGTCGCGCCGGCATCCGGAAACTCCGAGTCCCAAACTGGTCGCGCCGAACACGCTGAGCGCCGTCGATACAGCCGAGAAGACACTGCCCGCCCTGCTGACGGCTTCAGCCGATCAGGTGGACGTGGTTGGATGTCACGACTACGACCGTCGTGGCCATCGCTGGGCGAAACTCCGCACCCTGGCCGCCAGGAAGCCACTGTGGATGACCGAGTGCTGCTTCAACGGCGTCGACAAGTCACCCGGACTGATCAACTCCGCCGGGGAATTCTGGCTCTACATGACCGAGGCCTTCAACGAGGGCGTCAATGTCTGGATGGCTTATGACTGGGTCTATCCGCCACGCGAAGGAGGTGAGGCGCTCATCCACCTCAACTGGGGAAAGAGTTATGTGAAGACCAAGATCTATCATGGCTTCCGTCAATGGTGTGCCCCGCTGACTCCGGGCATGCATGTGGTCGGAACCACCGTTCAAGGCCCTTTCGCGACCGATATCTCGAAGCCCGGAATCAAGACCACCGCGTTTCTTTCCGCCGATGGCAAGCGACTCGTCGTCCACACCGCTGCCGTGCAGGACCAGGATGCCGATCTCGAGATCAAGCTCCCTCCTCCGTTCTCCAACTCAGGCTACCGCGCCCGTCGGACGGGAAAGGACGAGGACTTCGCCGAACTCCCAGGTGGACAGGTCAGCAATGGAAAGCTCAACACTCGGCTGCCCGGAAGGTCCATGCTGACCCTGGTGTTTGATCGCTGACCGCGGGGAATGGAATCGTCACCGCTCGAGATAGGGGTGCCGCCAGCCTCAGGCCGCCTCCGTCGCCACAGTTCCCGACCTCCCATCGATCTCGGCCATCACGAGGTCATGTATAGGAACGGAGTCCCTTTCCGAGAGAAGATCATGCGCAAGATCCTCCATCCGCACGAAAGTCACGCCCTTGTCCGACCAGGCCTTCAGGAGATCACGGAAAAGCGGCAGCTTCATCATGCCTTCGATCTCCGCATGCAGGGTGAAGACATTCAGTCGGTCATCGCGAAGCAGATCGAGGTAGTGCTGGACGATCCTCTCATCCGGGTACTCCGCCCGGCCTAACAGCTCATCAAAGGTCGGCAAGGTGCTAGGAATCTCGATCGTCCTGAACGTGCGACCCTGGATCCTGGGGAAAAACGGCGACTGCCCACGGGTGTCGCTCGCGTAGAGCAGCTCCGCCTCATCATAGACCTGCTTGCTCTCGACACTGGCCTGCCAGCCCGGAGCACCGGCCGTGACGGGCCTGCAGCCAAAGATGCGTTCGAACTCATCGATCGCCTTGCCAAACTCCACCCGCACTTCGTTGAGCGTCATCTTGAACAAGTAATCCTGCCAGTTGAAGTGATCATAACAGTGGATGCCGACCTCGAAGCCCCGGTCACGTACGCTGCGCATCAGGTCGGCCTGGCGTCGGCCGATGTGCGGAGCGGGCAGCAGCGTGCCGTTCAGAAGCGTGCGGATGCCATACATCTTCACGACGCTGGTGCGGCTGACCTTCTGGAAAAAACCGGGCCGGAACACGCGGCGGATCGCCTTGCCGGTGTTGTCCGGACCCAGTGAAAACAGGAAGCTCGCCGGTGCCGAGAACTCCTCCAGCAGGGACACGAGCGCGGGAACACCCTCGCGGGTGCCGCGGTCCGTATCCACATCCACTTTCAGCGCAACGACAGGCATGGAATCCATTCAGGCGACCAGTTCGTAATCCTTGTGGGCAAGATGATAGTCCAGCGTGTAGCGGATCGCGGTGACGAGATCGACTTTCGGCACCCATCCAAGGGCCTCCTTCGCCGCCTTGATCGAGGGCACCCGGGTGTGGATGTCCTGATAGTACTTTCCGAAGTATTCCTCCGATGAAACCGATAGAACCTTGGTCTCAGCGGCATTCTGGGCGTACTCCGGATAGTGCCTGAAGGCTTCCAGAATGATGGTCGCGAGATCGGCCACCGTCACGTTGTTGTCCGGATTTCCAATGTTGAAGATCCGCCTGGAAGCGGCTCCATCCTTGTTCTCGATGATGCGCAGCAGGCAATCCACACCGTCCTCGATGAAGGTGAACGAGCGGCTCTGCGAGCCACCATCGACGAGCTGGATCGGCTTCTTGAAGATGACATTGCTGATGAACTGGGTGAACAGCCGCGAGCTGCCTTCCTTGGGCTCCAGCACGTTGTCGAGCTTCGGCCCGATCCAGTTGAAGGGGCGGAACAGGGTGTAGTCGAGGTTGTCGCGGATGCCATAGGCATAGATCACGCGGTCGAGAAGCTGCTTCGAAGCGGCATAGATCCAGCGCTGCTTGTCGATCGGACCGTAAACCATGTTGCTCGTTTCCTCATCGAGCACGTCCTCCGGTGACATCCCGTAAACCTCCGAGGTCGAGGGAAACACAAGGCGTTTTCCATACTTCACGCACTTGCGGACAATCTCCAGGTTCGCCTCGAAATCGAGCTCGAACACCCGCAGCGGATGCTGCACGTACTGGGCCGGATTGGCGATGGCGACCAAGGGAATGACCACATCGCATTTCTTCACATGATACTCGATCCACTCCTGGTTGATCGTGATGTCACCTTCGACAAAGGTGAAACGCTCATGAGCGAGCACGGAGGTCAGCTTGTGATCGCCGACGTCCATGCCATAGACCTCCCAGTCTTTCTGCTTGAGGATCGCTTCGGTGAGGCTGCTGCCGATGAAGCCGTTGGCTCCGAGGATGAGAACTTTCAGTGGCATGAGATGGTGGTGTTAGAGGATGGTTCCGGCCGGGATCGCGGGGACGGACGCGCCGCGCCATTCGGTGCGGGTAAGTTCAAGGGCACCCTCGCCGGTGGCGACGATGAGAGGATCGGAGGAAAGCACTTCGCCGGGCTGGCCGCTGCGGTCTGAAAGGATCTTCGCCCACCAGACCATCAGCCGGGCCTCGCCCACGTCGGTGAAGGCACCGGGATACGGGTCGGTGACGGCACGGATGAGGTTGAAGAGTTCAAGTGAGCTCCTCGACCAGTCGATGCGGCCATCCTCGGGGGTCCGACCGCCGAAATAGGTGGCCTGGGAATCGTCCTGCGGCGTGCCTTTTGCAGTGCCTGTTAGAAGCGCGTCAAGCTGCCGTTCCAGTACGACGCGTGCGCATGGCATGACTTTCCGGAACGCCTGCTCGGCGTTGTCATCGGAGTCGATATCGACCCCTTCCTGATCGATGATCTCCCCGGCGTCGGCGCTTTTCACCATGCGGTGGAGAGTCATGCCGATGTGGGATTCACCGTGAAGGATGGCCCAGTTGATCGGCGCACGACCGCGATACTTCGGCAGCAGCGAGCCGTGCATGTTGAATGCCCCAAGCGGCGGCAGATCGAGGATCTTCTGCCCGATCATGTGACGGTAGTAAACGGAAAGGATGAGGTCCGGCTTCATCTCCGCGATCTTTGCGCGCCATTCCGGCGTGTTCACCGAATCCGGCGTGAAGACCGGAATGTCGTGCTCACGGGCGGCAACGGCGGGAGTCTTGAACCAGATCTTCTCGTTCGGATGGTCCTCATGCGTGATGAGTCCGATCACGTTCTCACCGCGACCGAGCAACAGTTCGAGGCACTGGTAGCCGACCTCGCTGTAGCCAAAGAACAGGATGCGCGGGCGGCTCATGGCTTCACCTCCAGGATGTGGCTGACGTGGTAACGGGCCCTGTTGCGAACGACCTGATAAGTACGACCCATGTACTCGCCGATCAGTCCGATGCCGACCATGCAGACGCTGATCAGGAAGAAGAGGATCGCGAACAGAGTGAAGACTCCATCCGCGTCCGAGCCATGAACAATCCGCCTCACGCCCAGCACCACGACCAGCAGCAGGCTGCCCGCGGAGCACAGCATGGAGACGATGGTGAAAATCTGAAGCGGGGCCGTGGTGAAATAGGTGATCAGGTCGAAGTTCAGCCGGATCAGGGAATAGAGCGAGTAGTTCGAGGTGCCGGCATGGCGTTCCTCATGTTTCACCGGAACCTCGGTCGGCCTGCGGGCGAGATTGTAGGCCAGCGCCGGGATGAAGGTATTGACCGCGCCACTGCGGACGATGCCGTCCACCACATTCCTCGAATACGCCCGGAGCATGCAGCCCTGATCCGTCATGCGGATGCTGGTCATGCGACCGCGAACGAAGTTGATGAACTTCGAGACATATCGCCGGAACATGCTGTCCTGCCGGGCTTGTCTAACACCTCCGACACAATCGAATCCGGCATCGGTTTTCTCCAACAGCACCGGGATTTCCTCGGGTGGGTTCTGAAGGTCGGCATCGAGCGTGACAACGACCTCGCCCCGCACCCGCTCCAGGGCCGCCATCACCGCCATGTGCTGACCGTAATTGGCGTTGAACTCGATCACCCGCGTGACATCGGGACGCGCCGCATGCTGCTCGGCGAGGAGGACGCTCGAACGGTCGGCACTGCCGTCGTTGGTGAAGATGACCTCGTAGGAGCGGCCCAACGCATCGAGCACCGGATAGAGCCGCGAGAACAAGGTCGGCAGGTTCCCCTCTTCGTTGTAAACGGGGATCACCACGGAAAGCTGGATGGGATCGTTTGAACTCATATCTTCTGAGAATCGGAGACCACGGAGACCAGGGCCGAAACCACCCGATCAACCTCGGGCAGCTCCATGGTTGGGAACAAGGGAAGCGTCAGGATGGTCCGGCAGACGGATTCGGCGATCGGGAAATCGCCATCCTTCCAGCCAAGACCTCGATAGAGCGTGAACAGATGGATGGCCGGGTAATGCACACCGGCTCCGACGCCAAGATCCTTCAGTCGTGCCATCACTTCCGAGCGCTTCGGAAGGCCCTCACCTTCCGGCAGAACCACCTGAAACATGTGCCAGTTGCTCTGATCGAAATCACGTGGTGGCAGCTTCACGCCGAATGATTCAATCTTCGCCGCATCGAGCCCGGCGAAGTAGCGGCGGACCAACTCGCGACGTTTCCCGGTGAAGGCTTCCAGGTGCGGAAGCTGGCCAAGACCCACACGGGCCGCGACGTCGGTGAGGTTGAACTTTCCACCGCAGACCTCGACGTCCATGCCATCCATGCCGCTCCGGACGACTCCCTGCAGCCGGTATTGCTCGGCCAGTGACGCCTCTTCCGGCGTGTTCATCACGAGGCAGCCGCCTTCGATCGTGGTGAGGTTCTTGTTTGGATGAAAGCTGAAGGAGACCAGATCGCCGAATGACCCGATGAGCCTGCCTTTCCACGAGCTGCCGATCGACTGCGCCGCGTCCTCGATCACGCGCAGGCCATGGCGCTTCGCGATGTCGTAGAGCCGGTCGCGATCAACCGGCAGTCCCGCGAGGTCCACCGGCAGGATGGCCCTGGTGGCGGGAGTGATCGCCTTTTCCACGGCATCGAGATCGAGATTGCGGGTGATCGGGTCGATTTCCACGAAGACGGGTCGCGCGCCGACCTCCAGGATCACGTTGCTCGTCGCCACCCAGGAAAGCGGTGTGGTGATCACCTCGTCGCCCGGGCCCACGCCTGCGAGACGAAGTCCAATCTCCAGCGTGCCGGTGCCGGAGTTGAACGCTCTAACAGGTCGGCCACCGAACAGGGCGGAAAGCTTCGACTCGAATTCCTTCACATTCGGCCCCGAGGTGATCCAGCCGGAGCGCAGGACCTCGCAGACACCGGCGATGGTTTCCTCGTCGATCGTCGGGCGGGTCAGGGGAATGATGGGGAGTGCCAGGTTCACGATTCCGAGGGGGATTTCACCACCAGGATGAGCTTGTCGCTTTTCCCAATGATCTCATGGGGCCCGGCGGTGCCGGCGAACCAGGTGTCATAGTACCAGGTCCGCATCAGGGCGTAGGTGGTGCCCGGTTCGGCCCATTGCTTGAAGAAGTCCTCGCGATTCAGGTAGCGGCCGGCGGAGACCTCGGGCTCGGCATCGATGCCGAACTGCAGTTCGCCCTCATATTCCACCACGCTGACCAGGCGGTTCAGATAGACAGGCAGATCCTGCTGATAGATGCCGAGGGTGTAGAGCCGATCCTCGGGTTTGATCCGTGACTCCAGGATGGCGGCGAAATCCTTGCTCGAGGAGTTGTCCAGATCCTTGGCGGCAAAGGTCAGGGTGAGGAGGAACAACGCGGTCGAACCCGCAATGGCGACTCGCACCCGCGATGCCTGGTTCCGACGGATCAAACGGGACGTCACTCCGGCACCCAGCAGCAAGCCCCCGACGAGCCATGTCTTCAAGACCGGCAAGTGCGCCTGGAAGTCAGGCTGATTCTTCGGCGCGCGCATGACGATGACCGCAGCGGCAAACAGCACGAGGAAACCCACAAACACCCAGGCTCCCGCCCGTCCACGCTTCAGGGCACCTGTCGAAAAGACTTCTGTTAGATAAGTCCCCAGCAACACCGCCAAGGCGGGAAACACCGGAAGGATATAGGGAATCAGCTTCGATTGGGACTTGGAGAAGAACAGCGCGATGAAGGCGATCCAGATCACCAGGAACCAGGCCTCGGGATGCTCGCGTCGCGCCTTCCAGCCACCGGTCAGGGCATTCCTCACCGCCTGCCATCCGAAGATCGTCCATGGAAACAGCCCACCGATCAGCACCGGAAGAAAGAACCACCACGGCTCATAGCGGCCATGCACTTTTGTGGTGAATCGCAGGAAGTGCTCGTTCACGAAATAGAACCAGGTCCAGCCCGTGTTCTGGCTCAGCTTGTGAAGCTCCAGCCCCCGGGCATAGCCGGGCCAGACCGTGCCGTCCGCGCTCGGATTCGCCAGTGCTGCGAGCACATGCCACGGTGCCGCGATTCCCAGGAACACCAGGATTCCCAGAATCGGATAGAACGGCCAGAGCGACTTCCAGCGGTTCAGCAGCAGCAGCCACAGGAACGCAACCGCGCCCGGCAACATGAAGCCGATCAGCCCCTTCGTGAGCGTGGCCAGCGCCATGAAAGCATAAAACGCGAGGAAGAAGCCCAGCCGCTTGCGACCCGCGGGTTCCCTCACGGCCAACAGGAAGGCGAACAAGGCCCCGGCCATTTCCACCGCCACCGCCATGTCGAGCAGCAGGATGTGGGTCAGACCGTAGTAAAGCAACGACGTGGCAAGCACCACGGCCGACCAAATCCCCGCCGTGCGACCGTGCATGACACGCGCCGCCACGTAGGTCATCAGCACGCCCAGCACCGCGAACAGTCCGTTCCACAGACGAGCGGTGAATGGGTTCACCCCGAAAGCCTTGAAGGTGATCGCAGTAAGCCAGTAGAGCAGCGGTGGCTTCTCGAAGTACTTCACTCCGTTCAGCCGGGGAGTGACATAGTCTCCGCTCGCCGCCATTTCTCGGGGGATCTCGCTGTAGCGGCCTTCGTCCGGATTCGCCAACGGACGCATGCCCAGCAGGCCACAAAGCCAGAGGCTCGCGGCCAGAGACAGCAGAAGCAGATCCTTGATCCAGGAAGATCGGGAATGGACGGGAACCAATGGCATGCACGCAGGCTCGAGCGATTCACTCTCGCCCGATCACCCGGGAGGTTTGCCAGATCCTTCATGAGAGTTTCATGAGAAGGCCGGGAGCCTCATCACTGACCGGACTTCTTCACTTTCATCCGGTCTCGCAGCAGGCTGGCCACCAGCACCACGATCAGCACCAGTGCCACCCCGACCGGCAGCAAACCCCATTCTCCCGTGGCAAATGAATGACCGGCGGTCAGGTATCCCAGCGCGATCAGGATCTCGGCCGCCATTGACACGATCAAGTAGGGGCGCAGCGGCATGGCCGCGAGACCGAGCAGGAGGTTCTGGACCATCAACGGCGCACCCGGAGTGATGCGCACCAGCAGAATGACCTTCCAGGCCGGCAGCCCGCTGAAATCGGGGAGCGAGGCCCCGAAGCGCTTCAGGAGCCGGTTCGCCGGAGCCCGGAAAATACGGGTGACATAGTAGCTGAGCAGCAGGTTCAGCATCAGGCCTAGACAGATCCCGCCCAGTGTCCCATCAAGCCCATAGACCGGCGAATACACCGCCCCCGCCGCCAGATACATTGCCGTCACCGGCACGCCGACCATCGGCAGGATCCCCACCAGCACGATGAACAGCGGAAACGGGGCCGACCTCACCCAGCCCAGCACGCTCTCAACCCACCCATGCCAGAGCGCCAGCGCCTGATCCGGCGAATGCCTCCAGAACCACGCCCCCGCCAGCATCACCACGATCAGGCAAATGGCCAGCCGGTGGCGATGACGGTGAATGAGGGACTTCATGGCTTGGCGGGACCCTCGACAGCCGGAGCCCCAGCCGCAAGGCAACAAACAAGTTCAAGGAGCATGGGCCTCTCGCCCACGGGTCCTCCTCTTCCTTGTGGGCAGGATGCCAAGGCTCCTTGAAAGCTTCCGCCCAAGCCCGACTTTCTGCTGTTAGACATGGCGCTCGGAAAGCGCCGCCACGATCCGGTCACTGGAACATTTCCCGCGCCGCGTAGGCCATGCCGATGGCGGCGGAGGCGTCGCCACCGATCGCCCATTCGAAGCACGTGGTTTCCTTCGTCTCATCCAGCGGACTGTGGCGATAGGCAGGCCAGGCACGATCGACAAAGCCTTCATGGATCCATCCCATGTATAGATCGCGGAACGAAGTCTCGGCCAGACCACCGCCGACGACCACCAAACCGGGATCGAAGACCCGAACGAGATCGGCCACGGCGTAGCCGAGGATGAAGCCCTGCTGCTTGAAGATCTGGACCGCGAGCGCGTCGCCCTTTTCCGCGAACTCACGGAGACGGAAGGCCTTTTCCTCGATCGGGGCATCGCCCTCATTGAGCGGATGGGAGGCCCACTCGGGCTTGGCGAGTTCGAAGCGCAGACGGCGACGCAACGCCACCAGCGAAACCCAGGCCTCGACGCAGCCTTTCAAACCGCAGGAACAGGTCGGTAGCTCGCCATCGTCCTCGCGGAACGGCACGCTGATGTGGCCGACCTCCAGCGCCAGACCATTCGCGCCCTCATAGCCGGTGCCTCCTGAAAGCACGAGCCCGCCACCAAGCCCGGTGCCGGGAGCGACCAGCAGCAGGCTACCGTGATACTTGCGGCGCAGGGCATACTCGCCGAGGGCGGCCGCGTTGCCATCGTTGGTCATGTAAACCGGAAGCCCGAGACGCTCGGAAAGCTTGCCACGAATGTCGGTTCCGACCCAGTCCTCGCCGAGATTCGCACGTCCCCAGATCACGCCGTCGCTGCTCGGAGCCGGCACATCGAGGCCGATGCCCTTGATGGCGCTGAGATCGATTCCCGCCCCGCTGGCGAGTTGCTCGAGGGCGTTCTCAAGCTGCCTGAAAGTCGCCTCATAGCCGTCCTTCACCAGGCTGCGGACCTCGACCAGTCCGCCCACCTGTTCGGCATTTGCGTCCACCAGCACCGACTTCACCGTGGTGCCACCAATGTCCAAGCCTGCGAAAAATCCGGAGTTCTTTGTCATGCTGATTGAGCCCATAGTGGGCGACATCACCCTGTTTTCCTCTCCACCGCCTGTCAAGGCAGCGGGGGTCGCGGGCCGCAGGCAAAATCGGACAACGCGTGCCGCCGAAGTCTGCCGCCGATTTCCGCGAGCGGGCATTCCTCGCCCGGATGATTGGTCTCGACACCCTCCGGTCATTCCCGGAAATGTAACCATTTGGAAACCATCCCACCTTTGCCGACTCCACCGGATTTGGTTACCTGAATCAAAGCGGAGCCTCAGTGCCTCCATTTGCAAGCCCCTCTGACTGTCCCTCGCCCCATGATCCCTCGCCGACCGCTTGTCCTCGCCTCCCTGCTCTGCCCGGGTGCGCAATGCCGTGGAGAACTGCCTCCTCAGCGTTACGACTACGGGTATCAACTTTACCAGGAAGACGACGACCGCATCAGAATCGAGGCTCACTATGTCCGTGGCGAAATCGATTTCGATGATGCCACCTCGTTCCGCTTCCAGTGGCTGAACGACGCGATCAGCGGCTCGTCTCCCACGGGTGCGCTGCCGGGCAGCATCCAGCCCTTCTACTCCAATCTGGAGGATGTCCGCACCGGCATCCTCGGGGCGCTCGCAAGGCAATTCGGCGATCACAGGGTCGAGCTGGAAATCTCACGCAGCAAGGAGCAGGACTACCTTTCACGCGGCTTTGCGCTGAGCGACACCCTCGAGCTGAACCAGAAGAACACCACGATCTCCTACGGCGTGAATTACCTCGATGATCTGGTCACTGTCCGGGGGCTCGGGGAACGCCAGAAGTACGAGTATGACTGGTTCACCGGCGTCAGTCAGGTCATCGACAAGGACACCCTGGTCTCGGCCAACCTCACCCTCGGTTACACCGACGGCTATCTGAACGATCCCTACAAGGTCGTGCAGCGCACCGACATTGTCACCCTGCCGGATGGACTGGGCGGCACCATCGACATCCCGGTGGACAACATTTATCGCGAGAACCGTCCGGACTCCCGCTTCCGTCAGGTCCTGCAGCTTGAAGCGCGCCGCTACATCGAGCCGGCGGACGGCGTGCTCGATGCCGTCCTGCGGCTTTCCCACGACGACTACGGTGTCTTCTCCCAGACGGTGCAGCTCGAATGGCGGCATTCGGTCGGGGAGAACTTCCAGGTCGTTCCCTTCGTCCGCTTTTATCATCAGAACGCGGCCAGCTTCTACGTCAACAGCCTCGACGGACTGCCCATCGGCACTCCACCTGCCAACCCGAACGGCAGCGGCATCAACTACTCCGCCGACTACCGGCTTTCCTCCTTCAACGCCCTCAGCGGAGGCGTCCGTCTGCGCTACCAGTTCAACGACATCTTCAGCGCCACCGCCGCGTACGAGCGCTACGTCATGAGCGGTAGTGGAAGCAGGTCGGACCGCTCCCCCGACCAGGCCTACGCCAGCGCCAGCATCTGGAGCGTCGGCATTGCCGCTGAATTTTGAACCTGTCCCCGCAATGACCGCAATGACCGCCACTCCACCCACCCAGCCACTCCAGGCGGACGCCAAGGGCATCCGTCATCTGGAGTTCCATGCGCTGGGCACGAAGTGTTCGATCAAGTTCAAGCTCGCCGATGACCGGAAAGCCCTCACCTTCGCCGCTGATGCGCTCGGATGGATCGGAGCCTTCGAGGAAAAGTTCTCACGCTACCGGCCAGCCTCGCTCATCTCCCGGGTGAACGCCGCCGCAGGTGCGGACTGGGTGGCCATCGATTCCGAGATGGAGCATCTGCTCAATCTGGCTGACGACCTGCACCGCCGCACCGACGGCATCCTCGACCCCACCCTCCTGCCCTTGCTCCGGGTCTGGGATTGGAAGACCGTCCACCTGAAGCTTCCCGACCCTCAGGAGATCCGAACCGCGCTCGCTCTAACAGGTTGGGAAAAGGTCCAGCGCCGCCCCGGTGCCGTGCGACTTCCCCAGGCAGGCATGGGGCTGGACTTCGGTGGTTTTGGCAAGGAGTACGCGGTCGATCAGATCACTCATCTCGCCAGACGACGTGATATCACCGATGCCCTCATCGATCTCGGACGGGATATCTTTGCACTTGGAGGAAATGGCACGCATCCGTTCTGGCACGTCGGCATCGAGGACGGACTCAACCCCGGGCAATGCTGGGGTGGGCTCGCCGTGAGCGACCACGCCGTCTGTTCCTCCGGCGACTACGCCCGTCATTTCACCCACAACGGCATCCGCTACGGGCACATCCTTGATCCCAGGACCGGCTGGCCGGTGGCCAACGGCATGCGGGCGGTCACGGTCATCGCCCGGTCCTGCCTGGAGGCAGGAGCCTACAGCACCTCGACCTTCGTGCTCGGCGCCCGTGACGGCATCCATCTCGCCTCGCTCGCCCGAGGCGTCGAGGTCTGCGCCCAGTCCGACTCTGGAATTGAAGGCACCCGACACTTTGGAAAGTGGCTGGTCAAAGCTGCATGAATTTCCGCTCCAACCCTCATTAACCCAAGACTCCATGAAAACCATCATCACCCTCCTCGCCCTCGCCTGCTCCACCCTCCTTTCCTCCGCTGATGCCGCCAAGGTCGGCCAGCAGATGCCGAAGCTTTCACAACTCCTTCCCGCCGCCACCCTGCCCAACACCTCGGGCAAGGTCGTGCTCGTGGACTTCTGGGCCTCCTGGTGCGGCCCATGCAAGGCATCCTTCCCCGCGCTCAACCGCCTTCAGGCCAAGTATGCCGCGAAGGGCCTCGTGATCATCGGCATCGGCGTCGATGAAGACGCCGCCAAATACAAGACCTTCGCCGCCAAGATGGGTGCCACCTTTTCCCTCGCGCACGACTCCACCCACCAGGCCGCCAGCTTTTTCAGCCCTCCAACCATGCCTTCCAGCTATCTAGTCGATCGCAAGGGCGTGATCCGCCATGTCCACAGCGGCTTCCAAGGCGCGAAGACGGAGGCCGAGTATGTGGCTGAAATCGAAGCCCTGCTTGGCAAGTGATCGCCATCCCCACGTTCCGGCCCTCTCCATGAAACCCCATCATTTTCTCATCTGTCTCGCACTGGCACTGCCAAGCCTGAGCTCCTGTTCGCAGCAGCTCGTCCGGGTCAAGCCCTACGAGCGCGGCGTGCTCGCCAAACCCGTGATGTCGGAAACCCTCGACCCCCTTCAGAAGGCTATGACCGAGCACGCCTATTTCTCGCGTGAGGCCAGCTTCGGCGGCGGCGGAGTCGGCGGCGGCGGCTGCGGGTGCAACTGATCTCCCCTTTCAACCCAACTCCATTCATCATGAACCGACTGTTCCGCTCATCCGTCAGGGCACGTGTTCTTTCATCACGCCTCGGCTCCCTCCTGCTCCTGTTCCAGCGCTCACCGATCGTGCAGATGCTGTTTCCGGAAGCCCGTGTCCTCGGAGCGGCAGGACTCGGTGACTTGGCCACATGGACCGTGGCCTCCGTGGTGGGACTGGGAGCCTACGACACCGTCGCCGGTGCCACCGTCGTGGCTCAGATAAGTCCCAACGCCACGGCTGGCAGCACCGCGGTGACCGCTGCGGTCGGCAGTCCCATCAGTTTCATCGTGCAATGCACCGGAGCCCCCAGCACGCCTGGCAGTTGGACCATGAGCGCCGTCCCGGCCGGCTTGACTCACTCGAACTCAAAGAACAGCACGACCGACTCCCTCAGCGGCACCCCAACCACCGCAGGCACCTACCCGATCACTGCCAAAGCCTGGGAAGGCTCCAACTTCAACGGAGGCTCAAAGTCCACAAACTTCACCATGACGGTCGGCCCGGCCATCATCACGACCTCCCCTTCCTCCACGACGATCTCCAGCGGCTCCACCACGACCCTGACCGTTGTCGCTTCCGGCACCCCGCTCGCCTATCAATGGTACCGGGGCGCATCCGGTGTAACCACCACCCCCATCGCCGGAGCCACCGCCGCCAGCTTCACCACCCCCGCTCTAACAGCCGCCACCAACTACTGGGTCAAGGTCACGCGCGGCACCCTCACCGCCACCACCAATCCGGTGATCGCCAATTCGGCCACGGCCACGGTCAGCATCGGGGTTGCTCCCGCCATCACCACCCAGCCGACGGCCTCCACCACGATCAACAGTGGCAGCTCCGCCACTCTGACCGTCGTGGCATCAGGAACACCCGCGCCGACCTATCAATGGTATGTCGGATCGCCTCCCAGCACCACCACTCCGGCGACAGGTGCCAGTGCCACCACCGCCAGTTACACCACTCCCGCCCTTTCCCAGAATACGACTTATTGGGTGCGTGCGACAAACACCTCCGGTTCGGTGAACTCGAACGCCGCCTCGGTCACGATCAACCAACCCGCGACGGTCACCACCCACCCGGCCTCCACCACCATCAACAGCGGAGCCACCACCACCCTCAGCGTCACGGCAGGTGGCACCGGCCCCTTCACCTATCAATGGTATCAGGGCACCAGCGGCACCACCACCACGCCCGTCGGAACCAACAGCTCCAGCTTTACCACCACGGCGCTCAGCACCAATACCAGTTACTGGGTCAAGGTCACCAATGCCGCCAACACAACAGGAGCCAACTCCA
>JAIXPW010000027.1 GCA_027485995.1 Verrucomicrobiaceae bacterium
CAAGGAAAGCACGACCATCGCCCGAAAAGTCGCAATCGCCATGCACTGAAAACACCCTCCAAGGCCTCGCTAAATCAAGGCCGGTGTGTCATCGCGCCCATCCTGTGGGATGGCTGTGTGTTCGCTATAAGAATGCGTCCCTCAACACTGCTGATCGCCATGGGAATATTTTCCTCACTTTTTGGATGCAAGAGGTCATCCAGCACTGCGGCTTCGACGCCTGAGCCGTCCGGCTACCAGTTCGAACAACCTGAGAACACAGCATGCTTCTCCTGCCGACACGTGATCAAAGGCGGTGCGCCGATACTTTTTGTCACGCACGACGCCGACGATGGGGGGTGGCAGTTTTTGTGTGGTGGCGACCACACCGAAGACGACGCAATGATCGTTGGCATGGGCGAAGTCGTGAAGATGGATCCCAGCGTCAATGAGCTTCACGAGATCCCGGAAGGAGTTGGTGCAACCCGAGAGAAGCGTGGCGGCACCTGGACAACGTTCAGAAAGCACTAGCGAGCAAGCCGCGTCATGACAACCACTACCAGCCGCCCTGTTTCGATGATTTTCCGTAACTCCAACCCTCACCCCGTGATCGACGTGCGCCCTCGCTGGTAGAGGTGCATGCGCTCATCGTTGTGCCAAAAATACTAATACAATTTGTAATGCTGGCCATTCAAACCAAGGAGCTTGCACACTAATGCGCGGAAAACTTAACAGAAGTTGGCGACTCCCCATTTCAAATCAAATCTCAACCAAACCACTGGACACATGAAGAACTTAAAGCGCGTTTTAGCCGGAGCCTTCGGAGCTCTCATTTTTGCGATTGTAGTGCCGATAGCCTACTACTTCGCATTCGATCATCTACCACTAGACGGCTTCCAAGGGGTCGTTCTTTTAGCCGGAGTTGGCGCGGTTCTGGGTGCGGTGTTGGGAGCGCTATTTCCGCGGGTATTTGGATTTGTGTTCGAGTTATTCATCGATATCTGAGCCATTGATGTCCTTCCGCGCTATTCACCCAAAACTCAAACAGCACAATCGGGTCCCCGTGACTGACTGCTAGAGCCAGCCACGGGTCCCACACCACCGTGCGTAAGGGTCCGTACACGGCGGTTCCGCTCGGACACGGGACAAGCCCGCGTAAGAAGCAAACCGAAGCCTGCTCCTGAACGCCCACATGCTTCCCATCGCAGCGGCCTTCGGTTCCACCAGATTTGCCTCCGGCCGTCTCCGCTTCGCTCCGATTCCCCAGGTAAGGGCACGATGCTTCCCCGCGCAACCACCGCATTTACCTCCATGGGTAAACCAGACGACTTATCCTCCCTGCGGGACGCTCTGCGGAGTCGCTTCGCATTTGCAAGTAACCGCTGGCGTGGTCGAGGCAGTCGCTGTGTTGTGCCAGCTCGTCGTGCCGTGTCGGCCTTCTATGCGGTTCTTGTCCATTGGCTCGCGGGTTTGACTCCGCAGAGCTCCGTCCATGAGGTTTGGCTTCGCAGTGGGTGAAGCCGCTAGCGCGGCCTGGACATTCTCCTAGCCTTCCTTCACGCGGTCGGTCGCCCTTCCGCGCTTGGCTTCAGATGGTAGTCTCTTTCATTTTCATGTTCTGGTTTTCCTACAGGGGACTTGCACCCCATTTACATCGTGCCCATGCTGGGCACACACAAGGAATGGGAGGCAACCGGCGACCACGTCTCTAGCTGGATCGGAGCTTGATCTCGCCGGTGCCACCACCCATCGTTCGCTTAAATGAAAAAGGCAATTACCGTAATAGTGATCGTCCTCGCCTTAGCCGCTGGCGGGGGGCTTCTTTACTTCAAAGGCAAGCGTTACGAAGTCGTGATCACTCAGGACAAGATTGATGCTTCCTTAGCCGAACGATTTCCTGTGACCAAGAAGTATCTATTGATCTTCAGCATCACTTATTCCAATCCTCAAGTGACACTACTTGAGAATGGGGATCGAGTCCAAGTTGGGCTTGATGCTACGCTTAACATCCGCGTTGATGGAGAATCGAAGGATTTAAGCGGCACCGCACTAGTCACTTCGGGCATACGCTACGACAGCGAGACACAAGAATTTTTTCTAGACGATGCAGAATTTTCCAAGCTCGTGATCGCAGGCGTTCCCGATAAGTGGCTGACTAAGGTTACCGAATTTGCATCCAAGGCAGCCAAGGAATTCGTTGAGACGCGTCCTGTATATCGCCTTCAGGCCAAGGATGCCAAGACGACCGCGGCGAAGATGCTTCTCAAGAGATTTGAAGTCCGAGAGCAAGCCATTTACGTCACTCTGGGAATCTAAAAACGAACAAGATACTCCATTCAACGGAGGGAAGCGCTCCAGTTTGAATTCGGGCTTCCCTCCCCGCCGTGGATGAGCTAGACGTCGCCAGAGAATGCTCCAGAAAATCATAGCCGTAATTAGGAAACTGCTTGTCGTGTCTGGTGGCGGATTGGGCGGCTTTGTCGTTGGATGTATTCTTTCGCTCTCTTTTTTCCATGCGAGCAAAGCCTTTGAGATGTATCTACTTCCGCTGGGAGTGGTCATTCCTGGGACACTGATCTTGTGCATGGTAGCCGGGCTGGTTTATCCAAGATTTTTCAGCTACTATTTTCTTATCCCCCTGTTATATTTGACGTGCGAAAACGACGAAACCTATAAAAGATGGCGAATCGTGATCTTGAATATCTCTTATTTTCTTGGATTGGTGGTTTTCCTTTTTGGCGTCATTACATTTAAGTCTTGGATCGTTGCGGTAGGCTTATTTGGCATTATAGTTTTCACCATCGGCATCCCTCGCATTCAAGCCGAGGCGAGCAAGATGTGAGATGCGACCGGCGATTACGTCTCTCGTTGAATTCAGGCTCGCCATCGCCGGTGCATCCACTTTAGCGTTCTGCGCAGAATAATCTGCGCATCGACAGCCATGAAGCTTACCGACATTCACAATCGGGAGACCGAGATCAGGGACGCCGCACATTTGGAGAGCTTGTTTGCCGAGACCCCTGAGATCGATGGTTATGGAGCATTCATGATTTACACGGCCGTCGGTGAGCCGGAACTTTGGCTGCATTTCAATGATGACATCGCTTATCCTCATTACTTTCCAACTTCAGATGGATCCCATCCCGGCTGGCAACCGGAGAGCGAGGAACGGCCGGAGCACGTGAACTTGCCCGAAACGATGATATTCCTTCAGGTGGGCGCGATAATGGCCGACAAAATAGAGATGCCGAGAGAGACAACCGTTTCGAAGCTGAAGGCGATTGCAGCCGCCAAGGAATTTCTCATGGACCAACAATTGCCGCCAAGCATCTCATGGTTTGAACTATGACAAATGGTGCGGCATCACCAACTCAGTGAAGAACAAATGCTCTGACAACCTATTGCCAGCGGGGTTCCATCCGATAATCGACCCGACAGCGACCGCGAGGACAACCACTGCTGCCGGATGGTTGAAAAATTCTTTGACATCCTCAACTCGAAACGCTAACCGAACTGGGGACATGAAAATTGTTGGAATTTCTCTCCCTTGGGCGTTAATTTTCTGTTGCTTCTCAACGGTTTCCGTCCTTCCTTGCTCCGCCGCGCTGGTGGCGTTCTATGATTTCGATGGAGATGCCAATGACCGTTCAGGAAACGCGGTAAACCCCACCACTCTGAATAACATCACCCAGGTGACGGGCTATCAAGGCCAGGCTTATGAATTCAATGGGGCCAGCAGCTATATTCAGATTCCACTCAACATCAATTCTAGCATCTATCCATCGCTGACCATGGGAGCATGGGTCAAGTCGGATGTCGCGAGCTCCGGGAAGCAGGTGATTTCCCAAGACAATGGCGGCTTTGACCGCACAATCGGGATTGACAGCCGTGGTGGCGGGCTCGGGTGGTCGGCATTTACGGGTACGGGGAATGTGGTTGGCTTCAAGCCGGTGAGCATCGGGACGTGGACTTTCGTGGCGGTGACTTATGACCAGGCAAATCTAACGGCGACTCTCTACGTAAATGGGGATACCTACACCGAAGCGGCAAATCTCGGGAGCGGTAACACCTTCACCCGGATCGGTTCCAATCCGGGTTTTGGTGAGTATTTCGATGGTGTCATCGACAATGTGTTCTTCTTTAATGAGTCGCTCAGTGCGGCCAGAATCAACGAAATCCATCTCAATGGAGCATCCGCGATTCCTGAGCCTTCCATCACCTTGTTAGGATGTGTATCCCTTGCCTTTTGCGCCAGAAGGCGGCGCCGGGGATGCTAGGGCGCGAGCGACTGGATACCATTCGCCAGTTCTGGCACGAAGCGCATCCACGGTCCGATTGATGAATTGAAAATTGAACATCCGCGTGTGCGGCCCCCACACTCGGCTTCATGAACGAACCGAACGAACGGCCGGCAGGGCCAAGGGAACTTTCATTGTGCCCCTGCAAAAGCCGCGAAAGCTATGCCGCCTGTTGCCAGCCATTTCATTTCGGCCGCGCGAAACCGGAAACGGCCGTGCAACTGATGCGCTCGCGCTACAGCGCTTACTTCTTCCGGCTCGTGGACTATCTGGTGGCTACGACCCACCCTGATACCAGGGAGCGCGACTTGAAGGCCCAGCTTGAAGCGACCATTCATGAGGCAAACTGGCGCTTTCTCACCATCCTCGGATCCTCCAAGGGCGGCCCTGACGACAAGGTCGGAAAGGTCGAGTTTGTGGCCGAATACTTCGAGGCTGGCCAAGCGCACGAACTCCACGAACGCTCACGCTTCAAGCGCTACAAGGGCGCTTGGAAGTATCTCGACGACAAGGGCTGAGACACCTGACCCGGCGGCCCGTGCGGGGCCGGTGGATGAACGCAAAAACGCCCGACCGTTTCCGGCCGGGCGTTCTTGAAATCAGGACGGTCGAACAGGATCAGAGACCCTTTTTCACGACGTCGTCGAGGAGGTCGATGACGCGGTTGGAGTAGCCCCACTCGTTGTCATACCAGGAGACGAGCTTGAAGAAGGTCGAGTTCAGCTCGATGGAGGAGCCGGCATCGAAGATCGAGGAGTGCGAGTCGTGGATGAAGTCGGTGGAGACCACTTCGTCCTCGGTGTAGGCGAGGATGCCCTTGAGGTAGGTTTCCGAGGCCTTCTTGAGGGCGGCCTTGATTTCGGCGAGCGAGGTTTCCTTGGTGGTCTTGACGGTGAGGTCGACCACGGAAACGGTCGGGGTCGGCACGCGGAACGACATGCCGGTGAGCTTGCCCTTCACTTCCGGGCAGACCAGCGCGACGGCCTTGGCGGCACCGGTGGTGGACGGGATGATGTTGATGGCGGCGGAGCGTCCACCCTTCCAGTCCTTCTTCGACGGTCCGTCCACGGTTTTCTGGGTGGCGGTGTAGGAGTGGACGGTGGTCATGAGGCCTTCCTCGATGCCGAATCCTTCCTTGAGCAGCACGTGCACCAGCGGGGCCAGGCAGTTGGTGGTGCAGGAGGCGTTGGAGATGATGTGGTGCTTCGCGGGATCGTAGAGTTCGTCGTTGACGCCCTGGACGAAGGTGCCGTCCTCACCGGAGGCGGGAGCGGAGATGATGACCTTCTTGGCACCGGCGGTGATGTGGCCGCGGG
>JAIXPW010000265.1 GCA_027485995.1 Verrucomicrobiaceae bacterium
AAGGTCGTGCTGGTGCAGCGCGATTACGGCGACCGCACGGATCGCAAGCATTCCCGTCTCAAGTACACGATCGAGGATCGTGGCATCGCCTGGTTCAAGACCGAGCTCGACAAGTATCTTGGCTACCATTTGGCCCCGGCACGCTCGTTCGTCTTCGAGGACAACGGCGACCGTTACGGCTGGGTCGAGGACGCGAATGGCAGGCACCACCTCACGCTCTTCATCGAAGGCGGACGAGTGGTCGACACGACGTCGTACCCACTGCGCACCGGGCTTCGCGAAATTGCGAAGATCCATGACGGCGACTTCCGCCTCACCGCGAATCAAAACGTCATCATCGCGAACATTTCGCCGAAGAACCGTCCGGCCATCGAGGCTCTTCTCGAGAAGTACGGCATCAAGGACAGCCACCTGAAGAGCGCGATGCGTCTCAACTCGCTGGCCTGCGTTTCCCTTCCGACTTGCGGACTCTCGCTGGCCGAGGCCGAGCGTTATCTCCCGACGCTCATCGGCGATCTCGAGAACGCCCTTGAGGAAAGCGGCCTGCGTCATGACGCGATCACCATCCGCATGACCGGTTGTCCGAACGGCTGTGCCCGTCCCTACATCGCCGAGATCGGCTTTGTCGGCCGCTCGCCTGGGAAATACAACATCTACCTCGGCGGCGGCTTTGCTGGCCAGCGTTTGTCGAAACTCTATCGCACCGATTTCCCGGGCGAGGAAGTTCCGGCCCTGCTGGCACCCATCTTCAAACACTACGCGGCCGAGAGACTGGAGGGCGAGCGCTTCGGCGACTTCGTCATCCGCACCGGCTACGTCGCGGAAACCAAACAAGGCGCCGATTTCCACGCCAACGTCGCGGTCACTGCATGATCGAAACCACTTCCATCAGCGAGGCAGAAGCCCTCTCCAATGAACTCGCCGCGCTCAAGGCCGGCGATCGACTCCGCCTGCTGCACCAGCGCTATGGCTCTCGCCTCGTCGCGACCACCAGCTTTGGCATTCAGGCGGCCATCATGTTGCATCTCATCCATGAACACGCGCCAAAGATCCCGGTCGTGTTCATCGACACCGGATTCCTTTTTCCCGAGACCTATCACTATGCCGATGATCTCGGAAAAAGGCTCAACCTCGATCTGCGCGTCTATCAGCCGACGGTTTCCGCCGCCCGGATGCAGGCGCTTTGGGGCAACCTCTGGGAACAGGGGAAGGAGGGGGCCGACAAGTATGGCGTGCTCACCAAGATCGAGCCGCTCGACCGCGCGCTGAAGGAACTCGGGGCCGACGTCTGGATCAGCGGTGTCCGACGCAGCCAGTCGAAGACCCGCGCCGACCGCGCCTATGCCGAGCAGCAGAAGAAGACGCTCAAGGTGTATCCGATCCTCGACTGGGCCGATGCCCAGGTCAGCGTTTACATGAATCAACACGACCTGCCACCTCACCCACTGGCCGAGAAAGGTTATGTGACCATGGGCGACTGGCATTCCACCTCTCCTGCGGCCGACGGACTCGATGCCGAGGCCACCCGTTTCAATGGCGAAAAATACGAGTGCGGACTCCACCTGGACTCAGGCGTTCCGGACTTCCAGATCTGAAAAGACGCAAGAATTGAAGACGCAAGACACAAGAAAAGAGCGAGGCGAAATCCTCTTCTCTTAAGTCTTCCAGTCTTGAGTCTTACGTCTAAATCTACACTTAACCCTCACCTCTTAAAAACATGCCCATCGCAGAAAACATGGTTGCCACCGTTGGCAACACCCCGCTTGTCCGTCTGAACCACATCACCAAGGATCTAGGTGCCGAGATCTGTGTGAAGGCTGAATTCTTCAACCCGCTCTTCAGCGTGAAGGACCGCATCGGCAAGGCCATGATCGAGGCCGCCGAGCGCGACGGCAAACTGAAGCCCGGCGGACTCATCATCGAGCCGACTTCCGGCAACACCGGCATCGCCTTGGCCTTCGTGGCCCGCGCGAAAGGCTACCGCGTGATCCTCACCATGCCCGAAAGCATGTCGATCGAGCGTCGTGTGCTCCTCCGCCTCCTCGGTGCCGAACTGGTCCTGACCCCTCGCGCCCGCGGCATGGGCGGTGCCATCGCCATGGCCAACAAGCTGCTTGCCGAAACCCCGGGCTCCTTCGGCCCCGGACAGTTCGACAATCCGGCCAACCCTCAGGTTCACCGCGAAACCACCGCCGAGGAGATCTGGAAGGACACCGAAGGCCAGGTGGACATCTTCGTCGCCGCTGTCGGCACCGGCGGCACGCTCACCGGTGTCGGTGAAGTGCTGAAGTCCCGTCGCGACGTCCAGGTCATCGCGGTCGAGCCAGTCAACAGCCCGGTCATCACTCAGACCCGTGCGGGTGACGAGGTGAAGCCAGGTCCGCACATGATCCAGGGGATTGGTGCCGGCTTTGTTCCGAAGAACCTCAACGTCGGCGTGATCGACGAGGTGATCCAGGTCACCAACGAGGACGCCTTTGCCACCGCCCAGGCTCTCGCCCAGGAGGAAGGCCTTCCAGCCGGCATTTCCACCGGAGCCAACGTCTGGGCCGCCCTCCAGGTGGCCAAGCGTCCGGAGAACGCTGGCAAGCGGATTGTGACGATCGGTTGCTCGTCCTCCGAGCGCTACCTTTCCACGCCGCTGGCTGAGAAGCTCCGCGAGGAAGTCGCCAATCTTCCGGTCCACGAGATCTGAGGGCTTCGCGAAAGCTCGCGAATGCATTTGAATGGGGCGCTGGTCGAAAGATCAGTGCCCTATTTCGTTTTCGGCAGGTGCGTTCGGATTAGCCCGATTGGGGGATTCACAGAGGCCCGATTGGGGGCTTGAGTTTGTTCGCCGACGTCTGTTATTTGTAAATACAGATCAACGGTGCCAACCCAACCGATCGGTCCGACCTCCAGCCAAAGGCCGTCAAACCCACTCTGATGAAAACCCTTCACTCCACCTCCGGGCGCCGTGCCCGCCTGTCTCTTTTCTGTCAACGCAAAGGCTTTGCGTTGATCGTGACGCTCACCATGATGATCCTGTTGACGGTGGTGGCCGTGGGGCTTCTGACCCTTTCGGCCATCAGTCTTCGTGGGGCATCGCAGTCGGACGCCAACCAGATCGCCCGTGCCAATGCCCGGGTGGCGCTGATGCTGGCGATTGGAGATCTTCAGAAGCAGCTCGGTCCTGACCAGCGAATCACGGCCATTGCCGATCAGCGCCCTAGCGGCAGCGATGGCGGCCAGACCTCCGCTCATGCGAAACGTCGTCAATGGACCGGGGTTTATCGCTCGTGGCCTTCCACCACCACTGCCCGGCCGACTCCTGAATTCTTTTCGTGGCTGGTGTCAGGCGACTATGCCACCGTCTCGAAGGTCGCTTCCGCAGACGCAGCGCCCGGAACGGATGAGGTTGAACTGGTGGGCTCGGGCACTCTTGGATCGTCCTCGAATGCCCGTGTCTCCGCGCCGGCGATCAAGGTCGGGAAATCCGGTTCCAGCACCGCCCGGATGGCCTGGTGGGTGGGGGATCAGGGGGTGAAGGCCGCGATTTCCACACCACCCGTCTCCACGGATACCTCGTTTGCTTCAAGACGTCAGAATCTCCAGGGCGCTCCCAGAAATGCAACCGAGCTTGCCTCGATCGGCACCAACAGGCCCTTCGGTTCGCTGGCTCCCGATGATGCAAGGACCGCTCTCGTCAGCGATTGGAGTCAGGCTTCCTTCCTGGCTTCGGACGTGAAGGCCCCTCGGGAGCTTTTCCACGACCTTGCTCCATTTTCCTCCGGACTGCTCACAAACGTGACCACCGGCGGCTTCCGCAAGGACCTTTCGATGCAGCTTGAGCGTCCCAGTGGCACCGCCCCCACCACCGCCCTTTACACCGTCGGCGGCGAGTCCGGCATCAACCTTCAGGAGCTTTGGGTTTATTACAACCTCTACAAGGAACTCAGGAAGAGCGGGGGACCCAATTACACCACCGGCGGACGAGTTCCAACGGCTGGGCCCTACCTTCAGCTCGATGCGACCCCGACGGATTGCGCGAACGATGACGAGTTTTTCATGAAAATGCCGGTCGTCATCAGTTACCAGCTCGTGCTTTCGTTCAGGACGATTCCCGTGCAGGTCGGAGCCAACCTGGTGAACCGGCTCCACGTCGTGGCCGATCCGGTGCTGACTTTCTGGAATCCGTTGGATGTTCCGGTGGTGGTGCCCCAGGGAACCACCTTTTCCGTGAAATGGTGGCAGATTCCCTATGATCTCTCGATTTCCAGACTGGGTGGTCCATTTCAACGGTATCCACTGGCGGCGATTTTCTCGAATGACACCAACACGACCAACGGTGATGCCAACTTCCTGAGCCTTCAGGTGGGAGGACTTCAGCAGATGGTCTTCAAGCCGGGTGAGGTCATCAAGATGTCCCAGACCGGCAACACTGTGGCCCGTGCCGCGGTGCCGGACATCCACAAGCTCGGAGGCAGGTCGGGCTTCAACTACGGAAGTGGCGTCGCCATGCCGGTTCGCGATCTTGCCGGGGCCTTTCTCGACCTTGCGGCCACCGACACGATTCTCTATCGAGCGACGCCGAACAACCTGACGGCCGGGAAGACCAGCCAGAGCGGAAATTCGTCCTCCGGGGCGAACCAGCACACCCGGCATTTCTCGCTGTCGCACCACGAGTTTTACCTCGGCGATGACCGTGGCTCCGCAGCGAACAGCCTCGGAATCGGCGGGATGTTCATCGATTGGGATTTCGGAAACAAGAGGCTCCAGGCGAGTGATGATCGCGGCCAGACCGCGCCGGGCATCGCAGGGACCAAACCCTCTTCGAGCCGCCTCTACGCCAACAGTTTCCCGGCCATCTTCAGACCGATCCTTGAGAAGGACGGTCGCGAGATCACTGCCGGAGAGATCTCCGCGAACAAGGCGCCGTTCATGATGGTGTCCTACAATGCCAAGACCGAGAATAGCTCGGACCTCGGGACGCGCACGTTGTCGCGTTTCAATCCCAAGGCCCTGCATGTGGACTTTTTTGACCTGAGCCAAGCCGAGCGCGATCTTCTGCCCTATGAGTTCGCCATCGAGCCGCTCACCAGTTGGAAGAACCGCAACCTTGAGGTCACCACCACCGGCAATGCCTACTTCGGTGGTGGGCTCAACGCCGAGTTCGGGGCGAACTTCGTCACCACCCATTCCGTGCCCCGCGATCCCATTGTCTCCCTCGCGGCCTTTCAGCACTCCTTTGCCAATGGTTTCAACATGCAGAAGCCGAGATACGGCTACGCCACCCTGAACGCACGCGAGCCGATGCAACCGCAGATCTCCCATGCCATCGGCAACTCGATGGCCTGTCCGATCCTCGCCCCGGATCGGTCCGACACCACCCTCGCCGGAGGGCGTCCGGCGGCCGATCATTCCTACCTCGCCAACCGTGCGCTGTGGGACGAATGGTTCCTCTCTGGCATCACTCCTCAGAGCAATGGCAACTTCAGCAAGTCGCGCACCCAGAAGGTCGTCGCCTCCGACTTTCTAACAGGAAAGGCCAGGCTGCCCACCGTCCGCTATTCGCCGGACCTTCACGGGCTCGATGCCACCAGGCTGGCCAACACCTACTTTGCCGCCTCCTCGCCGAGCGATGCCGCCACGCGGGAGATCGCCGCACTGATCAGTGTCGATGGCCTGTTCAATGTGAACTCCACCTCCATTGAAGCCTGGAAATGTCTTCTCGGCGGGCTGAAGAACCGCCCGATCATCGTGCGCGATGCCACCGGCGCGGAAAGCATTTCCACTGCCGATGCCAACACGCCCGTCGTCAACCTCCAGGCCCCGCAGACAGGCATCGCCAGGGGCACAGGCAGTGTCGCACCGAAGGACCCTGATCAATGGGTCGGCCGCCGCACGCTCACCGATGCGGAGATCGACGCCCTCGCACGCGCCCTTGTAAAGGAGGTCCGCAAGCGCGGTCCCTTCCTCTCGTTGGCCGACTTCGTCAACCGCCGCCTCAGTTCCAACAAGGACCTCGCCCGTGCTGGTGCCATCCAGAGCGCACTGGATTCCCCGGAAGCAAAGATCAATGATGCCTACACCGGTGGCCGAGCGGTTTCATCTGCTGTGACCTCCCGCTTCACCTTCCCGGAAGCGGAGAGGGGACCCATGTCCTTCGGCTCGCCCGGCATCGTGAAACAGGCGGACATCCTCACGCCGATCGCTCCCGTGCTCTCCGCCCGCTCCGACAGTTTCATCATCCGCGCCTATGGTGAGGCGCTCGATGGCAGCGGAAATGTCGCTGCACGAGCCTGGTGCGAGGCCACCGTCCAGCGCGGCTGCGAGTTCGTGGATTCCACGGATGCCGCCGAAAAGCTCATCACCTCCATCAGCAATCTCAACAGGTTCTTCGGTCGCCGCTTCAAGCTTGTCTCATTCCGGTGGTTGAATCCCACGGAAGTCTGATCATGCTCGCGGCAACCCATCCTACCCATCGCCCCATGTTTTCCCGTCTGTCCGGTCTCCTTCTCGCCCTCATCCTTCCTCTCGCGGCCCAGGAGACCGCACCGGTGAAGCCAAAGGAGGAAGGCCTCCAGGTGAAGCTCCTCGCCGAACAGGCTCCCGACTCGCTGGGAAAGGTCTGCCTCGTGTTCGGCGAGGCCAAGTCCCCGGCACTGACCCTGCCGGTCAATGGCCTGTCCTCCGCCATCCCGGCTTCCCAGCGCACCATGGTCCTCAAGACCGTCGACAAGGACATTTCCCTTTGCACCATCACCCTGCCTGATGCTGGGAAAGCCTTCGCCGTCATCCTCGTGGTTGCCAAGCCCGCCGGCTACACGCCCATCGTGGTCCGTACCGATGATCCCGCCTTCAAGCCCGGCGACGTCCTTTTCCTGAACCGCTCGGAAAAGACCATCCTCTGCAAGCTCGGCGACACCCCGCTCATCCTCAAGCCCGGTGCCACCGAGAAAAGCCGCCCCACCGGCCCGAAGGAAAACGCCTTCTACGACATCGCTTTCGGCACCCGCGATGCCTCCGGCGACAACGTCATCAGCACCACCCGTTGGCCGATCGACAACACCCTCCGCAGCTACCTCTTCTTCTTCACCACCGCCGATGGCCGCACCAGCTTCCGCGCTGTCGATGAATTCGTTCCGCCACCGGCGAAGTAGGAATGGTCTGTTCGCTTGAATCTTGAAAAACAAACCACGAAGTTCAGGAAACATCACGAAAATCAGGCAGTTCCGAAACGCTTCTGACTCAGAAGCTGTCTTAAAAATTCAGGTTCTTCCCGCGATTTAGTGGGTGGCTTCCGGTCGCAGGTCCAGGCGAAGGCTGCTAGGGTCGCTCCATGGAACAGTCTCTGACGGCGCATTATGCCATGCTTTTGGGGCTTGATAG
>JAIXPW010000233.1 GCA_027485995.1 Verrucomicrobiaceae bacterium
ACTTGTCGTAGTAACCGCCGCGCCCGCCTTCCATGCCGAGGTTCTCGGAGCAAGTGATCTGCACCTGGTCGATGTAGCGGCTGTTCCACAGCGGCTCGAAAATCGCGTTTGCGAAGCGCAGCACCATCAGGTTCTGCGCGGTCTCCTTGCCGAGGTAATGGTCGATCCGGTAGGTGTCCTTTTCCTGGAAGGTCCGGTTCACCACCTGGTTCAGATGCTGCGCCGTCTTGAGATCGGTGCCGAAGGGCTTCTCGACGATCACCCGCGACCAGCAACCGTCCTTCGCCTTGTTCAAGCCCGCCCCCTTGAGCTGGGTCAGGATGTCGTCGAAGAACTCCGGCGCGCTCGCGATGTAGAACAGCCGGTTTCCCCTCCCGCCGCGCTCCCGGTCGATCGCATCCAGCCGCTCGGCCAAGCGCTGGTAGCCGTCGGCATCGGTGAACTCGCTCTGGTGGTAGTGGATGCTTTCCTGGAAGGTCGCCCAGATCGCATCGTCATGACCGGAGCGCGAAACCTTGCGGTTCAGCTCTTCCAGCCCCTTGCGGAACTCCGCGTCGGACTTCTCGCGGCGGGCGAAGCCGAGGATTTTCACTCCCGGCGGCAGCTCGCCGTCGATCGCCAGATTGTAAATCGCCGGCACCAGCTTGCGGTGCGTGAGATCCCCGGTGGCACCGAAGATCACCACGGTGCAGGGCTCCGGGCGCGAGCGGGAGACGAGGTCTTCGCGGAACGGGTTCGTCATAGGCGGGCCGGGTGTCGCCGAAACTCCGCCGCGGGGGAAGCGAAATGGGTATGAAATCCCGTCAACCCGGCGATCAGCCCCGCGAGTCGGTGAGCCGGTGAGCCGATGGGCTCGGTAGGTCGGTTAAGTCAGTAAGGTCAGTAAGGTCAGTGACGTCAACATGGTCAGAGCGCCGCCCCCCCGAATCTCCCAATCTCCATTACCTCCCCGCGTTCCCTCCGCGACCTCAGCGCCTCCGCGGTTCGTTCCCAATCTCCATTTCCCCCTTGGCACTCTCCCCCTCCCCGCTAAACTCCCCGTCACACGACAGGAGAGTTCCCCGATCGCGGAACTGAGAACGGCCGGCGCACGCGGCGAAAATCCTCCGAACCTGAAGCGGGTCGCACCGCCGTAGGAAGCTCGTCCCCACCGAACTCTCTCCCTCCGGCCGCGCTCCACCCCAGCGCGGCCTTTTTCTTTCCCAGAATCTCCAATCTCTCAATCACCCAATTACCGAATTCCCCTGATCACCCTCCTTCGCAAAGCCTACGGAGGGCAGGCTGCTCACTCGGCACTTCCCTCTCTCTTTCTCCTGATCACTGCTCACTGGTCACTCGGCACTTTCCCCGCCTTTCCCCAATCGCTCAATCGCCCAATCTCCCAATCACCAACGTCCATGATCCGCCCCGAAGAAGCCACCGGCACCGCCACCGCGTCCCACGACGAATCCCGCGCCCAGCTCCCCGCCTCGACCCGCGTCTACGTCCAAGGCGAGCTGTTTCCGGAAGTCCGCGTCCCGATGCGCGAGATCGCGCTCTCCGACACCAAGTCCTTCAACGGCCGCATCGAGAAGAACGAGCCGGTCCGCGTCTACGACTGCTCCGGCCCCTGGGGCGATCCCGCCTTCACCGGCACCTCCGACGAAGGCCTGCCGCCGCTCCGCCGCGACTGGATCCTCGCCCGCGGCGATGTCGAGGCCTACGACGGCCGCGAGGTCCAGCCGCAGGACAACGGCTACCTCACCGAGAAACACGTCGAGTTCGCCTCCAAGTCGGAGCGCGCCAACAAGTTCGTCGAGTTCCCCGGCCTCACCGCCGAGCGCCGCCGCCCGCTGCGCGCCACCGGCAAGCCCGTCACGCAGAAGTGGTATGCCGACCAGGGCATCATCACGCCGGAGATGGAATTCATCGCCATCCGCGAGAACATGCGCCGCGCGAAGATCGCGGACATGAAGGAAGACATCGTCCGCAACCACCTCGACAAGCAGCACGCCGGCTCCACCCAGTCGCCCGACAGCTCCTACACCCCCGGCATCTTCAAGCGCTTCCCGCAGCGTATTCCGGCCGAGATCACCCCGGAGTTCGTCCGCAGCGAAGTCGCCGCCGGCCGCGCGATCATCCCGCTCAACGTGAACCACCCGGAGTGCGAACCGATGATCATCGGCCGCAATTTCCTGGTGAAGATCAACGCCAACATCGGCAACTCCGCCGTCGCCTCGTCGATCGAGGAGGAGGTCGAAAAGATGCGCTGGGCCACCAAGTGGGGCGCCGACACCGTGATGGACCTGTCCACCGGCAAGAACATCCACGCCACCCGCGAGTGGATCCTCCGCAACTCCCCCGTCCCCATCGGCACCGTGCCGATCTACCAGGCGCTCGAAAAGGTGAACGGCAAGGCCGAGGACCTCACCTGGGAACTCTACCGCGACACCCTCATCGAGCAGGCCGAACAAGGCGTCGACTACTTCACCATCCACGCCGGCGTGCTGCTGCGCTTCGTCCCGATGACCGCCAGCCGCATGACCGGCATCGTCAGCCGCGGTGGCTCGATCATGGCCAAGTGGTGCCTCGCCCACCACAAGGAGAGCTTCCTCTACGAGCACTTCGACGAGATCACCGAGATCATGAAGGCCTATGACATCGCCTATTCGCTGGGCGATGGCCTACGCCCCGGCTCGATCCGCGACGCCAATGACGAGGCGCAATTCGCCGAGCTCTACACCTTGGGCGAACTCACCAAGCGCGCCTGGGAGCAGGACGTGCAGGTGATGATCGAAGGCCCCGGCCACGTGCCGATGCACAAGATCAAGCAGAACATGGAAAAGCAGCTCGAGGCCTGCGGCGAAGCGCCGTTCTACACCTTGGGCCCGC
>JAIXPW010000130.1 GCA_027485995.1 Verrucomicrobiaceae bacterium
AACGACCTCGCCGCCGCGATGAAGGCCGCGAAGGAGCTGAAGACCGGCACCACCAACATCAACGAGGTGCCCGGCTACCGCCTCGAACACACGCCCTTCGGCGGCGTCCGCGATTCCGGTCTCGGCATCAAGGAAGGCGTCACGGAGGCCATGAAGTTCTTCACGCATGTGAAGACGTTCTCCCTTCCTTGGTGAAATATAAGACCTTTTGGACCCATAAGACCTATGATCATGAATCTGGAAAATCCTTACATCCTCCTCACTCCAGGACCGCTCTCCACCTCACCGACTGTCCGCCAGGCCATGCTCCGGGACTGGTGCACCTGGGACGATGACTACAACCTCGGTGTCGTCACCCCGATCCGCGAGGGCCTGATCGCACTCGCCACTGCGACCCGCCCGCAGGACTACACCGCCGTGTTGATGCAGGGCAGCGGCACCTTTTCCGTGGAGGCCATGATCGGCACGGCTGTCCCGCGCGATGGACGGCTGCTCGTGCTCGCGAATGGTGAATATGGAAATCGTCTCGGCCGCATCGCGATCACGCTCGGCATTGACACGGTCATCCATGACTCCGGCGAGCTTGCTCCGCCGGATCTTGGGAAACTCGACGCCGAACTGAGCGGTGATTCATCCATCACCCACGTCGTCTGTGTTCACAACGAGACCACCACCGGCATGATCAATCCGCTGGAGGCCATCGCCCACATCGTGAAACGCCACGAGCGGATCTTCCTCGTCGATTCGATGAGTGCCTTCGGCGGCATGCCGCTCGATGTGGCGGAGCTCGGCATCGACTTCCTCGTTTCCTCGGCGAACAAGTGCATCCAGGGCGTGCCCGGATTCGGCTTCGTGATCGCCAAGATTTCCGAACTGGAGAAATGCAAGGGCCACTCGCGCTCCGTGTCGCTCGATCTCTATGAGCAGTGGCAGGGGATGGAAAAGGGCAAGGGCAAGTGGCGCTTCACCTCGCCGACGCACGTCGTTCGCGCCTTCGCGCAGGCGATGACCGAGCTGCACGAGGAAGGCGGAGTCGCGGCCCGCTACGCCCGCTATTCGGAGAACCAGCGCCGCCTTGTTAGAGGGATGGAGTCGCTCGGTTTCCGCTGTGTGCTGCCGCATTCGTTGCACAGCCCGATCATCACCGGCTTCTACAATCCAGAGTCGCCCGACTACGATTTCATGAAGTTCTACGAGCTTTTGAAGGACAAGGGCTTTGTGATCTATCCCGGCAAGGTCACCGGCATCGACTCGTTCCGCATTGGCACGATCGGCCACGTGTTCCCGGAGGATATCGATCGCCTGATCGTCGCGATTAGCCAGTCGATGTACTGGGTGAAGTCCGAAGCCGAAGTCGCCGCCCTCGCGTGATGATCCAGACCCTGTTCGACAATACGCCGGTTCCAGCCTCGATGGACCTGCCGCGTCATCCGCTGCCGAAGGAGGCTCGCGTGGTGATCGTCGGTGGCGGGATCGCCGGCATGGCGGCCGCCTATCATTTCGCGAAAGCGGGCTGGCAGGATGTGGTCGTGCTCGAACAAACCCGGATCGCGTCCGGCACCACCTGGCATTCCGCCGGGCAGGTCGGACAACTGCGGACCAACTCGGCCCAGACGCGAGTCAACAAGGCCTCGGTCGAACTCTATGAACGTCTGGCCGCGGAGACCGGACACGATGCCGGCTGGTTGCAATGCGGCGGCCTGCAGATTGCCACGAATCCCGAACGACTTCGCCAGCTTCAACGCAGCGTCGCCATGGCGGCCGTCTTCGGAGTCGAGGCGCGGATGATCACGCCGGGGGAGATTCTCGATTACTGGCCGATGATGAACATCGAGGATGTGCTCGGTGGCGTGCATCTGCCGGGGGATGGCCGCGTGCTTCCGGGTGAAACCGTCGTCGCCCTCGCGAAGGCGGCGATGGCCGGTGGAGTCAGGATTTTCGAACACACGCCGGTGACCGCACTTCTCTCGAAGCCAGCTCCTGCAGGTCGCCAGCGGATCATTGGGGTGACGACTTCGGAAGGAGAGATCCGTGCCGAGTGGGTGGTCCTTGCAGGCAACATGTGGATGCGCCAACTCGGCCTCCAGCATGGCATCGACATTCCGGTCTATCCCTGTGAGCACCATTACGTCATCACCAAGCCGATCGAGGGCGTGACCCGCAACTGTCCCTGTTCGCGGGATCCGGATGCAGGAAACTATTTCCGCGCACTCGATGACGGCAGCCTGAAACTCGGGGCCTTCAAGAAGCGCTCGAAGCCCTGGCAGATCGCCGATGCGGTGCCGGAGGACTTTTCCTTCGGCCTGTTGGAGCCGGACTGGCCGGACTTTGCCGAGCCCTTCGCCGCGCATTGCCATCGGCTGAAAGGCATCACGCGCGACCAGGTGGTGAAGTTCGTCAACGGCCCCGAAGCCTTCACGCCGGACAACAATTTCCTGATGGGCGAGCCGCATGGCACCGATGGCCTTTTCGTCCTAGGTGGCTGGAATTCCGCCGGCATTGCCTGCTCGGGTGGCGCGGCGCTTTATGCGGTGGAGTGGATCCAGAACGGCGGCATGACGCTTGACCTGAGCTCGGTGGACGTCCGGCGTTTCCTTCCATTCCAGAACGGCCGCAAGTATCTTCAGGAACGCGTCAGCGAGGTGCTCGGCCTCCACTACCAGATGGCCTGGCCGCTGCGGCAGATGGAAACGTCGCGCGGCATCCGTGCTTCGGGCTTGTACGAGAATCATCGTAGATCGAATGCGGTCTTCATGGAGACCGCCGGCTGGGAAAGGCCGCTTGCCTATGCGCCGATGGCGGCCGAGGCGGAGATCCGATACTCGTTCCTGCGTCAGAACTGGCAGCCGTGGTGCTTCGAGGAAGTCCGTGCCTGCCGCGAGTCGATCGGGCTGCTCGATCAATCGACCTTCGCGAAATACGATCTAACAGGCCCCGGTGCGCTCCAGCTCTTGCAGCATCTTTGCGGCGGAAACATCGACGTGCCGATCGGTCGCGCGGTTTACACCGGGATGTTCAACGAGCGTGGAACCTTCGAGAGTGACCTGACGGTCATCCGCACGGCGGAGCAGTCGTTCTACCTCGTGACGGCCACCCTGCAGCAGGGTCGCGACGCCGACTGGATCAAGCGGCATGTGCTTGCCGACGACTCGGTGAAACTCCGCGACATCACTGGGGAGCTGGATGTGGTGTCGGTGATGGGACCACGGGCCTTCGAGCTTCTTGAAATCGTCTCCGGACTCAAGTTTGAGGAAGGCTGGCCCTTCGGTACTTCGCGGATGATCGAGATCGATGGCATTTCCCTGCGTGCGGCGCGGCTCAGCTATGTCGGCGAGCCGGGGCTGGAGTTGCATGTTCCGCGTGGCGATTCGTCGAGGCTGTGGGATTTTCTGTTAGACGCAGGAGCCCCCTTCGGCATCCGACCCTGCGGCGTTCATGCGATCAACACGATGCGCATCGAGAAGGGGTTCCGCGCTTATGGTCATGAACTTTCTCCGGCGGAAACCCCACTTGAGGCGGGCCTGGGCTTCGCGATCGACTGGACCAAGGACTTCCTCGGCAAGTCGGCCCTGCTCGAACAAAAGCAACGCGGTGTCACGCAGCGTCTGATCTCGCTAATACTGGAGGATCCCGAGCCGAATCTCTGGGGCAGCGAGCCGATCTTCTGGGATGGGGAAATCGCCGGCTACACGACCAGTGCAGCCTGGAGCCCCACGCTCGGACGCAGCATCGCGCTCGGATACGTGAAGCGCCCGGATCAACGGGTCCTCAGCGCAGCGGCGGTGAAGGAGGGGCGTTTTGAAATCGAGCACCTCGGAGCTCGATTGCCCGCCCGTTGGGTGACGCGGCCCCTTGCTTGATACGGTTGGGTGACGCCGGGCGTATGCTTGGCTTCATGAAGTTCCTGTTGCTATCCCTCGCGCTGCTGGTTCCGGTCCACGCCCAGTCGAAGCTTCCACCCGAACTCCTCGCGTCGATGGACGTGAAGTGGCCGAAGAACCACACGCTCAACCTGGTTTTCCACGGCCACAGCGTTCCCTCCGGTTATCAGAAAACGCCCGATGTTAGACCCTTCGAAGCCTATCCGCAGCTCGTGTTTCAGGGGCTGAAGAAGGACCACCCCTTCGCGGTCATGAACTGCATCGTCACCGCCATCGGAGGCGAGGACAGCCTTTCGGGCGCGGCCCGCTTCGAGAAGGATGTGCTCTGCCACCAGCCGGATGTCATTTTCATCGACTACGCGCTGAACGACCGTCGCCAACCGCTCGACAAGGTGGAGGCGGCCTGGAAGTCGATGATCCGACTGGCGAAGCAGCACAAGATTCCAGTGGTCCTGATCACGCCGACTGGAGATTCCAATGCGAAGCTCAACGATCCGGCGGATCCCCTTTGCCAGCGTGCCGAACTGATCCGGAAAATCGCAAAGGAGGAGAATGTGCCGCTGGCCGACGTGTTCGCAGCCTGGAAGGCAGAGCTCGCAAAAGGCACTCCGATCGGCGATCTGCTGAGCCAGTCAAACCATCCCAACCTGCGGGGTCACACGCTGGCAGCGAATGCGATTCTGGGTGTGTTTGCAAAATGACCCAGTCCGCAATTCGCACGAAAAGAAAAGTGATCTTGCATTTTGCATTTATCAAACCCCGACCGTAGATTGCAGGATCGAGTTAAGTCGTTCATTTGCAGCTGTCGGTCACCCGGGTCGAAATGGCACATGACGTTCTAAGGGGAAATCATGGACATTCTGATTGTTGACGACGAGCGCACGGTTCGCCAGGCCACGTCTTACGCGCTTCAGGCGGAGGATCACTACGTCGAGGCTGCCGAGGATTCCGCCACGGCCCTCAGACGGGTGAAGGAGGCGGCGTTCGATGTGGTGTTCCTCGATTTGCGGCTGGGAGCGGAGGACGGGATCGACGTGATGAAGAAGATCCTCGAACTGAAGCCGGAGCAGCTCGTGGTGATCTTCACCGCCCATGGTTCGATCCAGACGGCGGTGAAGGCGACCCGGCTTGGAGCCTTTGATTTCATGGAGAAGCCCTTTCTCCCGGAGCAGCTGCGCGCGATTCTTCTGAAAGCGGGAAAGGCTCTTCACACCCAGGGTGAGGTGCAGGAGTTGAAACGCACCGTGGTGGCCTTGAAGAGCGAGGTGCAGACGAATCTCGCACCGATGCACTTCGACTCGGAGGACGAGGCCACCCGGGAAGCCCTCGACAACCTGTTCCGTGCCGCCGCGACAACCGCCTCGATTCTGATTCTCGGCGAAAGTGGCACTGGCAAGAGCGTGATCGCCCGCGAGGTGCATGAGCGTAGCCTGCTGGCCGACAAGCCGCTGGTGACCATCAGCTGCCCGAGCCTTTCGAAGGAGCTTCTGGAAAGCGAGCTCTTCGGTCACGTCCGCGGTGCCTTCACCGGGGCCGTGAAGGACAAGGTCGGCAAGGTCGCACTGGCCGATGGCGGCACGCTTTTTCTCGATGAGATCGGGGATCTGCCGATGGACATCCAGTCGAAGCTGCTGCGGCTCCTTCAGGAACGCGAATACGAGCGAGTGGGGGACAACAAGACTTTCAAGGCCAATGTCCGCGTCATTGCCGCGACCAATCGTGACCTCAGGCAGTGTGTGATCGATGGCACTTTCCGCGAGGACCTTTACTACCGCCTCAATGTCATCGCGGTGACCATTCCACCGCTGCGCGCGCGGCGACGGGATCTCAGGGTCTTTGCAAAGCGCTACCTCGACTACTTCTCCAAGCAGGTCGGCCGCAGTTTCGAGGGCTTCGATGCCGCTGGATGGGATGCGATCACACGACACGGCTGGCCGGGAAATCTCCGTGAACTCAGGAACGCCATCGAACGCGCGGCGATCCTGGCAAAGGGTCCCGCGATCCGCGCCGAGGACCTGCCGAGTCCGGCGGAGGTGGGTGCCACAGCCGTGGGCGATCGGGATTCCGCTCCGGTCATGCGGGTCGGAAGCCGCGTCAGCGTTGACGATCTGGAATCCGCCCACATCCGAGGCGTGCTGGGATGGGCCCCCAGCCTTCAGGAGGCTGCGGAAATCCTCGGCATCGACAAGGCCACGCTTTATCGCAAACGGAAGCGTCTCGATCTGGATTAATCGCTTCTAACAGATGCTCCGTCAACGATTGCGACATGGTCTGACCTCGCTGGTGATCCTGCTTCTCGGAGTGGGATCGACCGGCCTGCTGCTGTTGAGGAACGCCGCTTCGGAGTTCGATTCAAAGCTGAAGCAGTGCTACTCGATGGTCGATGTGGTGCAGCGCTTTCCGGTGCTCACCGCCACCAACAGCAGGACCTATCTCATCCCGCTGACGAACCCCGAGGCCTCCGAGATTCCGGACCGCCATCGATATGACGAGGTTCTGCTGGACATGAGGAACCGGTTGAAACTGCTTCAAAATGCCAGAAATGGGCGGTCCACGGATGAGGCGGTGGACCGGCTCGCAGGAGTCATCGTCGAGTATTCGACCGACTACGAGGAGTTCTTCAGCCATCCGCCGACCACTCCGGACGAACGGCGGATCTTCATCCAGAAGATGTCCGCCTTGAACCAACGGATCGCCGACATTTCGGAAAGTTTGAGATCGCTCTATCAGGACCAGCTCTTCGCGACCACCGACAATCTCACGGCCAAGTCCTCGCAGAGCATTCTCTTCATCCTGTCGCTGATGATCCTGGGCATCGTCATCGCGATCCTGATCTACTTCCACCTCGCGAGGGAGATCGTGGATCCGGTGGTCAGCCTTTCCTATTCGATCAAGGAGCTGAAGCGCGGCAACTTCGAGTTCAGCCTCCCTGAACCGAGGGGCGAGAACGAACTGTCCGCGCTGATCCCTTCGTTCAACGAGATGGCGCTCGAACTGCGCCAGCATCGCCGGGAAATGGACGAGCGGCTGCTCCGAACCAACCTCCAGAACCGGGCGGTCCTCACCGCCATTCCCGCCCCGGTGTTCCTGCTCAACGAGGACGCCACGATCGACCAGCTCAATCCAGCGGCGGAGTCCCTGCAGAACCGGCTCGGTGTCTCCGGTCGTCTTCCGGGCACGCTGCTCGCCTTGTTTCACGACTGCGTGGAAAAGCGCCGCGACTACCTGCCGGACGACATCCGGGAGGCCGCCCTGTTCCGCATCGAGGATGAGGAATTCTATTTCCTGCCGAGAATCTTCAGGTTCTCAGCCGAATCCGGAGAGGGGATCTGGTGGGCCGTGTTGCTGATGGACGTGACCCGTTTCCGCTGGCTCGATGAAATGAAGACCAACCTCCTGGCCACGGTGAGTCATGAGATCAAGACTCCGCTCACCGGCATTCGAATGGTGCTTCATCTGTTGCTCGAAGGTCGCACCGGCAATCTCAATGACATGCAGCACAACATGGTGACCTCCGCGCGGGATGACTGTGAAAGACTGCTGCTGACCTTGAAGCGCCTGCTGGATCTGGCGCGGGTTGAGAATGGTGCGAGCCAGCTTCAACTGCGACCTGTGAACCTTTCCGAAAGCCTCGAGCGCGCCAAGCAGCTCTTCAGTGGCACGGCAGAACAAAAGGGCTGCCCGTTGAAAATTGAAGCCGTTGGCGAGTTGACCGATGTTCTGGGAGATTCGGTCCGGCTTGATGAGGTCATTCACAATCTTCTCTCGAACGCCCTCAAGCACAGCCCGCCAAACGAACCGGTCACGCTCCGTGTGACCCCGAGGCCCTGCGGAAAGTTTCTCCGCATCTCGGTGATCGATCATGGCGATGGCGTCCCCGAGGACTGCCGTGGAAAGCTCTTCGACAAGTTCTTCCGCGTGCCGGGTCAGAAAACCGATGGAGTCGGACTCGGACTTTCGATCGCCCGCGAGATCGTGCTCGCCCACGGAGGACGCATCGGCATGGCTGAAAATGAAAGCGGGGTCACCGAATTCATCGTGGATCTGCCGATCGCGCCTGCCGACGGAATGGCGGCCTGATCAGCGCTTCGTGGCGAGATGCACCAGCACCGCCTTCTGGGCATGGAGACGGTTCTCGGCCTGTTGGAAAATCGCCCCGGCATGAAGCTCGAGCACCTCCTCGGTGATCTCCTTGCCGCGATAGGCAGGCAGGCAGTGAAGCACGATGTGGCCCGGCGCGGAAGCGGCGAGCAGAGCCGAGTTCACCTGGAAGGGCCCGAAGGCGGTCTCCTTTTCCTGCTGATCTTCCTGACCCATGGAAAGCCAGACGTCGGTGTTGATGACGTGCGCATCTTTGGCCGCGACTGCCGGATCGGTGGTGATTGTGACGTTCGTTGCATCCAGTTTCTCAAGAAACTCTGCCGGTGGTTGGTAGGCGGCAGGGGAGGCCACCGCGAGCTCGAAGCCGAGATGCTTGGCCGCCCACATCCAGGAAATGGTCATGTTCGAGAAACCATCACCGATGAACGCAATCTTCCTTCCCTCCCAGCCACCGAGCTTTTCACGGATCGTGAGCAAATCGGCGAGGATCTGGCAGGGATGTTCGTCGTCTGTTAGAGCGTTGATCGTCGGGATGCCGGAGTAGTGGGCGAAGTCCACCACGTCCTGCTGCGCGAAGGTGCGGATGACGCAGCCGTGGACCATGCGGCCCAGCACGCGGGCGGTGTCCTTGATGGGCTCGCCGCGACCGAGCTGGATGTCGTTTTTCGAAAGGAACATCGGGAAGCCACCCAGCTCGCGGATGCCGACCTCGAAGGACACGCGGGTGCGGGTCGAGGACTTCGTGAAGATCATCGCCCAGGTCTGTCCGGCAAGAGGCTGTCCGGCATCGCGACCGCGCACGGACTTCAAATGTTCGGCGGAATCCAGCAGCCAGGTGATGTCCTTGGCGGTGAGTTCTTCGATGGAGAGGAGATGTTTCATGAGAAAGAAGTGGCCAGGGGTCTGGGGCCGGGGGTCAGGGAGAGAAGAGGGATCAGGAATTGCGACGTTCGAGGGCGTCCATCAGGCCGTTGAGCATGCGGCCGACTTCGGCACATTGATCGAGGAGATGGTCGTGCTCCGCGACGGGAATGTAATGATAACGCATGCCTAGAGTGAGCTGCATCTCGACTTCGTTGAGGGATCCACGCGAGATCGAAAGAAAATGGATGAAATCAGCGGTGGTGCGGCGGCCATGTCCTTCGGCGATATTGGACGGCACGGAAACGATAGCTCGATTGAGCTGGGAACTCAGACCGAAGAGTTCGTGTTTTGGGAACGTCAAAACAAGTGTGTGGATCTCGACACAAAGGTCCATCGACTTCTGCCACACCAAGAGATCACGATAGGATTTCACATTCATGGTCTTATCTTCCTGACCCCTAGCCTCTGACCCCTGGCCCCTCAAGAGTAGCGAGCACTTCGCGCAAAATGGCGAGGGCTTCATCGACTTCGACGTCGGTGACGTTCAGGGGAGGAAGCAGGCGAAGAGTTTCAGGACCGGCAGGGACGATGAGCAGGCCGCGTTCCATGGCTTTGTTGACCAGAACCAGTGCGGCGGTCTTCCCGGCGGGAACCTCGACCTTGGAGGCATCGATGCCAATGCCGAGGAGCAGGCCTTTACCCCGGACTTCGGTGACGATGGGCAGGTTCCACGCGGCGACGGTTTCGCGAATCCGCTGCTCCTGCCTGCGGGCGTTTCCGGCGAGATCCTTTTCGGTGATCTCCGCGAGCACGGCCAATGAGGCGGCGCAGACGAGGGGATTTCCGCCATACGTGGAACCATGCGAACCAGGGCCCATCAGTGAGGAAAGCGCGATGCCTGCGTCGTTGATCGCGCGATCGGAAACCCAGAAGGCCCCGATCGGCACACCGCCGCCCATGCCTTTGGCCCACGAGATGCCATCGACTTGGAGGTCGGGGGAAATGGTCCGCCAAGCCATGGCATCGCCACAGCGACCGAAGCCGGCCTGCACTTCATCGAAGAACAGCAGCAGGTCGTGCTTCCGACACAACTCTGCGATGGCTGTTAGAAAGTCGGCCTTCACCACATTCACACCGCCTTCGCCCTGGATCGGTTCGAGGAGGATGGCGACGGTTTCCGGACGGATCGCGTTTTGAAGCGCGGCGATGTCGTTGAAGGGAAGATGCCGGAAGCCTGGCAGCATCGGATCGAAGCCTTCCTTGACCTTGTCCTGACCGGTCGCGGCGATGCCACCGAGCGTGCGCCCGTGGAAGGATTGGTTGAAGGTGAGGACTTCATAACGCGGCGAGCCATCGGCCTGTGGACGTTGATGGCCGAAGCGGCGTGCGGTTTTCACGAGTCCGTCGTTGGCCTCGGCGCCGGAGTTCGAGAAGAAGACCTTTCCTGGCACCTTCACATGGTCCTCGACGATCACGCGGGCGAGCTCGGCCTGCTGCGGGATCTGGTAGAGATTGGAAACATGAAGGAGGGTGGCGGCCTGCTTGCAGATCGCATCGGTGAGCCGCGGATGGGCGTGACCGAGCGAGCAGACGGCGATGCCGGTGCAGAAGTCGAGATAGGACCTTCCATTCTCATCCCACAGTCGCGTGCCCTCGCCGCGCACGGGAACGAGCTGGAAGCGGCCGTAGGTGGGCAGGACGAATTGCTGGAACGACTCAGGAACGGTCATGGGAAAGGGGCGGAGGCTAGCGTGCATCTGGGAAATGGCAATGGGGGAAAAGTCCGGGCTATTTCGCCGCGACCACCCGCCAGGTGGCGAGCAGGACGACGGCGGCTCCGATGAACTCATGGAGGTGGAAGGTTTCACCGAGAAAGGTGAAGGACGCCATCGCCGTGACGATCGGCAATGTCATCTGCATGGCGGAACCTCGTGAAACCGGCAGCTTCTGATAGGCGCGGGTCATGACAAGTTGCGCGAAGGAGACCACGACTGCCGCCACGATCAGTCCGACCCAAGCGATGGCCGGTAAAGATGACACTTTCGTCACCGCCGGCAGGGCCGAGAGCATGCCGTAAAAGGCCTGCGAGGCGTAGATCGTCGCCGGGTGTTCCTCATGTCGCAACCGGCGGATCACCACGACCACCCAACCGGCCATCACCGCACCGAGGAGCCCGAGCAGGTCGTAGGGCGAAAGATAGGTCAGTTGACTGCCATCGTAGAGGAACAACACCAGTCCGCCGAAGCCGATGATCATCCACACCACGGCTGCGCGGCTCACAGTTTCCTTCAACCAAAACGCGGCGATGAGCGTCGCGAAAGCCGGGTAGGTCAGGTTCAGCACCACGCCTCTGGCCGCGCCGAGGTGGGTGACGCTGATGTAGAAGCAGAGGATGCCCGCTGCTCCAACGACCCCACGGATCATGACGAGCCGGCTGCCGATCAAGCGCTTCGGCTCGAACCCTCGTCCGAAGCCGTAGCACACCGCCACGACCCCCAGTCCGAACACCCCACGAAACAACGCCGCCACCCAGCCATCGGCCGCCGGCGCGCAGGCACTGATGCCACGGATCAGCAGCGTGTTGGCGGAGAACAGCACGACGGAGAGCAGCATCAGGAAAACGCTGCGCCGGTCTGAAAGGGGCGATTGTTCGGTCATGGTGGTTTCGGGTGGTCCGAAACGGGCACCGCCGACGGGGAAATGGATCCGCCTGAGCGTCTTCCGGAATCCCACGAGGCGGGGCGCGTTCCGGAAGGCTTGCGGGAAGATCCCGTCATCACGCTCCCTGCGCCACCAGACGCCAGCCCAGGCGGGCGGCGGCAAGTTTGGCTCGGAGTCGTGCGACAAGCATCACCGCGTCCGTTTGGCAGGGAATGGGCAAGACGTCAACCGTTCGTAGTTCCGCCCTTCAGGCTGGAGTGGCCAAGGGTCGGGGTTCAGGGGACAGATTGATGGCACGGTCGGAAGGGTGGAACTACGAACCTTGCGATGCGGGCGTTCGACGGGTATGAACCGCCGCATGGAATTTGAAACACTGTCGAAGTGGGCGGACGAGGAAGTGAAGGGCGTGCTCGGAGCACTGCCTCCGGAGCTGACCAAGCCCGCCAAGGCCTGTGCGATTTCCCTCGAGGAACGACCCGGTCGTGGAGCCCATGACGAGGACCTTGAAGGCGATGAACTCGGACTCTTCGAAGGGCAGTCGCTGCTGGAAGAGCCAGGTGTCGTCGCCGGGGAAATGCCGCGCATCCGGCTGTTTCTCCAGAATCTCTGGGAATGGGTCGAAGAGGATGAGCAGGACTATCGCGACGAGGTCGGCACGACCTTCATGCACGAACTCGGCCACTACTTCGGCTGGGACGAGCAGGACGTCGAGGAACGCGGACTGGAGTGATCAAAGCGCATCCGCGACGAGCGTGATCGCTACCGGATAAAGCCGGTGCTCCTCGATCTGGATGCGGGCGTGCAGTGACTCCGGCGTGTCGTCGGGAAACACCGGCACTCTCGCCTGACAAATGACCGGCCCGGTATCCATGCCTTCGTCGACGTAATGAACCGTGCAGCCGGCCTCGGTCGCACCGGCCGCCAGCGCCTGTTTCCACGCATCGATCCCCGGAAAGTCCGGCAGCAAGGACGGATGGATGTTCAGGATGCGACCCGGAAACACATCCAGCAGCGGACGCTTCACCAGCCGCATGAACCCGGCCAGACAAACGATGTCCACCCCGGCCTCCAGCAGCCGACGCGCGGTGTCCGCCTGCACCTCATCCGGAAACTTCGACTTGAAGCCCTGGCAATCGATGATCCCGGCGGGAATGCCGTTCGAGGTCGCGCGATCCAGAATGAAGGCCCCCGGATTGTCCGAAAGCACCAGCACGATCTCGGCATCCAGCGTGCCGTCCTCAATGGCATCGAGGATCGCTTGCATGTTCGAACCGGAGCCGGAGCCGAGTATCCCGAGGCGCATGGGGGAAGGAGAAAGTTCCAAGGGCCAAGTGCCAAGGGCCAACTGAAGAAAAGTTCCACAGCCATCCCACGGTTTTTTTGAAGGAGGGAGGAAAGCGGGCTGGTGTTGATTTGAAATCCCTGCCACTCGGCAGGGTGTAATGAACAAACAAACACCAGCCCTCAGCAATGTTGTCGTTCTCAAGCTATTGCTCAATCTCATTCCTCGCAGCTTGGTCAACCG
>JAIXPW010000246.1 GCA_027485995.1 Verrucomicrobiaceae bacterium
CGCACGAGCTTCGCGAACTTCGGCGAGCCTGCGACGTTGGTGCGCTCGCCAATCATCAGGAAGCCGGTGCTTTCATCGGCCGTGAACGGCTGCGATCCGGAAAGCCGCAGCGCGCTTTTCACCTCCGGAATCATCCGTGGTGCATGACGCTCGACCGCCTTCGCGATGGCGGCGACGTGCTCCGGCGTGTTGCCGCAGCAACCACCTGCCAGGTTGAGCAGACCGGCCTCCGCGAATTCGGAAAGCCAGCGGCCCATGTCGCCGGGTTCGAGGTCGAAGCCAGTTGGCGACAGCGGGTTCGGCAAGCCGGCATTCGGATAGCAGGAAATGTGCGAGTTCGATTTCGCCGAAAGCTCTTCCAGAAACGGCCGCATCAGGTCCGGCCCGAGCGAGCAGTTCAGTCCGATCGCCAGCGGCTTCACGTTCGCGATCGCATTCCAAAGTGCCTCGCCGGTCTGACCGGAAATCATCGTCTCGCCTCCGCGACCGACCGCCGCCGAAACGATCAGCGGCAGATGCAGCTTGTCCTGCTCGAAGACCTCCTGCGCGGCCACGAGCGCGGCCTTGGCATTGAGCGAGTCAAAGATCGTCTCGACCATCAGGATGTCCACGCCACCCGCGATCAAGGCGCGGATCTGATGGGCATACGCGGCCTTCACCTGATCGAAGGTGACCACGCGGAAGCCCGCATCCTCGGCATCCGGGGAAATGTTCAGCGAGACTGTTAGAGGTCCGATCGCGCCCGCGACGTAGCGCCTACGACCGGTGTCCGAACCGATCGCGTCCGCCCATTTCCGGCTGAGTTTCACCGACTCGACGTTCATTTCCCACGCGAGATCGTTAAGGAAGGGGTCCTCGATGATCTTCTGGAAAAACTCCGGATCCTTGCGACCGCCATGCTCGCGGGGGTCCTCGACGAAGAACTCGCTCTGCGCGATGCTGGTCGCCGAAAAGGTGTTCGTTTCGCAGATGTCCGAGCCCGCCTCGTAGAATCGCTTGTGGATGTCGGCGATGATGTCCGGATTGGTCAGGGACAGGATCTCGCCGTTGTTGAGGATGTCCTTTTCATTCTTCGCGAACCGCGCGCCGCGCGCCTGGGCCTCGCTCAGGCCGTAGCCACGGATCGTCGTTCCCATCGCTCCATCGAGCACGAGAATGCGGTCCTGCATGGCGCGGCGGAGATCAGAGGTCGGATCGGGAATGGACATCGCCGGAAATGTAGTGGGGTGAATCGCAGCCGCAAGAGTCAAATCGTCGCATCTTGATTCGTTGATGCGTATTGCTTCGGTGCCCGTCATTGTCAGGGCTGGAAAAATGGAGTCTGTTGGCCGCGATGGCGCGTGAGGAAAGCACGTGGACGCTGGAAGACCTGATCGAATTCGAGCAGGCCTTGGCGATTTCCGCCGTGCCGACGTCGGAGGAGAAGAGGCTCGTTTCCGAGAGCATCGCCGGAAAATCCCCGGAAGCCGCACGCCGGATCGGTCTGAAGGAATGGCTTTCCGGTCATCGCAGCGGGATCGGCCGAAAATTCACCCTCGCCCTCGATGCGGTCTCGCTCGGACTGATCCTGCTCGCGCTGTCTGCCGGGATCACTACGGTCCTCGGGCTCTATCGATGGAATGGCATCAACGTGACCATTTTCGTCGCCGTGGTGCTCGGCGTTCAGGTCGCGATCCTCGTCGGAGCCTCGATCGCCTGGCTGTTTCGCCGAAAGGCGGGCGAAGCCTATTCGGTGGTCCAGTCGCTCATCGGCGTCCTCGCCCGACGTCTAACAGGCGATCGCGAATCTCGTTGGTGGCACTCGCTGATCACCCAAGGCGGAGCCGCACGACGCGCTTTGCTCTGGCGTCTCGCCCGCGTGGTGCAAACCGCCGGCATCGCCTTCAATTTCGGAGCGATCGCCGCCCTCGTTGGCCTCGTGCTGTTTCGCAACGTCGGCTTTTTCTGGGAAACCACCACCGAGTCCGCCATGCGCAGCTGGCTGGAGCAGGCAGTGAAAGTAATCGCCGCGCCTTGGTCGTGGGTCGACTCCGCCTCGGTGCCGGACGCCACGCTCATCGATGCCACCCGCTGGTGGCCGGAGAAATCTCCTGCGCTTTCTCCCGGTCCGGCCGCGTGGTGGAGGTTCCTGCTTTGGTCGCTCGTTGTGTGGGGTCTGCTGCCGCGATTGATTCTCCGCCTGCTCTGTCAGTGGAACGAAAGCCGCTCGCTGGCGTCTCTCGATTTCCAATCCCGTCCACATCGCGCCCTTTGGCGCGAACTCACCGGCGGCGAACTCCGCGAGGAAATCGCCAAGCGCCCGACCGATGGCGCGCTGGTCATCGACGTCGGCGGCGCAGGCTTTTCACGCGAAACCCTAAGGCCATTTCTGCTCCAGAAACTCCGCGTCAACCCGACCGCCTGGGAAACCACCGGCGTGCTTGATTCCGAACGCGAGGCCGCCGCGCGGAACGCTCTAACAGACGCACCCGCCGCCATCGTGCTGCTGGTGGAAGGCTGGGCGCTTTCGCCGCGACAGGTCGAATCCCTCCTCGCGAAAGTCAGCGGCCTGAAGGAGGATCGACGCGTGATCCTCCTCATCGGAAACGCGGAACCCAACGGCGCGATACGGCCTGCTGAGGAAGATGAACGCGCCAACTGGAAGCGCTTCGTCGATGGCCTGGCGGGCAGCGAGGTCGAGCTGGTGTTTTACGAAGGAGGTGCGCGATGAGCACGCCGTCCTTCGCCGTCGTCGGCCGGGTCAATGCCGGCAAGACCGCCACGCTCGCGACCCTGTTGGAGGTCGATGACAACGACCTGCTCCGCGTCAGCAGCACGCCCGGAGAAACCACCCGCGTGCAGGAACTGCCGGTCGTCTATCAGGGCGAAACGCTCGTCCGCTTTCTCGATACGCCGGGTTTCCAGCAACCCGTCGAGGCCATGCGTGCCATCCTGTCTTTCGCTGGAAATGAAACGCCGGGCCCGGATCACGTGCGCCGCTTCGTGGCCGAATGCGGCGAACGCTTTCCCGATGAGGTGCGCCTGCTCGAACCGATCCTGAACGGCGCGGGCGTGCTCTACGTCGTCGATCCCTCGAATCCCCTGCGCGATGCCTTCGTCGCGGAAATGGAGATCCTGCGCTGGACGGGTCAGCCACGACTCGCCTTGCTGAATCCTCAAGGCGAGGTGCCGCCCGACCAGGAAGCCGCCTGGCGCGAACGTCTCGGTGCGACCTTCAATCTCGTCCGCAGTTTCGACGCCCATTCCGCCCGCTACGAGGAACGTCGTAGATTGCTGGAGTCGCTGCTTCAGATCGACGAGCGTCATGGCACCGCCATCCGACGCTTGCTCGAAAAGATGGACCACGAGTGGACCGAGCGTCGCGAACAGGCCGCCGAAGCCATCGTCGATTTCCTCGAAGAATCCCTGCTGCTCCGCGTCCACGAGCCCCTCGACGAACGCGACGAAGGCCTGCCCTCACGCCTGGAGCGGAAAAAGGCGGAGATGAGCGATCGGTATTTCAGGAAGCTCGCCGCCATCGAGCAGGACTGCGTTTCCACCCTGCTCAAGCTTTACCGCCATCACCTTCTCAAGGCCGACAACGATCCCTCGCTTCACGAAGGTCTGGATCTCTCCACCGACGAAACCTGGCGCAAGTGGGGCCTCAACCGCACCCAACTCTCCGCCGCCGGAGCCCTCGCCGGCGGCGCGGCGGGCGCAGTCTTCGATCTCGGAGTCGGCATCCACAGCCTCGGGGCTGGCACCGTCATCGGAGCGATCGGCGGTGGCATCGCAGCCTTCTTCAAGGGCGGCAGCCTGCCTGAGCTGAAAGTCAAACTCGGTGGCATCAAGCTGGCGGGTGGCGATGGCAAGAACCTCGTCGTCGGTCCGCCCGGCAGTCCGAATTTCCCCTGGGTCCTGCTCGATTCCATGCTGCTCCGTTACCAAGGAATCCTGCACCGCGCTCATGGCCGGAGGGATATCGATTTCGTGAAACCCCTTGCCGCCGAAAGCCTCGTCCGCACCCTCCCATCCGATCAACGCGGCACGCTCCAGAAATGGTTCTCCTCCTGCCTGAAAGGAACGCCGGATCGAGCGAAGGAACCGGAGGTTTATCAGGTTCTTGCTGATTTGTTATCGTCCAATTCCGTCTAGCCTCGTGAAGAACAACCACTTCGATTGGAGTGTGCCAATGCTCCTCACTATTTTTGCAATGTCCTCCTGCGCGCCTCGAGGCGATGGCGTCATGATTTATCGATCAATCGAGGTTTCCGGCAGGCCCTGGTTTGACGAATCCCGTTACGACGGCAAATACACCCGCGAGATGCAGATGCGCATCGTGGAAGGAAACCGTCCCACGGAACAAACGATCTGGTGGGACAATGATGTTCTCGACCGCCGCCGCATCGATGCCAAACGGCGCTACCAATTCGAAATTCTGGAAGGGTCCTGCATCAGCACACTGGGGACCGAGATGAAGACCAGCGAGGTCTTGCAGGTTCATGACAATCATCGACTCATTTACGATGCGTCGTTCTGCCGTGTTCATGAACAGGCGATGCTGAGGGAAAGCCAACGTGGAGGCATCGACGCGGAAAGTCTCCCACATGGCTTTGAATCCGTGAAGAGGGTGCGATTTCCCAACACCAGGTTTTACCATGACGCCTGCGGTAGTCTCAAAGTTTGCACGACTCTCGATTGGACCTGCCCGAAGTGCAGCGAGGCTGAAACGAAGTGGCTGGAGAAGCATCCAAAATGACCGTGGCTGCGCTTTCCAAGCGCGAGGCCTCTCATTTGGCTTGGCGGATGGAATCCGCCGCCACGATGTGAAAAGCCGATGAATTCCAGGTGAATCGAAGGTTTGATGTCGCGCGGAGTCGGGCAATTCGGGAGCCTGGATCCATGTTGCGAAAGCTTTGTCGGTTGGGTTCGATCGTCGGAATCACAGGGGTCGTCTCCCTGATGTTTTGGCCCTATCATGATGGAGCCCTTCGCTATGGATTTCCGATGTCAATTGCCTGCATGTGGGTTTCCGCGCTGATCCTTCTGTGGCCGCGCCGGACCTGGCGGATCGGTCTGCTGATGCTGCCAATCCTGGTCTCGGTTCCGTTTCTTCTGCCGGGCAAGCCATTCGTTCAGCCGGAACTCAGGGCTCATTATGTGGATGCGATGAGAGGGTTTGAGGGCACCCGTTACCTCTGGGGAGGAGAAGGGAGAAAGGGCATCGATTGCTCGGGTTTGCCACGCCGTGCGCTGCGGAAATCGCTGCTGGAAGATGGGTGGAGTCATGGCAATGGCTCAGCCTTTCGCGAATGGGCGCGGCAGTGGTGGTTCGATACCAGTGCAAAGGCGATGGGTCAGGGCTATCGTGGATTCACCCGACCGATCGGCGTCGAAGGGAAGCTGAGGGAATTGGATGTCAATCGCCTGAAGCCAGGAGATCTGGCCGTCACCCGATCAGGGGTCCATGTGATGATTTATGTGGGCCATGGCAACTGGATCCAAGCGGATCCCAAGCCCGGGAAAGTGGTGATCAGCCAACCTTCCAGCGACCCCAGTGTCTGGTTTGACATGGAAGTCAGCGTCCATCGATGGTCGGTGCTGGAGTGAATGGCCGAGCAAACTTGGTTGATCCATACCTCCCCTTCGAGCATCACTTCACATTGGTGAGCCGCCACGTTAGAGGGATAAGGATCGGTGTTCCCCGATCGTGATGCGGGAACGCATCAAGACCTCTCACTTCACCTGAACCCGGATCCTGACCGGATGGTCCTTGTTAGGCAACTTTGCCGAGTTCGGGGTGTGGATTTCGTCATTGTCGCGCGAAGCTCCCGGATTGTTCATGAGGGAATCATCGTCGCGGATGATCGAGATGATCGAACCGTGGCGGGTGGCGGCGAATACCCCGTCGGATTCGATCCTGGAGCCATTGTAGAGCCAGGCCCCGGCGGGAAGCGTCCCGGATGCCACTCCGGTCGAGGGGTCACTGAGGTTCACGGTTTCATTGAGGAAGATCCTCTCCGGAGGTCCGTTGCGATCCCACTCGACCGAGATCACCACCGCGCCCCGGCCACGTACGACGGCGGCGGATTTTTCCGGCCCGAGGTCGGATTCGGGCTTCATGCCCAACAGCAGCGCCGCGACGTGGATGTCGCGGGCATCGACGTCGGTGACGAAGACCGACTCATGGACCTTGCCGCTGCGATGGACGAGCAGGTATTCGACCGCACCCTCCCGCATGTTGACCGCCGCCGGGATCGTGATCTCGCGCGTTTTGCTGTCGAAGGTCACCGCTCCGACGGAAAATCTTCCTCCTCCCAGATCGATGACCATCGGTTTCGCCGGTTCGGTTGGTGTGGGCACAGGCACCGGAGTTGCTGCCTCGGTGGCGGCTTCGCTAGGTGCGACAGACGCTTCAGGCGGAGGCTTCGGACGGGATTGCGTCAGATACCAGGCTGCCGCCATCAGGACAAGAGCCAGCGAGGCGAGTAAGATTTTCCGGACCAAAGACACACCCGAAGTGAAGCAAACCATGACCTCGGAAACCTGAAGATCCGGGGCCATGCATACAAGAAACGAATGATCCCTGCAGCGGATCAAGGTGCTTCCGGCGTTTCCACTTGTGGTTGCCTGAGATTGATTTCAATTTGATCGAGTCAATTTTTTGTTTCGATGAGCTTCACCCGCCTTGCCTATACCAGTTTCCTCGCCTTCCTCACCGCCCTGCTTTCCCTGGGGCCGGCAGGTGCCCTCGATCTACCCCTTGGAGGCATTGGGGGGGTATGTGACCTTGTTCCAGGAACGGGTCTGATCTCGGTGACCTCGGTCACGCCCGGAGGTTCGGGTGCCAACGCCGGCTTGCTGCCCGGAGACTTAATCCAGGGAGCGGGAGGCGTTCTCTTTTCCACGACGGCAACGGATGAAGGCATGGGATTTGTCGGAGCCCTGCAGGACCTCGCGATGGCGGTGGATCGCGCCGAAGGCAACGGGGGAGCCTTGACCCTGCGGGTGATCCGCAGCGGTGTCGGTGCCGTCAATCTCAACCTGACTCTCAACGCAGCCGGGACGCTTGGCCCAGCCTGGCCCGCGAACACCGGCAAGACCGCGGCCATGTTCGAATGGAGTTGCGACCAGATCCACGCGAAGGTTCAGGCCAGCTCGAGCGCGGATTTCGGCTACAACAGCGGCTGGTTCGGCATCATCCTTCTCTCCCATCCGGACTGGAATCAAACCACCGGCTCGAACCCTTTCAGGAACTCGATCAACAAGCTGCGCACCCGCTGTGAAAACTACATCAACGGCCGCGTTCTCGAACCCGTGGAGGCCTTCTACTGGAATGGCACCGATGTGGTCGCCAACCCCGCCTACGTGAGTCCCGGCCTTGAAAACTGGGATGTCTGCTCCAGCGCAATGTTTCTCGCGCTCTATCGCTCGAAGACCGCCGATGCTACGGCAAACGCCGTCGTTCAGCGCGCGGCCGAAGCCATCGCCCATCGCATCCAGCATTGGACCCAGTATGACGATCCAGGCATCCCTCATGTCATCGGCGGTGGAGTCGGACGCATGGGACATGGTGGAGTCCATGGCGATTATTCCCACTACAACGGCACCGGCGCCCTCAACATCATCAACGCCCATGCACTGCCAGCCCTCGCCCTGCTGAAGAATGCGGGTGCGAACATGAACACGAACCTCGGTCTCTCGGCCAACGCCTTCACCTATAATCCTGGTCTCATCCAACCCACCATCGAACAGAAATTCCGCATCTGTTGGGACTATGTCAAAGCCGCCACCACGACCAGCGGCGGTGGCGACGATGGAAACGTTGGCTACGTCGGCACCCAGAGCGGATGGGACAGCGCGGGCCGCACGCCCGGCTGCTTTGCGGGATGGAACCTCTACGGCATGGCGGCGAACGCGGATGATACCACCCGGGCCGCCAAGCAGGCTGACTATTTCACGCGCCGCTGGTATCGCCAGCAACACGCCCACGCCTACACGCTTGGAGGCGTGGTGCTGTCGCAGCTCGCGATGCCGTTCCTCGATTACCGCCGTGAGCGCTTCTTCCAGGAAAACACCCGGCTCTATCCCGCCCTGGCCCGCAAGCCGGATGGTTCGATCGCCTATTTCCCGGGTCGCCAGAACAACGGTGGCGACAGTTACCTCGACAACGCCAACGTCGCCCTCATCAACTCCGCGATGCCCGTGGCCATCCGCACCGGAAACCTTCCCGGGTTTCCTGCTCCGGATCCCACCCGCATCCACGCCTGGATGCGCTCGCCGATCAACTCCTGGCCCTCCCTCGAAGCCCGCCGCGTGTTGCTCACAGGAGGCTTGAGCCATTCGCTTGATCTGGATGTCACCGATGTCAACGGCGCGATCCTTGCCCCGGCCAACTACTCCGCCAACTGGACCCATGTCAGTGGTCCCTCCGTCGTCAGCTTCGGCTCCCCGGCCTCGGCAGACACCTCGGTTACTCTCAGCCAACCAGGCACCTATCGGGTCAACCTTCAGGTCACACGCGGAGCCTACGTGCTCAACGAACCCTACGACCTCGTGGTGAGCACCACCACTCCGCCTGCGGACGTGGCTCCCTACCTCGTCGCCCAGCCGGAAAATCAAACGGCGGATCAGGGAAGCTCCGTGACCTTCACCCTCAACGCCCAGGGCACGGCCCCTCTGGTTTATCAATGGCGCCGGAATGGCGTGACTCTGGGCCTACCCTCGACGACGCCTTCCCTCACCCTCGATTCAGTCGCAGCGGGCTCTGCCGGGACCTACGATTGCGTCATTTCCAATCCCGCAGGCACCATCACCAGCGCATCGGCCACTCTCGTCGTGAACGGCGTGGGAGCCTATCGCTGGGGCGGACTCTGGCGCGATGTGTTCACCGGCATCAGCGGAAGCACGGTCGCCAACCTGACATCATCCGCCAGTTATCCGTCCTTTCCGAACGTGAGCGGCAAGATCACCAATGGGGAGGCTCCCTCCAGTTATGCCGACAACTATGGCCAGCGTTTGAGCGGCTGGATCACCCCGCCGCAGACAGGGAGCTATCGCTTCTACGTTGCCTGCGACGACGCGGCGGAACTCTGGGTTTCCACCACCGATCGCCGTGCCAATCGTGTTCTGGTTGCCAGGGAAACAAGCTACCGTGCCTCCCGTAGCTGGCCCACCAGCACCAGCGACGAAAGCGTCTCGCCGCAACTGTCTCTCGTCGGGGGCCAGCGCTACTACATCGAGCTTCTCCACAAGGAAGGTGGCGGTGGTGACAACGCGGCCATCACCTGGAACTGGCAATCACCCGGCATCTGGGCCACCCCGGCCAGCGGCTCCGCACCCCTTCCAGGCGCAATCCTCGAATATCAGGAAGGCGGCACTTCCGATGATCAGGCCCGCCCACCTGCAAACTACGCCCCGATCGCCGACAGCAAGTCCCTTGTGGTCTTCGGTGGCGCATTTACAGACGTGCAGCTCACCGCTTCGGATTTCGAGAATTCAGCCCTCACCTTCAACATCCTCACCAATCCCAGCAAGGGAACCCTCAGCGGCACAGCTCCCAACCTGGTTTACACTCCCTTCCCCGGTTCATCCGGAGTTGACAGCTTCACCTTCAGCGTCAGCGACGGCTCACTCAGCTCCGACCCGGCCACCATCACCCTTTCTCTGGTCCCCGAAAGCGGCGGCGACCTGAAGGTCTGGAATGGCTCCACCGACACTCTCTGGACCACCGCCGCGAACTGGAACGGGGCGGTCGTGCCGGACACCAACGACGCGATCCTGTTCAATGGCGACTCGCTCTCCAACCTCGCCACCTCGCTCAACGGCAACCGCACCGCCTCACGCATCGTCGTCCAGAATCCTGCGGGCGCGGTGTCGATCGCCAACAACATCCTCACTCTCTCCGGCGGCATTGAAATGCTGCCCGCCACTGCCAATCTCACCATCTCCTCCGGCATCACCCTCTCCGCGGCCCAGGAATGGTCGGTGGGATCAGGTCGCACCCTTCTTGTCAGTGGAGCGCTTGCCGGCACGGCTACCCTCACCAAGACAGGTTCCGGCACGCTTGAATTTTCCGCCGTCGGCTCCACGACCGCAGGCATCATCGTGAATGGCGGCACCCTACGGCTCAGTGGCGGCGGGTGGTTTGCAGGAAACGTTGGGGGCACCGGAATGCTCACCGTGAACGCAGGGGCCAGCGCGATCAACGTGAATGCTCATAGCTTTGGAAGCGGCAACAACCCGGACCGCGACATCACCCTCAACGGCGGCAGCTTCCTCCTGAATGCAGAAACCTACGTGGATGATGTCACCAGCACCGCCGGAACCATTGCCAATACCGTAGGAGGAGGTGGCGATCTTCGCTCTCGCAGCGGAAACAACAGCGTTTTCACGGTCAACTCCTCCACCGCGCCCACCCTTGTCGATGCGCCCTTCAATGCCGTCGGAAGCTGGTCGATCAACGTCGCCAACGGGGCCGCCACCCATGACCTTGTGATGAGCGGCGCGATGACCAACACGGGCGCCATCACCAAGAGCGGCCTCGGCCGGATGCTCGTATCCTCGGTCTGCACCCACACAGGCACCTTCACCGTGAGCGCCGGTGAGCTTGCAGTCACCGGCAGCCTCTCCCCCACCAGCGCCCTCACCGTGCAAACCAACGCCACCCTTTCCGGCACCGGAACCATTCAGGGAACCGTCACCCAGAACGGCATCCTCTCCCCCGGCGTGGATGGAATCGCCGTCCTCAACCTCGGAGCCCTGACCCAGGCCGTCGGCTCCACCACCCGGATCACCTTGAACGGCACCAACCCGGGAAGCGGTCATGATCAGGTCGCCGTCGCCGGAGCCGCGACACTGGCAGGCACCCTTCAAGTGTCCCTTTCACCCGGCTTCATTCCCGAAGTCGGAAACGTCTTCGATGTGGTCACCTGCGCCACCCGATCCGGAACCTATGGCACCCTCACTCTCCCGGCGCTGCCATCGGACCGCACCTGGACGACCACCTACAACGGCGGCCCGACCGCAGGACTCCGCCTATCCGTCGCAGCCGTGGCTCCGCCCTCATACACCTTGACCTATTCCGCCGGAGCCAACGGAGCCATTTCCGGAACCACTCCGCAAAGCATCGTCCAAGGTGCCAATGGAAGCAGTGTCACCGCCGTTCCGAATACCGGCTACAACTTCGTCTCGTGGAGTGACGGAGTCCTGAGCGCTTCACGCACCGACACCAACATTCAGGCAAACAAGAGCGTCACCGCCACCTTCGCGATCAAGCAATACAGTGTCAGCTACTCGGCTGGCGCAAACGGCTCGATCTCAGGAAACACCTCCCAAACCGTCAATCACGGCTCCAATGCCACGACGGTCACCGCAGTTCCGAATACCGGCTACAACTTTGTTTCGTGGAGCGACGGCGTTCTCACCGCTGCCCGCACCGATACCAACAATCAAGCAAACCTCAGCGTCTCCGCGACCTTTGTCATCAAACAATACAGTGTCAGCTACTCGGCAGGCGCGAACGGATCGATCTCTGGAAACACCTCCCAAACCGTCAGTCACGGATCGAACGCCACCACTGTCACCGCAGTTCCAAACACCGGCTACTCGTTCGTCGCATGGAGTGACGGCGTTCTAACAGCTGCCCGCACCGACACCAACCTTCAGGCGAACAAGAGTGTCACTGCGACCTTCGCCATCAACCAATACAGCGTGACCTACACCGCAGGCGCAAATGGGTCGATCACCGGAACTGCCACCCAGACGGTCAATCACGGATCGAACGCCACCACCGTCACTGCGGTTCCGAACACCGGCTACTCGTTCGTCGCATGGAGTGACGGCGTTCTAACCGCTGCCCGCACCGACACCAATCTTCAGGCGAACAAGAGCGTCACCGCAACTTTCGCGATCAACCAATACACCGTGACCTACAGCGCCGGCGCAAATGGTTCGATCACCGGAACCACCACCCAGACCATCAACCACGGCTCGAACGCCACCACAGTCACCGCCGTTCCCAACGCCGGCTACTCGTTCGTCTCGTGGAGTGACGGCGTTCTAACAGCTGCCCGCACCGACACGAATCTCCAAGCGAACCTCAGCGTCACCGCCACCTTCGCCATCAACCAATACGCGGTGACCTATACTGCAGGCGCGAACGGATCGATTACGGGAACCACCAACCAAACCGTGAACCACGGCTCCGATGCCACCACCGTCACCGCCGTTCCCAACACCGGCTACTCCTTCGTCTCGTGGAGTGACGGTGTCCTCACCGCTGCCCGCACCGACACAAATCTCCAAGCGAACCTCAGCGTCACCGCCACCTTCGCCATCAACCAATACTCGGTGACCTACACCGCAGGCGCGAATGGATCAATCACGGGAACCACCAACCAAACCGTGAACCATGGCACCGATGCCACAACCGCCACCGCCGTTCCCAACACTGGCTACTCGTTTGTCTCGTGGAGTGATGGCGTTCTAACAGCTGCCCGCACCGACACCAACCTTCAGGCGAACAAGAGTGTCACTGCGACCTTTGCCATCAACCAATACACCGCGACCTACTCCGCAGGCGCGAATGGATCAATCACAGGTAGCAGCCCTCAGACCATCAACCACGGCTCGAACGCCACCACTGTCACCGCCGTTCCCAACGCCGGCTACTCGTTCGTCTCGTGGAGTGACGGTGTTCTAACAGCTGCCCGCACCGACACCAACCTTCAGGCGAACAAGAGTGTCACCGCGACTTTCGCGATCAACCAATACACCGTGACCTACACCGCAGGCGCGAATGGGTCGATCACCGGAACCACCACCCAAACCGTGAACCACGGCTCAGACGCCACCACAGCCATCGCAGTCTCCAAGCCTCGCCACTCGTTCGTCTCATGGAGTGCCGGCGCTCGAACCGCTGCCCGCACCGACA
>JAIXPW010000060.1 GCA_027485995.1 Verrucomicrobiaceae bacterium
CGAAGGCGTTCTGGAGGACGGAAGTACAACGGGAGGACCGCAAGCGCGAAGCCTGGCAGCTCGATCAGTGGTCGGACGCCATCCAGTGGTATTTGGCGTGGTTGAGTGCCTGTGAGGAAGCCGGAGCGGATCACCGGAGCCTCGCAGAGCGGCTGCGGGCGGCTGTCTTTTCGGCTGGATCTCGGCGAGGCCTGGCACTGCGCACGAAGCAGTGCTACGGGGCGTGGGCCGCGAGATATGCGATGTTCGCCAAGGATGAGCGTGCGGTTATGGAGGTGGAGACGGCTGGGTGAAGAAGATTGATTGACGATTGATGAATGACGATTGTTGATTTTTGATTTGGACCCGGAGGAAGATGAGACCGCAAGAACTGGAAGATAGATTGATCGATTTCGCAGTGGCGATGATCGGATTGGTGGAATCTCTGCCGAACACCAATGCGGGATGCCACATTTCGGCGCAGTTGCTCAGAACCGCGACATCGCCCGCTCCGAACCATGGAGAAGCGCGGAGCGCGGAGTCGAGGCGAGACTTTGTTCATAAGATGAAGATCTCACTCAAGGAACTTCGTGAGACGATGATTTGGCTGAAGATCGCTTCCCGAAAGAAGCTGGTAAACTACTCAATTGTTTCCACTTCTATCTCGCAATGCGATGAGCTGATTGCCATCTTTGTGAGCAGTACAAGAACAGCAGATGGCGACGCCTAATCTCTTCCATTCAAAAATCAAAAATCATCAGTCATCAATCGTCAATGACTCTTCCTCCTGCTGGAAAAGGCTTGGGAGACTTGGCGAAAGGACCGGGAGATGGGATTGGCAGGCGGTCGCCGAGGCGAAGAAGGAATCGCACTCGCTCTTAACTCTTCTCACCGACCCCTGACCCCTGGTCCCTGGTCCCTGGAGCCTGGAGCCTGGAGCCTGGAGCCTGGCCACCGGCCGCTCTCTTCGAGTAGGAACTAACAGAAGCAATGGCGATGATCTCCGAATTCAGCTGAAGAGTGATTCCGACGCGATTCCGGATTTCCTGACCTTCGTGAGGTTTCTTGAATCCCGGGGGTTGGAATTCAGAACCCAGGTTCATGGGCGCATGCAGGCGCTGACGATGTCAGGGACGTTGAAGGGATACGAGCCCCACCTCTTTCGCCTGCGGCGCTCAAAGTGAGCTTGCCCGGCAGGCTGGAACATGACCTGCTGGACTCATGGGAAAGCCCAATTACATTCCGAAGACTTGGGAGCTGCCGGAGGCCATCAGCAAGCGGCTTGGTGAGAAAGTGGGGAAGCAGCGTCTGATGAAGGAGGACGGGCACCTGCTGCTCTTGCTTCATCAGGTTCCAAAGATTGAGGACAATGAAGTCCGCACGGCAGTCGTGTTCTGGCGCAATCCTGCGGGCGATTGGAAAGGCTCTCCTCTCGGTGGCGGGCTCAATGGCCTGGAAGCCCATCTCGCTTCTTACCAGTCCGCCATCCACGCCCTGGACGACGCGGTGGAATCCGCCCAAACCGCGCGCGAGTACTTCGATGTGATGCGTCTGGTTCACCCCTTGCAACGCTCGACGAGAAACCTGCTTGAAGTCATCCAGGCGACCCGTGAGGCACTTCCGGGAGAGCCAAGAATCATCAACGTGCGCGACCAGGCAGCGGACGCCGAGCGCGCCATTGAACTGGTCGCGGCCGATGCCAAATCCGGGATGGACTTCACCATCGCTGAAGCAGCCACCCTTCAAGCGGCCTCAGCGGAGGTCGCGAATCAGGAAGCCCGCCGTCTCAACCGGCTTGCGGCCTTTTTCTTTCCCCTGGCCACTTTGGTCTCGCTTTTCGGAATGAATCCCCCGGAAAGCGCCTGTCGCGAACCCGGTTTCTGGATCGTACTGGCGGCGGGCCTGGTTCTCGGCCTGGTGGTGTTCTCGGTGGTGTCCATCAGGAACCGTCCCGGTAATCAGGGATAAGCCTAAATCCTGAAATTCAAACCACGAGATTCAGGCAGTTCCGAGAGACTTCAGACTCATTCATCAGATGAGTGCGAGGAAGGCGACAATTGCCTCTGCTTTCGTGCTTTTCGTGACTTTCGTGGTTTCCCATCTTCCTGTAAAAGATAAGTCCCGCTCCGGATGGAGACCAGAGCGGGACTTGAAGGCGATTTGATGGGGCAATGGATCAGTCGATCGTCACCCGGAGGCGGGCGAACTTCGCCGGGTCCTCGGGAGCGCGGGGCAGGGTGAGGGTCACCGTGTCCGTGCCGTCCAGATTGTCCGTCACCGTCACCCCGCCGGAGGAGGTGGCGGTGGTGTCGCCGACGTCATAGACGACGGGCCAATCGATCAGCGTGGTGCTGACCTGGATGGCGACCGAGGTGCCTGCGACCTTGGAATCCTGATCACGCTTGAATGAGACCACGAAGTTGCTTCCCGGGGTGGTGGCGACGGGGAGCTTGCCGACATCGGAGCCGGTTGCTGGATTTCCTCCCACGACCCACTCGATCGCGTTTGAAACGCCATCCTTATCCGGATCGTCGCCCGCATCCTGATCGCCGAGGGCCAGGCCGAAACCGCCAATCCAGGCGTTGTAGCCCGGGCCTGTCACCTGGACGATTCCAAAGCCGGCGAAGTGAACATCATCGATGAAGGTGGCGCCCGATCCGGTCGGTCCGTAGGTGCCGACGGCCTGGGGCACTCCGCCGATGTCGAGGGACTCAACCAGTTCCGTATTCAGCACGTAAACGACGCCGGTATTGTTGATCGCCAGCTTGCCGCTGTCCTTCAAGGAATCTCCGTCCACCTCGAGGATGCCCGAATTGACGATGGTGTCGCCGAGATAGGTGTTGGTGCCAGCCAGCACCAGGGTTCCGGAGCCGTTCTGGACGACGGAGCCTGTGCCACTGATGGCAGCGGAAACCGTGTAGGTGTCGCTGCGGTTGAAGGCGAGCGTGGCATTGTTGGTGACGGTTCCAGATCCGAGGTTGCCGGTGGTGGCGCCGGTCCCGATTTGCAGGGTACCTCCGGAGACGACGGTATCGGTGTAGGTGACAGCGCTTGTGATCACCATGGTGCCGGCCCCCGCCTTGGTCATCAGGGTGCTCGTGGTTCCGAAGGAGCCGTTGAAGATCAGGTCCTGCGCGGCGGCCCCCTCGTCAACTGTGAACAGGAGGTCCTTGTTCACCTTCCTGACAATCACGTCTCTGCCGATGACGGATGAGTTTGCCGATGGGAAGGTATGAAGGTTGAAGTTGTAGTCGGTGCGAATTTCCGGATTTCCACCACCTGAGATGATCGAGGAGCCGGTCAGATTGATGGCGTCCAGATACTGTTCCTGCCCGATCGAGAAGGCTGCATCGTTGAGGTTCAGCACCGGAGAGGTGGTGAAGGCCCCGCCGAGGGCATGATAGGAAAACGGCGGGATGATCAACTGAGCTCCTGAATTGACGGTGATCGAGGGGATGCCGATATAGGAGTTGAATGCTCCGCCGGCCATGATGAGGTTGCCGCCATCGACCACCACACTGGTCGCACCGAATGCTCCGCCTCCATATCCCTGAACGCGCAGGGTGCCGGCTCCGGTCTTGGTGAGGACACCACCGCCGTTGAAGGCGGTGGTCAGGGTGAGGGTGGCTCCGAAATCGGTGTCGATGGTGGCGGCTCCGCCGGTGAGCTGAAGCCCGCGTGAATGGCTGTAGGAGGAGGTGGCCTGGAGGGTGGCTCCTGCCCCGAGTTTCACGGTGGTGTTTCCTGCGCCCAGGCTGGTCGCGGTGCTGGTGATGACCCGACCGCCCTGGATGTCAACAAGGCCGGTGAAGTTGTTGGCCCCCGAGAGGTCGAGGGAAGCGGTTCCGGACTTGGTGAGAGACGCAGAACCTCCAATCGACGCGCCGCTGAAGGCATAGTCGGTGACGCTGTTGTCTACCGTGATGGCTGCGGGTTTGATGTCGCCGGTGAGGGTGATGTTTCCGACTGAAGAAGTGTCGTCAAAAATGATGACATCCGAATCATAGAACTTGCTGCTTGTCGTGGCGGGGAGTGCGCTGACGAGCTTCCAGTTTGAGGTGGAGTTGACGTCCCAGGTACTGCTGTCACTGCCGGTCCAGATCAACGAATCCGCTCCGGTCACCTTGAGGATGACCTGGCTGTTCACGGTATCATCAATGAGCGAGGCGCTGTAGTGCGGGTTGGGAAGAGTTGCCGGAGAGAGTCCGGCAAAGCCCAGTCCGTCGAGGCTGGCATACTTCAGGACCACGAACTCATCGTCGACGTTGAGCTGCTGCGAGGGGACGATTTCAATGGTGGAGGCGCTTACGACGTTCACAGACAGCGCATCTAGCTGATCGAAGGGGGTGCCGACCCGAAGGGCGAGATTGCCGCCATTGAGTTCGATGTCACCCACCACACTCAGTCCGGCTGTGCTCACGGTGCCCGCGCCAAGCGAGCCACCGGCGTTCACGACCATTTTCGACGAGGTGAGCGAAGGCCCTGGAAGGAACTTCCCTCCGTCGATGACCGTGTCTCCGGTGTAGGAAATGGAGCCGGCGACACCGAGTGTGCCGGCGCCGACCTTGATGATGCCGGTGGGGGCGGTTTCGGTGATGCCGCCGGAAAGTGAGATGTTACGGGCCGTGGTGCCGTTGGCCGAGTCGAGGGTGTCCACCGTGAGCGGGCCGGTTCCGGTGAGGGTGATGGACTTGGAGGAGGTCCAGTTTCCGAAGGCCCCGAGGGTGGCGTTGCCGATCCTGATCGACTTGCTCGCCTGGTTGTTGATGCCTCCGGTTCCGAGGTTCAGACGACCCCCGGAGAGATCATAGACGGCGGAGTTTCCACGACCGTTGTTGAGGTTGATGCCCAGAAGGTTGGCGGTTCCTCCCGACTGGTTGAACTGCACGTTGCTGCGGTCCCAGCCCATGCTGAGGCGGGCGGACAGTGAATTCAGCGTGCCTCCGGACAGGCCGTAAACGCAGGTCGAGCCGTAGCCCCAGTGGCCGAGGAGGAACGAGGCGCTGGTGGTGTTGGTGTCGTTGGTGCCCACGACGTTCAGCGTGCCGCCGCTTTGGCTGACGGTACTATCGGTGTAGTACCAATCGCAGAGAATCAGTTGGTTGGTGGTGATGTTGGAACCTGATGTGATGTCCAGGTTCTCGCCGTCGCCGGTGCCATTCCATCCGAAGGACAGCTTGCTCAGCCCGCCGAGGCTCCCTCCCACCGAGACATTGCCGGCGTTGATCCTGAGTTCTCCGCTGAAGGTGTTGGCCCCTGTCAAGGTGAGGGTGCCGGTGCCCTGCTTGTTGATGCCCTGGCCAGAGCCGGTGATCGCGGAGCTGACCGTCACCGCGCTCGAGATAAAGAAGGGCGTTTCCGAGTTGTTCAGCACGAGGGATCCGGTTCCTGAAATCGTCGGGCTGCCTTCCTGGACGGTGAGTCCACCGATGGTGTTCGCGCTGGAAAGGTTCAGGGTGAAGGAACCGGTCGCATCGCTGCCAGCGGAGAGAACGGCGGTGTCGCCGCTGATCCAGCTGGCCGTGGCGGCATCTCCTGCCTCAGCGGTGGACCAGTTGGCATCCTCCCAGTTTCCGCCGGGGGTGGCTCCTCCGGACCCCGGGTTGGTGCCATCAATGTCCCAATAGGCGGAGGCGGCCTGGGAGTTCGATGCGGTGGCAAAGCTCACCACGATGGCGGTGGCAGCGCTCAACTGGCGGACAAACGGATTGAATCGACGGGATTTCATGATTTCTGGACTATTGGGGTTTCAGATACAACGAACGAACTGAGAGTGGCACACGTGGAAGCAATTGGAGGGCCAAGAAGCAAAGGTTGCTATGCAATGTGCATGAATCCCACTTCCGGGGGATGGCAGTTTTCCAAAGCCGAACTCACCAAGCATCCAGACCAAAGGATCGATGGCAGCGCGGGAGTGGTTCGATGCGGATTCATGGGAAACTTGCCTTTGCTCTGAAGCAGGCGGTATCGAGGAATGCAGAACTCGACCATAGGGAGCATGACTGAATCCGGATTTCAGTCTATGGCCCGCGAGGGAATTCACTATACATTTTGTGTACGGGCGCTAGGGGACAGGGATGCTAGCTTCTAAAAAGGTCGCGTTTGTCTGTGCACAGTCGAACGCCTACGTCCATCGACTGTATCGGGGGGCGCTCTCCCATGCCGATGGCCGGAACCGCTCGATTCTCCGTGAATTTCAGATCCCCCGGGATTTCGAAGCCTCGCCGGGAGCGGGTGGGTCGATTGGCAGGCTTCGTGACTGGGAGCCCGACGGGATGCTGGTGTTTCTGGAGAACGAGGAGCTTGAACGCTTGCTGAAGGCACTTCCCTTGCGCGGTCCGGTGGTGGCGATGTGTGCGGTGAGGGATCAGCCGGGCCTGGCGGTGGTGGCAGGGACGTTCGCCTCCATGGTGACCACCGTTCTCCAGCATTTCCGGCAACTCGGACTCCGCACGCTTTGCATGCTCCTGGTGGAGAGTGAGGCCAGTCTCGAAATCCCGCTGAGCCGGGTGTTCCTCGATCTGGCGAGACCCGGTGATCCTGAACAGGCAACCCTGTTGGAAGTGGTGGATCCTGCCCTGCTGGATGACCCGGAGTCCTCGGTGCTGCCCGTGCCTCCGCGATTGGCGAAGTGGCTTCGAGCTCTGCCAAAGCCCTGTGGGGTGTTCTGTCCGGAGACTGGAGGGGGAGGCTACCTGATCCGGGTGTGCCGGGCTCTCGGGATTCAGGTTCCTGAAGAGGTGTCGGTGATCGGAGCGGACGATGCCGACCTGAGCCTGGCCAGTCATCCTTCCCTCACGAGCGTGATGCCGGTGGGGGAGTCCATTGGCTTCGAAGCCATGAAGGTCCTCGGTGACATGATGGCGGGAAAGCCCGCTCCGTCGGAAAGGATCCGCCTTGATGCGATGGATCTTCACGTCAGGCAGTCCACCGGCAGGTTGAAAGCCCAGGTCTGCGACATCGCCGCGGCGATTGACTACATTCATCAGCACGCCTGCGCAGGTCTCAGTGTGGCGCACCTGCTGAAGGCCACCCAGCAGGTTTCGAGCAAGACTTTCCACACCCATTTCAAGGAGGCGACCGGTCAGACTCCCGGAGAAGCCATTCTTTCGAGGCAGTTGGAGGAGGCCCAGCGGATGCTCGCGCAAACCGAGCTGTCCGTCACGCTGGTGGCGGAGCAAAGTGGGTTTGGCAGCAGCAGCGATTTTTCGAGACGGTTCCGCCTGTTGACCGGCAAGTCACCCAGCGACTATCGGCGTGAGGCGCGGTGAAGTGTTCACCTCCGGCGTGGCGATGCCGGGACCGATGGGGCCTTGGTTGGATAGGCTCACTCTGATTTTCCGGGCTGGACTGGTGGCGTTGAAGTATCCGTCCGAAACGGCGCGGCGGGAAGTCCCTCGCGATTGAACAGGTTCACGTCCGGCATCTTGGCCCAGCCATAGCGGACGGCGACAGGCTTGCTGACCTCTTCGGAAGTGACGACCACCGTGGCCCCTTCGATCACGGCTTGAGCTGGAAGAAACTTTCCATCCGTGCCTGCAAGCGTGAAGCCCTCCAGCGAATCCCCCCTGGCCATCAGACCTTGACCCACGTGGGTGAAAGACACGATGGCCCGTGAGCCATCGACCTTCAGTTTTTCGAAGACGGGTCCGGAATATTCCAGTTTCTCGCCATAACTTAGAGCGCGTGCGGCCAGGGCGAGTCGCTCACCGACTGGTTGCTTGCGGATCGGATGGATGTTGCCCCCATCGCCCACGTCGGTGGTGACGGCCATCGCGGTGTGTGGCGTCTTTTGCCAGATTCGATGCTGTGCTTCGCGAAACGCCGGGTGAGTGTCGCGGTAAGGAGCCAGCTGCACGAACAGGAATGGCAGCTCGGGCCCCCACACCCGCCGCCAGTCGGCGATCATGGCCGGAAGAAGTTTTTCATAGGAGGCAGGCTGGGAGGAGTTCGATTCGCCCTGATACCAGACCACGCCTCGGATCGCGAAGGCTTCGATGGGGGCGATCATGCCATTGTGAAGAGCGCTGGGACAATCATGGCAACGCTTACCTGGCATTTTGGGTTCCGGCGGTAGTGGCTGGCCTTTTGCTTTCGCCTCCTTGACTGCCAGCGGATGGACCTCATCGCGCTGGCGTTGGAATTCCCGATAGACCGTAGCGATGCTTTGGAACTCGCCCGGGGAAACCTTCGCCCACTTTTCGATCAGCGAGCGTGACTCACCGGTCGCTGTTAGAGTCTCGGCGCGCATCCATGACTCGATCCGGGTGCCGCCGACCGAGCTGATGAGCAATCCGATCGGCACGCCTTTCTGCTGCAGGAGGTCCCGGCCGAAGTAGTAGGCCACTGCCGAGCAGTCGGCGGCCGTCCCGGGTGAGACCGGCTTCCAGGTGCCCTTGATATCTTCGCAGGGCTTCTGATCAAACTGATGCTCGACTGTTAGAAAGCGCAGATTGGGATGGTCCGCTGCGGCGATTCCCTTCTCCGCATTCTCAACAGTCTTCATCCGGAAATGCATGTTCGACTGGCCGGAGCAGAGCCAGACATCACCCACCAGGACGTCGCTGATCTTCGATTGACGATCCTTGTTGGCCGATTGCACCACGAGCTCGCGGCCTTCGGCGGAGGCGGGAATTGGGTCGAGTTTCACTATCCATTTGCCGTTCGCGTCGGCGGTGGCTGGCTTGGTCTGGGTCGCGAAGGTGACGGTGACCCTTTCATTCGGATCGGCCCATCCCCAGATCTGCGCGGGCTGGTCGCGCTGAAGAACGGCGTGGTCGGTGAAGGCACCTGCGATGCAGAGGTCCGCCGCTTGAACCATGTCCAGCAAAGGCAGCAGGATGGCGGTGAGTCGCGGGAGAAGGGGGCTCATCGGGTGGGAAAGTTCAGGGTTGGGAATGTTTGAGAATGAAGTCGATCAATTCCTGGCACTCGAAAAAGGCCGGGGAGATCTCGTGGCCTCCGCCGGGGACGATCTTCACCTCGCAGGTGCCGCCTGCGGCTTCGTAGCGTTGCTTGAGGAGCGCTGTGTTGTCTTCGAGTGGCACGATGCCGTCCTTGTCTCCCTGCACGGAAAACATCGGCACCTTTCGCGCGGCGAGGGGGGCCAGGTTGCTGACGGGATTGAACTCGCCGAGCCTGGCGACGAGGGCTTCCTCGGTCATGGCGAAGTCGGCGAGCGTTTCCTTCTTCGAGGATTTCAACGGATAGCCGGCGAGGTTGCAGACCGGATAGATGCCGGCCCAAGCCTTCACCTTGTCAGGGTTCCGGAATGCCCAGGCCAGCGTCATCAGTCCACCGCGGCTTTGTCCTAACAGGATCGGTTTGGACGAGTAGCCTCGTGTGACCATTGCGTCATGGAAGGTGGTGAATCTTGCACAGCTTCCCGGCGCGCCGCGCACCTCACCGAGGTCGAAGCCCGCGACGGCGATGCCTGCCTTCATGAAGGCGTCGTAGTAAAGACGATGCTTCACGATGATGACATCGCCGTTGACGACGGGCGCATACCAGATCCAGGGCTTGCCTCTGGCCGCCTGCGGGGCGGCGTAAAGGTAGGCCTTGTTGCCCTCGATTTCGAAGCTTTCAGGTTGTCCCCTCGTAGTCGCTGGCTTTTCGTTTTGCTGGGAGCTTGGTGTTTGTCCATTTGCTGGAACGGCAAGAAAAGAAAGCGAGCAGAGGATGACGAGGAGAGATGGGTTCATGGTCAGGAGTGGTGCTCAATTCGCCTTGAAGGCCTTGTGGTCGGGATTTCCCCCAGAGAGAAGATAGGCCATCAGGTCCATGAGTTCGTCGCGGTTCATCGCCGAGATCATTCCCGGAGGCATGATCGAGGTTTGGGAGAACTCGATCTTCTCCACCTGGTCCGCTTGGGCCTTGGTGAGCTGATTGAGGTCGAAGGGATTCGAGGCCACTCCGACTTCCTTGGCGGTATGGAGGATCAGACGTCCCGATAGCGTGCTGCCGTCCTTGAGCTTCACGTTGCTCGCCATGTATTGCTCGGAAATGGAGGCACTCGGCTCGGTGATCGCCACCAGGATGTCGCGGATGGAGAAGCGGTTGCCAAGTGAGCCGAGGTCGGGTCCGGTGTGTCCGCCTTCGCCGCCGATGCGATGGCAGGCGATGCACATGCCGGCGGAGAACATCCTCTTGCCGTTCTCAAAGTCACGGCCACGCAGATCCGCTTGAAAGAGCTTCATGGCACTCTCCACCGTCCAGGCTCCGGCCGGGCCTTTGGGTCTTGGCAGCTTCGAAAGATCGAAGGCTGGATAATCCGCAAGCAGGCCCGCCATCGCCTCCACATCCTTTGTTTCGAGCTGTGAGATGGCGTCCTTGCGGATGGCGCGGATGTATCCGGAAAAGCTCTTTCCGCCATCCTTCTCCAGGATCTGGTTGAGCCAGCCGAAGTAGTATCTGCGGTCATCGATCGTCCACCCGCTCCGCACGCGTCTCAGGCAATACGCGTAGTGGATGTTCCGGGTGTTGGGCGTGTTGGCCATCATCTTCAGGATCGCCCCGCCATACTCGTGGCGCGCGAGCATCTCCTTGTCGTAGTCCACCGTCTCGGCGCGGGTGGCCTTCATGAGGTCGAGGGTTTTCCGCACCAGCGTGGGGGAGTCGAGGTAGGAAAGCACCCGACAGAGTTCGGCATTCACCTTGTCGTCCTTCGTCGGGAAATGGGCATCGAGCTTTGCGATGATGGCGGCGGTCCCCTCTGTGGTCGGCCGACCCATCCGAGTGAAACAAAGCGAGTAAGCCCGCAGCAGGGCCAGTTGGTCCTCGGTTTCGATCCTGTCAAAGGGCACCTTCCCCAGCTTGTCGAGCAGACGGCCTGACTGGGATTTGTCCCCATGTCGGCACAACGCGATGCCAGCGTAGATGATCGCCCGTGGATTCGTCTCCGCGAAGACCTTCTCACGCCAAAGCGCGGGATCCTGGCACTCGATCGCGATGCGCGCGGCATAGCGGATGTTCCGGTCCGCATCCGCGAGATGCGGCCATGCCTTTTCGACCGCATCCGCACCGAGGCCTGATGAATGGAGATCTTCCAGTGAATGCCGCAAGTCGCGTTGTGCCGAGGCCTCGCCCGATGAGGCCTTCGGGGCAAGGGTTCCGCGTTCGCCGGTGTGGCGGATCCGATAGAGCCGCGAGGCCGTCGTGCGGCCACCTGTTAGAAAGTACATCGCCCCGTCGGGTCCAAAGCGCATAGCCGCGATGTTGAGCGGGCTGCCGTGGAGGAACTCCGATTTCGTTCCCGTGTAGCTCGATCCGCTTTCCCGCAGGTCCACGGTGTAGATGGTGCCAAAGGTCCAGTCGCAGACGAAGAGCTTGTCCTGATACTCCGTCGGGAAACTGGAGGTGTATCCGAAACTCATGGCAGTCGGCGACCCCGGTCCCATGTCGAGCACCGAGCCGTTGCTGTCCGCGAAATAGTCGAGCCACACACCCGATCCCGCCCGCCAGCCGAACTCCCCTCCGGACGTGACGTGATTGATCCGCGTGGGCCGATACCATGGGCAGCCGACATCAAACTCCATGTCGGAATCATAAGTGAACAGTTCGCCCTCGCGGTTCAGCGCGAGGTCCACGGCGTTCCGGAATCCGGAAGCCACCATCTTCCAGTCCTTGCCATCGGGCGAGATCCGGCAGATCCAGCCGCCGGGTGCGCCGAGCCCCACCGCATGTCCCATGGGATCGGGCATCGAGGGAAGGAGCGAGTCTTCCTGCCAGATGCGCGGTTGCAGGGAGGTGGCCCCATCCGGCACCCGGGTGAAGTTTCCACTCACCAGGTAGAGCCCTTTGCCGTCGGCCGTGGGGAGGATCGAGTGCGCGGAATGCTCGTAGCCCGGATTCAGCTTCTTCAGCAGGGTGAATTCGTCGAACTTGTCATCACCATCGGTGTCCCTGATGCGATAGAAGCCCCGCATGTTGGACAGGTAGAGGCTGTCGAAGGCATACAGCAGACCAAGCGCCCCGCCGACCTTGCGCTTGCCCCAGTCGATCGGCTCGTAGGGGAATCCAGGCAGGCTCTCGACCTTGATGGCAGCATCCCGGTTAGGCAGCGTGACACGGAACGCGCCCTTGTCATCCTGATCGGAAACGATGAGCCGTCCCTTGGGATCGAAGGCCATCGATACCCACGAGCCCTGTGACGGTGGCACTTCATAGAGCAACTCGGCGTCAAAGCCCTCCCTCAGTGAAATTCCGGTATCTTGATCCACCACCAGTGGGCTGGAAGTTGTGGCGATGGTCTGCGCATTCGCGGACAGAATACTCAAGGCAAGAGTCCAAGCGAGGAATGCGTGATGTGGAGACATGGGGAGTTGTGGGAAAAGAAGGGGAGGCATGGTTCACTGAAAGTCGGAAACTCAGTCTTTCACGGGCTCTTCATTGATCTGCAACTCGATCAGGGAATCCGCCGCATCGGGAAAGTCGGTCGGAGCTTCGATCCCCATCTTAGCTGCTAGGCTTTTGCAGGAGAGAAGCACCTTCGTTGCGAGCAGACTGACTGTATGGATGGGAGCCTTCATTCGATCAATTGAATCGCATCCACTATGACAAAGCCCTCGGTGCCATGGTTGCTGATGACGATCTTGGTTTCGGCATCGGACTTGAGTTGAATGAATCCGGCGCTGCGGAACGCCTCTCCAGCGGGCAGTGGCTGGGTTTGGTCAAAGGTGAGCAGGGTCTTCTGTCCGCCGCTCTCGATGGTGATGGGCACGTTCTTGGAGCGGGTTTCGTGGGGCGAATAGGCGATGCGAAGGTCGTAGCGGCCTGACTTCGGAGCCTTGATTCGGAACGTGGCGGTGGACTTGCCGTCACCGCGCTTGTTGTCATGAACGTAACCGCTGCCGATGTAGGGCTTGAATCCGCTGCTGGCTTTCCATTCCCCTTCGAAGGTGGCTTGCTTGTCATCGAGGACGATTCCAGTGAGCTTCGCGGAGTCGATGCCCACCGCCTGTTTGACCTCGGACGATGGCGCGGCGAGTACAGGGAGATCGAGAACCTGTCCTTGCGCCAACAGACGTTCCCTCAGCGCGGGATAAGGCAGTTTCTGGACGGTCACCTCTTTCTTCGCGGCGAGGGCCCCCGCCACTCCGGCGCTTTGGCCGAGAATCATCCATGTCGGCTCCACACGGATCGAGGAAATGCCCACATGGGTGCAGGAGAGCGCGACCGGGACGAGCAGGTTTTCACACTCGGAAGGAAGGGGCAGGATGCTGCGATAAGGAATGTGATAGGGGTAGCCGTGGCGACGGCCCTGCATCCGAACTGGCAGGATCGTGCCTTCATCGGCGACGCTGTCCTTGGTTGCGACCCGCTGGCAGTCGTGTGAGTCGATCGGGAAGGAGGAAACGACGATGGGGTCCTCCTTTTGCGGATTCTCCATGATGTCCTTCTGACTGATGACATACATGCCTTTCATCCGCCGGCCTTCACGGACGTAGAGTTGCGGCGACCAATGTTCGTAGCTGGCAAATTCATCGCGACAGAGGCCAAACTCCGAGTGTTGCTTCCGCAAGGACTCGGGCACGGCGGGGTCGGTGCAGAAGAAGTGGTAGAGCTCCAAGGTGTATTGCCTGTGTGCCTCCCAGATTTTCGCGCGGCCTGCTTGGTCGGCTTCGCTCCAGCCATTGCAAGCGCCGACGAGGCCCATGGAAAATTGGCGACCGATGCCATTGTTCGCGTCGAACTTCCCGCCCGGGAGCGGATAGAGGTCCCACATCGCGGTGGCTTTCCCTTGTGTGAAATACCGACGGATGGCCTCGAAGCGCGCGGGGTCGTAGTGCGCCGGGGCTGGAAATGGAACACGGTTGGCCGGATCTTTCGTGAGGCAAAGCCGGAAGCTGTAAACCATCACATTCCGATCGCCTGCATCTTCAGGACCTGCATCTTCCGTGGTGATGAGCGGCAACAGTCTGCCCGCATCATCACGGCCCGAAATGGGCATCAGCGGCTTGGGGTAGCTTTTTCCGGCGAGCGATTCTCCGAACTCCTTCCGTCCTTCGCGTCCGATGGTCGATGACACACCTGCCGCTGCCATGAGATCGCCTTCATAGCTTCCATCAATGAACACCTTTGCGCTGAAATCGCCGTCGGTGGTTTGCAACCGCATGATACGCGCGCCGTCCTTTTCCACCGACTTCAGCACACGCTTCGTGAGCACCTGCACCTTGGCTTCATCGAGCATCTGCTTCGTGATCCGCATCGCCACGCCCGGCTCGTAGGTCCAGTGCTTCTGATCTTTCTCGCTGACCTTGTAAGGCAGCTTGATCCCGCGCGAGGCGTAGTCCGACTCGATGCGCGTGTGCCATTCGTCAAAGAGCCCCATCACCGTGCTGCGCACCGTTTGATTCGAGTCGCTGAAACAGAGTCCGCCCGTATTGATGCCGCCGACATGGTCCGTCGGCTCCAGCAGGATGACCGAGGCTCCTTCTCGGGCCGCTGCGATCGCCGCGCAGAAGCCTCCTGGGGTGGAGCCATAGACGAGCAGGTCGGCCGAGGCGGCGCGAACTGGAGCCAGCGAAACCAGCAGCAGGGAAACAAGGAGGGCGATGCTGGTATTCATGGCCGGAATTGGACGGAGCTCGTCACCATCGCGCCGCGTTCGTCGGTGAGCGAGATGAACCAGGTGTTCGCGTCGGAGGGAGGCTTCGGCGCTGTGATGATGTTTGGACCGATCTGTGCCGGAAGTTCCTTCCATTCGCGCGTGGAGCGAAGGCCGTCGCCAGTGGTGTAATGCAGCGTGGCGGATTTCAACGGCACGGCGCTTTTGAACTCGAGACAGACCTCCTCGCCTTTAACTGTGATCGTTCGCGGCTCGGCAAGCGGTTTGCCGTTGCGGCAGAATGAATCGATGAACAGCCCGATCTCCACTGGTGCCCAGCCGGGGGGATGGCCGTGAGGCATTTTCACCTCGATGCGCATCTGCTTCCTGCCGGGCACGACGTCGAAGCTCTTCTGATAGCTATCAAGCGGGTAATGAACGTCGTTCGTCCCGTTCACCCAAAGGATCGGCACGCGGCAGCTCGTCAGCAGGCTCGACGGATCGTAGGCTTTCACCCATGCGTCGCGCCGAGCGCCGAGCTTGTCGATCGACGGCTTCTGCACCGACTCGCCCTCGTGGAGAAAGCCGCAGCCATAGACGGGCACCGCCGCCTTGAAGCGATTGTCGAGCGATGCCACGAGGCAGGTGGTGTAGCCGCCCCAACTGATCCCCGTCACTGCGGTGTGATCGGCATCGACTTCCGGAAACGAGCGCAGCAATGAATGCGCGCGGATGACACTCGCCGCGGCGTGATAGGGCCAGTCGTCCGAGACGTCGCCGCCGATGCTGTCGAACTTCTGAGGGTGGCCCTGATCCGGACCACCGTTCGGCAGGCGTTGGCGGGTTTCAGGCTTGTTGGACTGACCCGGCACGGGAACTCCTTTCGCATCGTAAAGGGCATCGACCGGCCGATTGCCGGATAGATCCATCGCGATGGCCGCATAGCCGCGTTTGGCCCACAGATGCACCCACTCGGCGAAGGCCGTCCCGCCGCCGCCGTGAATCAGCACGACACCGGGAAACTTCGTGCCCGGCTTCGCCTCGCCGAGCGTGATCGGCGAGGCGTAGAACGCGAACACCTCGGTCTTGACGCCCTTATAGTCTTCACCGGCGTAAATCAACGAATGGACCGACCCGGTCTGCGCCAGCCAGCGCATCATGGGAGCGCGTTTCAACTCAGTGAGATTCCAGGGGCCCACTTGTTCCACGTCGCGAGTGGACGAACTTGCTGCTTCATCGGAAGCGCGCAGCAGGGTGAGCGGCGCGAGCAGCAGTGCGAGGATGAAAAGACTGATGGGTTTCATTTCGATTCTTAACGATTCAGTTTCTGATCCTTTTTGCCATTGCCCGCGTCATTCACAGTTGGTTTGAATTCGATCGGAACGTCTGCTAGGTGACCTTGGAAAAGGGGCGAGCGAGGCTTCCATCGTGTGGATGGTTTCCAGCGGTCCTCGATTGAATTCGTGCAGATCAGAAGCATTGTCTCTGCTACTTGACTGAGCTTTCGATGATGAAGGCAGGGCGCGAGAGCACGCCTTTCGAGAGGGCTCCGTAATGGTCAGAGCGCCAGAAGTCCTTCAGGTCGGTAGCGGTGATGAGTTGAAGTCCGGGAGTGGCGACGGCGGGATTGCAGAGAATGTAGAGATTCTCCTCCGCGAGGTAGCCGCAGACGTTGAGGGTATGGCCAGCGCTGCCACCGGGATACTGGGGGCCGATGTATTTGAAATCGACCACCACCGGGCGGCCGGCATCGAGCTCGCGTTTCAGTATGCTGGTGGCTTCCTCGAAGCCCGCGTTGTCCGGGGTGTAGGTGACGAGCTTCCAAGTTTGACCGATCTTTTTCGAGGCGTTCAGGAGGTGTCCCCAGTCGGTTCCGGTTCCGAGCGGGGAAGGGCAGAGGCGCTTGAAATCCCAGCCACCGATCTTGCTTCCCTGTGAGCGCGCGAAGGTGGCGCAGGCGGTGGAGCCGCAGTTGTTGTAGCCCTGATGGATGTGCGGCATCTGCACAAAGGCGAACTTGCCGGGCTCGCCCTTGCGCTGGCGGTAGTCGATCAGTTTCAGGAGATCCGCGCCCTGCTGGGCGGAGGCATCGGCGGATGGTTGTGCGGGATGACCGGTGGAGGAGGTGGGACGGAGCTTCGAGGCCGTCGTCCAGGAAGCCTTGGCCGCCTCCATTTCGCCGGCTTGAAACTGAAGTTCACCTAACAGCACGAGGCCCGAGGGATCATTCAGCTCGACTGCCCGCTCGGCAAGACGGCGGGCCTGAATCGGATCGGGTGCGATGCCTTCACCGGAGAGATAAGCCATCGCCGCGCAGGCAGCGGCCCGACCGTGTCCTGCTGCGGCGGCTTTCTTCCAGAACTCAAGCGCTTTGGGCACGTCCTGTTCCGTGCCCTGGGCGCCGAAGTAGCATTGACCGAGGTTGAAGGTGGCCTGTGGCGATCTTGCTTCAGCAGCCTTGAAGTAGCCGATGGCGATCACCGGGTTGCGCTCCACGAAGGCACCCCGGAGGTAGGCGGAACCCACGAAGTCCATGGCGTCCGCGTTTCCGGCATCGGCCGCCAGATGGGCCCATTTCATCGCTTCGGCGGTGTCCTTGGCGACGCCGTTTCCATCCCGATAGCGAACAGCGAGGTCCAGCTGGGCCTTCGCATCGCCGTCCGTGGCCTTGGCGCGGAGGTCCGCCATGTCTGCCTGGTCATCTGCGTACAAACTGGAGAGTCCCATCAGCAATGAGGCGGCGAGGGCGAGCAAGGGGCTGGGTGTCATAAGTTACGGGCGATTCCGGGATTTCATCATGTCGAGGGTGGCGTCGGCGAAAGCCTTGCCCATCAGGGCGAACGTTTTTGCGCAGCCGAGGTAGTGGTAGCCGGCATTCGAGGCGCCACGTTTCCAAAGGGCGACCTCTGCAGGTGATATCAATTTGGCCTCAAACGATTTCACGTAATCTTCCTTCTGCTTTTCGTTCATGTGACCGTCCGCATTCGGATGATCCGCATGCTTGGAGTCGAGGAAGTATCGCATCTGTTCGACCTGGTCGTGTTTGCTCTCGATGGCTCCGAGCTCCGCCGACCAGAATGGCGAGGTCTGGACGGCGGCGACATTGCCTTTGAACTCCGGGAGCAATGAAGGTGCCGTCATGGCCTTGCGGAACGCGACAATGTCGGCATCCGCATTCGCTCCGCCGACGCCCATGACTCCGATGACGAACGGCATATCCGGCACCTTGAGGTCCTTGCGGACATCGCGGATGAGGGCGGTCAGGCAGGTGCTGTACTTGGCAAAGCGCGGTTCACTGCTGTTCTCAGGGACCTCGGGGTAAACGTCGTAGTCCACCATGTCGTTCCAGCCCTGGAGCCACACGAAGCCGGCGACCTCGAAGCCCTGTGCGGCATCGTATTCCGGGCAAACCCGCTTTGGATTCGCCAGCACCTTCTTCACATGCTCGATCATCAGGCGATAGTACTTCCCTGACTGCGCCTCGTGGTAGCGATCCTCCTTGATGTCCTTCTTCGTGCGCGGATAGACCCCGGCGCTCGGTGGGCGAAAATCGTGGTAAAGCGACTTTCCTCCCCAGGCGGTCTTGATCAAGAGAACCGGCTCGTCCAATGCCGAATCCATGGTGATCCCAAAGGTGAATTCGGGACCGATCTTGCCTCCATCCTCAGTCGGGTTTTCGCGGGCTCCGAAACCGGCGGTCAACTTGCCGAAGCCCTCGCCATTGGTCTCTCCGCCTGTCAGGTAGCTGATGTAGGTGTGCTTGCACACAGTCGGTTTTCCGTCGGCAGCACGCATCTGCTTCAACAAGGGTGCAGTTGCTGGATCGTCACCGATGTAATCGAACGTGCCAATCTCCGCATGGCCTTCCATGTTGGATTGGCCTGCGAGGATGAAGACCTTGAGCGGCTTGGCGTCCGCGCAGGCGGCGGCTACCATGGCGGTGATGAGGAGTTTGGCGAAGTGTATCATCTTATTGCGTATCTCTGGGATCGAATAAACTTATCGAAGTGGGGTCAGTTCAGGAGAGTCTTTCGAAGCTTCGATCGCCCGGATCGCCTCGCGGACGCACTTCGCTTTCATCGCCATCAATTCCTCAGGGAAATCCGGTTCCTCCTTTTCGAAGTAGTTGGCGATCCGTTTCAGTTCCGGCACGACGGCCTTCGCATTGGCTCCGTAGCTGATGAGGATCTTCATCAACTCCGGCGTGCGCTCCTGGCTGTCCCATGGGTTCTGGTTGCGCGTGTAGGCCACGCAGGCGGCGATGCCTTCCTTGATCCGGTGTTTTGCCAGAATCCGCAACCCTTCCAAGCGGATGGTATCGGCGAACATCTCACCGCTCGGCGCAGGTTCGATGACCGCCTGATAGATGGCCGGCATCAGGGGTTTGATTTCCTCGGAGGTCAGGTTCCGATACACCGAGCCGATGGCTCCTCGTGCGCGCCCATCCTGATTCTTGAGACCTGCGATCACGGCCTTATAAAGGGCGGCGCGGTCCACATTTTCGAGGGAATGGCTGAGCATTCCGTCTCCATGTTCGCCCCCGGAATCGAACAGGGCGAAGCAGAGATACCGCTGTTGCATGCCGCGTGGATCGTTTTCAGGGTCGACCTTGGCCAGTTGTTGAAGGAGGTCGGGCACCGTCCGCATAGCTGGAGCGCCAATGCTTGCAAGGGCATCGGCCGCCTTGATGCGCAACCAGAGGTCCTTTGATGCGAGGGCTTTGCGAAGTGGTTCGATGGCAGGCTCTGCCCGTTCGCCAAGCGCGGCCAAGGCCTGGCAGGCTCCATAGCGGGACTCGAGATCTGGCGAGTCGAGCAGCTTGAGCAGGGGAGGGACGGCGGCGTCCTTGCGGTGGGCCAGCGCCATCGCGGCGCGCTCGCGGACGACGGGGGACCAACTGCCGAGGCGTTCGATGAGCAGGTCCGGGTTCACGTTTTCATAGATGCTCTCCTTGTCCTTGTTGTTCCAGCCGCGTCCGTCCTGAATGAGGGACTGTGCGGCAACGGGATCGAGTTGTGGGGCGACACCCTTGCGCTTTCCTGTTAGATAGATCTTCTTGAGCGGCATCGCATAGGCAAGCAGGTAGCCGCCGGTGCTGTCCCAACCTTCGAAGCTGTCGTTTTCAAACTCAGGTGGTCCCTGGTGCGGGAAGGCGCCGTCCCACCGTCTGGCGAGGTCGAAATACCAGGTGCCGAACTCCTGCATCCACGCTCCTGTGGCGTTCGGGCCGGATAGGGCAACGCCAGGCAGTGACCATAGAATGTTGAAGAAATTGCCGGTGTGGCCGCAGTCCCGTTCGGAGCCGTGGGAGGCGATGCTCATCCGCGAAAAGAATTCCGCGCCTTTCGGATCATCGAGCAGGTTGAACAGGACGGCGGCCATTCCGCACTTGCCGTTGTCGTCGTGACTTTCAATCCATGGATGATGATCGCCATAGGGGATCGCCCCCTTGCCGATGTAAAACCGAAGCAATCGCGCGCTGAGTTCGATCGCGCGGTCGACCGCTGGGTCCTTCACTCCGGCGGCGCGGGCCATCACCAGGGAAATGGTCAGCGGCAGCCCCGGGGAATTCATCATTCCGTAGCCACCGAGTCGTCCGCCCGGCACCGCAAAACCGTGCCCCCACGAACCGACCGCGCTCTGTCCCTTCGCGGCTTCCAAGGCGAGACGTTTCAGCCCCGGCATGACTGACTCATCGCCGGTGGCCATCAGATACTCGGAGAGCAGCATCATGACGTAGCCGTAGTGCCAGGTCTGCATGGAGTCCGATGAGAATTCAGACGCCCAAAGCGCCTCCTTTTTCACCAGTGGGAGGTAGTCGGGATTTCCGCAGGCGAGCAGGGCGAGCGCATTCAGGGAGCGGGTGATGGGATCCTGGTTGGGCTCCTCGCTGTAGTTGGGAGCAGCCACGCGTGCCGCGAGCGCCTTGCATCCCAGTTCGAGGATCCGCTTCGATTTCCCGCAATCGTAGGGAGCGGTGGTGCTGTAGCTTCCCAATACCGTGAGTTTGACCACGACGTCTTCCGAGCGTCCTGCCCGCCAGCGGGTGAGTTTCAGTTTTCCGTCACCGGACTCGGATTCGGCAGAGGTGAGCGCCTTGCCGAACTCGGTGCGCGGATCGTATGAAAACGCCTGGCCACCGACGCCGAGGATGACGTCACCGACCTTGAGGATGCCATCGGCCGGTGAGCCCTTGTCGACCTTGGTGATGGCGATCTGTCGGGCGTCACTGGTCACCATCTTGTCGCAGTAAATCCAGCCACGTGCACCAGTGGCTCCCAGATTCCAATCATGCTTGGCTCCAGCAGGGATGGTCCCGCCTTTGGTGAAATCGGGAACCTTGTTCCTGCCCTGTTCGGCCGCCATCCCGGGAGCCGGTAGCAGCGTTGACAAGGCGGCGATGAACAGCGCTCTGATAAAATTTTTTTTGGAAAACATGTGGGAGAACCTGCCGGATACGCTCAGTGGTGGGCGGTCTGTCGGAATTCCTGATGCCTTGCCGTGGAATCATTTTCTGGAACCTGGACGGGCGAAGCTCGTGGCTGGCTTCCAACGGCGATAGATGCAGCATCACCCATTCGTTCATGAGTTTCGTCTTTCCATGAGGTTGGCGGCTGAGATCATTCGCCGCCAATCCATTCATTTCCCCAACTACCATGAAACCGCACCTCTGTGCCGCCCTTGCGCTCTCCGTCTCCTTGCTTTCCAGCCTTCGCGCGGATCCGATTCCGGAAAATCTTCGTCAGAACGGTTGGTTCATCGGAGCCCAGGCCTACACATTCAAGGAATTCAGCGCGTTCGAAGCGATCGCCAAGACCAAGGAAGCCGGTGGCAATGTGATCGAGTTCTACCCCGGACAAACCCTCAAGCCCGGATCGTCGGAAAAGGTCGGCCACACGATGTCCGAAGCCGCGATGAAGGAGTTGAAGGCCGAGTGCGCGCGCTTGGGCGTGAGGCCGGTGAACTACGGAGTGGTGGCCGCGAAGTCGCCCGAGGAGGTCCGCGCGATCATGAGCTTTGCCAAGAAAATGGAGCTCTACGCGGTCTGCACCGAGTCCACCGAACAGATCGCGGCCTGGGAGGCGGCGGCCAAGGAGTTCGACATCAAGGTCGCCTTTCATGAACACGGCGGTTCGATGGAGCGGCCCAACTATAAGGTCTGGAATCCACTCTACATCCTCGGCGTGGTCGAGAGTCGCGATCGTCGCGTCGGAGCCTGCGCCGATCTCGGCCACTGGTGCACCTCGAACCTGAAGCCGATCGAGTGTCTGCGCATCCTCAACGGCCGCATCATCAGCGTTCACCTCAAGGACAAGGCCACCACGGGCGAGGCCCCGGTGGTGGTGGCGGGCAAGGGCGTCGTCGATGTCGCGGCCTGCCTCGAGGAACTCAAGAAGCAGAAATTCGATGGCCACATCTCCATCGAGCACGAGAACGAGTGGAAGGACAACGTTTCGCAGGTCAAGGCGAACATCGACTTCGTGAAAGCACACGCCAAGTAACCGAGCGGCAAGATCGAGCCGGGGCAGGGCGTAGCCTCCCGGATGAGATGGCTTGGACTGGTTTGGTTGATCCTCGGAGTGGCTGCGGCGCAGGACCACCCGAGGATTCTTTTTCCCCCTGCGATGGAGGCCGGGGTGAAGCAGCGGATCGCCTCCGATCAACTCGCAGCGGCTCTTCAGAAACGGATTCTGGAACGAGCCGAAAAATCCCTGAAGGAGCGGGCATGCGAGTACCTCATCCCCGATGGAAAACGCCTGCTTTCCGAGTCCAGATCCGCCCTCCATCAGGTGATGGTGAATGCCTGGGCCTGGCGCACCAGTGGGGATGTTCGATTCCGTGAACGGGCAATCAAGGAGCTGGATGCGGCCTGCGCCTTGAAAGACTGGAATCCCTCCCATTTCCTCGACACGGCGGAAATGGCCACAGCTGTGTCCATCGGCTACGACTGGCTCTATCCGTCGCTTAGTCCGGAGCAACGCAAGCGCTACGAGGACGCGCTGTTGGAACGGGCCCTGCGCAGCGTGCTGAAGGTTCATGGAAAAGCCTCCTGGTGGACCGGGCCGGGAAACAACTGGTCGCAGGTCTGTGGAGCCGGAATGACCATCGCAGCGCTTGCTGTGCGCGAGCGCGACCCCGAACTATGTGATGGCATCATCCAGCATGGAATCGATCTGCTCAATCACTGTCGCGAGTTCTACGAGCCGGATGGAGCCTATCCCGAAGGACCGGGCTACTGGCATTATGGCACCAATTACCACATTCTTGGAATCGCGGCCTGCAAAAGTTTGAATCGATCGATTGAAACTCCTCGGGTTCTTGGGAAAAGCGGCTCCTTCATGCTTCACATCGTGGGTCCCACCGGACTGCCCTTCAACTACGCGGACGGTGGTGCCGGTCTGGAGCTCGCCTCGGCGGCCCAATCGTGGCTGGCCTCCACGTTCAATGACGCCACCCAGGCGGGGCAGGTTCGCGATTCCCTGACCAGGGGGCTGAAGCGGGGAGTTGGCAACGGCACCACGGGCGAACTCCGCTTTTTTCCCCTTCATCTGCTGTGGCTTCCGCCTGCCCCATCGGGAAATGTCGACAAAGAACTCGCGGCGACTTTCCAGGGCGAGCAGGCCTTTGCCATGCTGAGGACCTCGACCCAGCCCGACGCCGCCTGGCTTGCCATCAAGGGAGGAACCGGGGCGGCCAGTCATGGGCACCTCGATGCGGGCAGTTTCGTGTATGACGCGGCGGGCATCCGCTGGTTCCACGACCTCGGATCGGACGACTACAACATGCCGGGCTACTTCGGGAAACAGCGTTGGGACTATCTTCGGCTGAACAATTTCTCCCATAACACCCTGGTGGTGAACGGAAAAAATCAGGCTACCCCGAAGATCGGTTGTCCGGTCGAGCCCTGGAAAACCGTCGGTCCGAACCGCGAAACCCGGATCGATCTCACGGCGGCCTACGATGGGCAGGCGGAGAAGGTGCTTCGACGCGTGGTCATGGATCCGAAGTCCGGAGCGGTTTCGCTGTTCGACTCCCTCACCAAGCCGACGGGTGAGGTGCGCTGGGCGGTGGTCACGAAGGCGAAGCCGATGATCGATGGATCGCGACTGATCCTGGAGGAGGGAGGGCGGAAGCTCGTGCTGACCCGGGTGGATCGATCCGGGGGGGCATGGAAGGAGTATTCACTGAAGCCCAAGACCGAGCAGGAAAAGAAAAACGATGGCTATCGGATTCTCGGATTCACTGCTCCGGCGGCTGAGAATCTTGGCTTGCAGGTAATCTGGAGGATTGAATGACGGAACACACAAAGTCCGCCCGGGGAGCGACCCCGGACGGACTTTCTTAGTCATTGGCCGAAGATTCGGCTGCTTAAGGCTGGGCAGGAACTAACAATTCCGAATCCTTGGCCAAGACCGTTCCTTTGCTGAGAGAGAGGCCGTTGAGTTCGTTCAGGCTTTCCGTGGTGGTGCCGTGGGCTGAGGCGAACTCGTCGAAAGTGATCTCCTTCTGAATTTTGACCGTGCCGATGGTTTTCTTCGCGTTCCCCATCGGGGCCAAGGACATGGCTTCCGAAGCTGCGGGCGCGACGGCCGGTTTGGCGGCATCAGGCGCAGGGGCTGGCTTCGGAGCGGGAGGTGGAGTCGGCTTTGCTGGCTCATGCTTCTCACGATCCTGGGTCACGAGCGGCTCGGGGTCCGAGATCGTTCTCACCTTCGGGGTGGAAATGGTTCGGACCGGGCTGGGCGGAGCCGACTTGACGAGGGCTTCCTGAGCGGCTGGCTTGCGGAGTTGGAGCACCTGACCGGTTCGGAGGCTGGTGGGCTTCGCCTTTGGGTTGGCCGCAGTGAGCGCGCTGATGCTCACGCCGGTTTTTTTGGAAATCGAGGTGAAGGTGTCGCCATCCCTGACTGCGTAAGTGTTGGCCGAGGAAGTAATCTTCTCGGCGGGAACCGGAGCGACGCTGCCGCTTGGAACCTTGAGGATCTGACCGGGATGGATGATGGTGGAGCTCTTCAGGCCATTGGCCTTGCCGAGTGCGAGTGAACTGCAACCGGTCTGACGCGCGATCCGTTCCAAGGAGTCACCAGGGCGGACCTGATAGGTGGCGGTCGTCGCCTTTGCATGGCTGGAAGCCTCTGCTTCAAATTCCGGTGTTTCCTTCACTCCTTTCAAACGATTGTTTTCGGACTGGAGTTCCGAAATCTTCCGATCCCGCTGGGCGCATTGCTCGCAGCGCTCCTGGAATTCAGTTTTCGAGAATGCTGCGGGTGAACCAAGCACCAGGCAGAGGGTGGCATACAACGTGGTCGCCTTCATATGGCGACGGTATTTCAAAAATTTCCGCCGCCAGCAAGAGAAATTTTATATTTGTTAACAATCAATCATTTGAAATCAAAATTCTCAGCAGCTTCAAGGCTGAGTGACCCGAAGTCGGACGAATCGCTTCTTCGCCGAACCCACCGGAAGTCTCGCAGCCACGATCTGCCGTGTGCCGTCATCTTGGATCACCTGTTCCGTGATGCCGGTCTGGCTCCAGCTTTCCGGTCGAAGGGTATCGCTCCATTCCACGAGAAACTGAAGGCCATCCGAGAGCGCGGCCTTGCTGCGTGGGTAGGTGAAGGTCAGGGAGTCGCCGATGGGGGAGGAGATCAGGGTGGTGGCGCGGGTCCGACCGAGGGGCAGTTGAGCGGTGGCGAACTCGATCAGGTTGCTTTCTCCGTCGTGATCCGGATCGGCGGAATCGCCCGAGGTGCCAGGATCCGTTGCCTGTGAACCGAGCTGCTCGATCTTCCAGATTTCCATTTCCGTGCACGGGAGGACGAGTTCCAAGCTGGGGCGCAGGCTGGAATCGGGATGTTCGCGCGAGGCGTAGCCGACGTATCCATCGGAGGTTGGGGCCTGGGTGGTGACGTAGAGATTGAGGCTGCCCGTGGAGGCTCCGGACAGGGCGGGAAGAACGTTGCAACTGGTGCGGGAGGAAAGGGCAGGCAGCCAGGTGGCGGCGGCGGCGTTCAAGGGCGCGGGGCGGTTGTTCCAGGTGATCGCACCTTCCGACCAACTGCCATCCGGGACAGCCTGAACGGCATGGATGCCGGCGGTTTGCACCGAGGTAGGAGTCAGTCGGAGTTCGGCGGCGATCGGGTTGGGGATTCCGGCTGGCAGGGGAAACGCGAGGTAGCTTTCGCGCGTGTAGCTGCTGCTGGTGGTGATGAGTTTGCACGCCAGGGCGGTGTTGGTGCCGTAGTTGGTGGTGGCCGCGCCATCGAAGACGAAGGCATCGGCGCTGGGGGCGATCGGCAGCGACCGGAACGCATGCGCACGGAGGAAAAAACGGGCCTTGAAGGTCCTGCCGTAGGACTTGGCGGTGGAGACCCTGACCCGGAGCGTCGGGGAGGTCTGCTCAACACTCATGCCGGTGTCGGCCCGGATCACGCCAGCGACAGGCGAGGCCAGTTCGATCAGGATCGAGGTGGCGTTGGTCTGGGTGGGGTCGGACACTGAGAGATCGAGGAACTTGTCGTCCTTTTTCAGGATGACGGCGGCCTTGTTGTCGGAGGTGATGCCATCGACCGTCCCGGCGGCCCAGAAGGAGGCCTCGGTCTTGTTGGCGGCGGCATCCTTGACCGCCTGGACGGTGGCGTCGTTGCGGAGGATCTGGAAATTCGACACCGGGAAGCTGTCCATGGCGGTCGATTCCACTCCGGGTGCGACGAGGTAGGAATAGGATCCGTTGCTGACGGCGGTTCCATGGTTGAGGTGCAGCGAGAAGACGTTCTTGCTGACGGTGGCGGAGCTTTGGGAGGTGTTGATCGAGAGCCAGGTGCCGCTTTGGGTGGCTCCGGAGACTGTGGCGACTGACGTGGAGCCCGGGAAAAAGTAGCCGGTCTTGTCGTGATGAACCCATTTCAGGCCCGAGGGCGTGACAGGACTGGTGACGGTGAATGCACCGCTGTTGGTCCCGCAGGTGATGGCTCCGGAAAGCAGTGACTGGTTGAGCGTGGTGAGCACCGGATTGGTCGCGGCCGGAGCATTGATGGCGGAGCCGAGGGCGACCATCACATCGCCAAAGAAGAACCAGGACTTCTTCGCCGCGACTCCGAGACGGCTGTAGTTGAAAACGGCCAGTCCATCCTGTCCATCGGATGCGCCTCCCGCGTGGGTGCTGGTCCCAGCGACGCCCCAATCGGTCGACGGCTTCAGCGAGTAGGTGTCCTGCTCGACGGTGGTTCCCGGCAGCCTTCGCCAGTCCCAGACCGGCATGAGGTCGTCGTATTCGTTTCCGGTCCGCTGGATGAGCGTGACGCCGTCGCCGAGGTGGAGGTTTTTCAAGCCCTCGCCATTTCCGGATTCCGGCTGCAGGGTGCGGGTTGAGGAGGTCTTGACCGAGATGGAGAAACCCGGGCGATGATGCACCATCGCATCCGCACGCCAGAAGTTGCGGTTGCCGACCAGGGCGGAGGAGGGGACTGCGGCACCGGCTGAGGAGGTGGCGGCCATCCGTTGCTGGAAGGCCGTGAGTTCGGCACTTCGGTAGCCGCCGCTGGTGGCGAGCGCGTCATTGACTAGCGTGCCAAAGCCGAGGGCGGATGAGGTGCTGCCTGCCCGGCTGAGCCCGCGACCGGTGGAGGTGTATTCCATGGTGTTGCCCCGGATGAACCACTGCGGGCCATCGAGCAGGTGATCGAGCAGCACGCGCTTCTGAAGCGGGCTGAATCCATAGGCCGTGCCCGCTCCCCAGCCGGAGTATTTCAAGAGACCGGAAAGGTAGCCGTAGCCGTAGCCGCCGACGTAGAGTTGAGCTCCGTGCTGTTGAAATGATCCGTCCGCCTGGATGCCTTCCGCGAAGGCGTTGGCGCTGTTGAGCAGGATCGTGTCGCCCATCGCGAGGAAGGACTCGGAGGTCAGGGCGCTGTCGTTGGCCAGCAGCCCGCGCATCATGCTGGCGTAGGCGCGGTCCACGCGATTCGCGCCGGTGTTGGTGCCGGAGTTCGTGGCGCGGGCGACGTAGGAACGGGCCACGAGCGTGAGTCCCGAGTTCAGTCGGGTGGTGGAAACCTCATTGCCGAGGATCAGCAGGATCTCGCCGAGGACCTGGGGCGTGCTGATGCTTTGATACCACCAGTTCGTGCTCTGGGGATCCTTGGTGATCCAGGCGTCGTAGGCCTTGAGGATGGCGTCGCGCAGGCTCGTGTCGCCTTGCAATGAGCCCCAAACGTAGGTTTTCGACATCGCCCGGATCCGTTCCAGGTGGAGCCGCGGCGGCCAGTTGGTTTGGGCGGTGCTGGTGTAGTCGATGTCGGTCCACGTACCGTTGGTCTGGAGGGTCGATTGATAACCCTGGATCGTCGCGACGCTGGACAGCCCGCTTGAAAGGCTCTGCCGGATCCGGGATTTCACGAGCTCCATGTCGGCGCTCTGGGATAGGGCCGACGATGGTAACATCCATCCAAGCACCAGCATCAAGGCGCAGAACAGGGGCTGGAGGGTGGTTCGCATTGGTCGTGGGACTCCATTCAAACGCCTGTCGAGAGTTGCTGGAGCGTTACCCTCTACACGCAAGAGGGGAGGCTTGTCACTGCGGAATGCGGCAGGGGAAACCAACTTGCTTCGTCCCTCGAACCACCACGGCTTGACCCGGACCGGGCGGGGGCGGCATGGTCCGCCGCATGCGAATCCTGACCGGCCTCCAACCGAGCGGCAAACTCCACGTCGGCAACTACTTCGGCGCGATGGAGCCGGCCGTGCGACTTCAAGAGCAGGGCGAGGCCTTCTACTTCATCGCCGACTACCATGCGATGACCTCGTCGCAGGACCCCGTGGCGCTTCGCGAAAATGTCCGCGAGCTGGCGATCGATTTCCTCGCCTGCGGGCTGGATCCGGAGAAAGCGGTCTTCTTCCGCCAAAGTGCCGTGCCGGAGGTCAACGAGCTCGCCTGGATCCTTTCCACGCTCTGCCCGATGGGCCTCCTGGAAAAGTGCCACTCCTACAAGGACAAGGTCGCGAAGGGTATTTCCCCGAACCACGCGCTCTTCGCCTACCCGGCGCTGATGGCGGCGGACATCCTGCTTTACGACTCGAATCTGGTCCCGGTCGGAAAGGACCAGAAGCAGCACCTCGAGGTCACCCGCGATCTCGCCGTGAAGCTCAACGAAGCCTACGGCGAAGGCACCGCGACCCTGCCCGATGCGATCATCCGCGAGGATACCGCCGTCGTGCCCGGCACCGATGGCCAGAAGATGAGCAAGAGCTACCACAACACCCTGCCGATCTTCGGCGAGGAAAAGGCGCTGAAGAAGCTCATCATGAAGGAGATCGTCACCGACTCCACGCCGCTGGAGGATCCGAAGCCGATCGAGAACTCCACCATCCTCGGCCTCTACAAGCTCTTCGCCACGCCCGAGGCCTATCAGCTCCTCGTCGATCAACACCTCAGCGGCGGCTTCGGCTACGGCCATTTCAAGAAGGACCTCGCCGAGGCCTACTGGAACTATTTCGCCCCGATGCGCGCCCGCCGCGAGGAAATCACCGCCGATCCCGGCTACGTCGATGCCGTGCTGAAACGCGGCGCCGAACGGGCGAGGGAAGAGGCCTCGAAAGTCCTGACCCGCGTTCGAAAAGCAGTTGGGCTTGTTTGAAGAGGTTTTCAGTGTTCAGTTTCAAGTTTTCAGTTCCAGCAAAACGAAACGACCTTGCCCGAAGAATCCTCAGACTCCGCCGCCGAACCCCTCGTCCCGATCCCCGGGCTGCGGCAGGATCTTGCCGTGCTGATGAAGGTGCGGCTGAACTTCTTCGTCCTGATCACTGCCTTCTTCGGCTTCCTGCTGGCCTCGCGCGGACAGGTCTTCGACTGGGTCCGGCTGATCGACACCCTCGTCGGCACCATGGCCGCGGCCTTCGGCTCCGCCGCTTTCAACCAGCTCATCGAAATCGACCTCGATGCCCGGATGAGCCGCACCAAGAATCGTCCGCTGCCTTCCCGCCGCATGGCTCCGCCTTTCGCCTTCGGGGTCGGCTGGGTGCTTTCCGCCCTCGGCATCATCCACCTCGCCGTCCGGGTCAATGAAATGGCGGCCTACCTCACCGCCGCCACCGTCGCGATCTATGTCTTCGTTTACACGCCGCTGAAGCGCTTCAGCACCACCAACACCCTCGTCGGGGCCATTCCCGGTGCCATCCCACCGGTCATCGGCTGGGTCGGCGCGGGCGGCAAGCTCGGCTGGGAGGCGCTGTTCCTCTTCGCCCTGCTGTTCCTCTGGCAGCTCCCGCATTTCGTCGCGATCAGCTGGATCTGCCGCGAGGAGTATGAAAAGGCCGACTACAAGATGTGGTCGAACGGCGACGTCTCCGGCCGGAAAAGCGGGCTGCTCGCCCTGATTTTCTCGCTGGTCCTCGCCGCCGTGTCGCTCATGCCCTCGATCATGGGCTTCGCGGGCTGGTCCTGGGGCATCGGCGGAACCGTGCTCGCACTGGTGATGGCTGCGCTGGCCTTCCGTTTCCAGAAGCTCGGCGAACGGACCAACGCCCGCCGCCTGTTCTTCTTCACCCTGCTGTATCTGCCAATTTCACTCGGTTTACTTGCCATCGCGTGGGTCTAGGCTACGGTCCGCCGCCCGATGGCCTTGGACCCGAAAACGCTCGAACCTGCGATCCGTGATCCGCGCAAACTGCGCCGGACCGCTCTCATTCTCGTTGCCATCATGATCGTCGGTGGCGTCGGAATCCTTTATGCCTACTCGAAGGTGGCGAAAAAGCAGGCCTACGATCCCCGACCGCCAATCTATGGTCGCCTCAATGAGAACCTCGCCGTCGTCCGCCAGGATGGCAGCGCCGCCGGACTGCTGGAACTCGACAACTGCGTCTGGCTCGCCTGCGCGGTGTCCGTGAATCAACCGGATTCCTGGAAACGCAGCCGCGAGGTCATGCAGCGGATGCAGAAGAAGTATGCGGGAAACCCGGAAGTCCGCTTCGTCTGCATCACCGTCGATCCGGAAAACGAGACCCCCGCCGTACTGGCCAAAGCGGCATCCGAAATCGGCGCCGAACTCCCCACCTGGTGGTTCGCCGGAGCCGGTGCGGACTTCACCCAGAAGGATCTCATCCGCAAGTATCTCAAGGACAAGTTCAAGCTCGGCGTCATGCCGAGCTTCGATGCCGGGAAATGGTCCTACAATCCGAAGATCATGGTCGTGGATCGCAACCGCCACCTGCGACAGGGAAAGAATGGCCGCGCGGTGGTGGAGTTCGATTTCGATGCCGCCGCATCCTATGATGCGAAGGGTCTGAGCAGCGGTTCCGACAAGACCAACGCCGAACTCATGGAGGAGGTTCTCATCCGCACCATGGACGCACTCCTCGCCGAACCCCACGAAAACTCATGAACCCGAAATCGAAGATCATCCTGCTTTATCTTGGCGTCGTCGTAATGTCGGCGGCGATCATCGGTGCGGCCATGTATGTGCGATCCGGTTTCAGAAAGGTCGATCCACAGCTCGTTGAAAACGCGGGGCGGCAGAAGGAGCAGGAGTGGTTCCCGATCCAGCGCGATCTAACCGGCGTGAACCAGGCGGGCGAGCAGGTGAAGCTGTCCGATCTGAAGGGCAAGGTCTGGATCGTCGCTGAATTCTTCGCCATCTGCCCGCACTGCGCCCAACGCAATGGAGCCGAACTCCGCGCGATCTACGATGAGTTCAAGGCCAACCCGGATTTCCAGATCGTCTGCATCTCGGTCGATCCCACCCAGGACAGCGTCGAGCGGCTCAAGGAGTACGCCGGTGCGCTCGGAGCCGACGCCAAGAACTGGTGGTTCGTGAATGCCGGTGATGAAAAGACGACCCACGAGTATCTGGAAAAGGAACTCAAGTTTTTCGGCATCCGCGAGCGCACCAACCAGTCGGACATTGATGCCAACGGCCGCTTCCAACACGACCTTGCTTTCATGATGGTGGATCGCAACTGGCAGGTGGTCGGCAAGTGGCCGCTCGCCGAGGCCCGCTCGGAGGAGGCGGAGAAGCGCCAGCCCGAGCTCTACGAAACCCTCAAGACCGATCTCTACGCCAGACTCCGCGCCGAATTCGGCAAATCGACTGAACTCAAGAAATGATGAACGACGAGCGCAAGCAGTGGCTGTCCCGGCCCGCGAATGAAGAACTTTCGAAAACCCTCGGCCGAGTCGCCTGGGCTCTAACCGCCGTGGTGCTGGTCCTGGTCGGCCTGATGCGCCGCCCGGAAATGCACATCACCCTGCCGGAAGGCTGGTCGTTCAAGTTCCTGCCGCCGGTTCACGCCGTGCTCAACTCCCTGGTTGCCGTGTCCCTGATCGGGGCGATCGCGGCCGTGAAGCAGGGGAAGATCGCCCTGCACAAGCGCTTCATCAACGCGGCGATGATCCTCTCGATCCTGTTCCTGCTCTGCTACGTCGCCTACCATTTCACCACCGTGGAAACCAAGTTCGGCGGCACCGGAACGATCCGCTCGGTTTACCTCTTCCTGCTCATTTCCCATATCTCGCTGGCCGGCCTCAGCCTGCCTTGCATCCTCTTCACTTATATCGCCGCCTTCACGAATCGCTTCGCTGCTCACCGGCGGCTCTCGAAATGGGTCTTTCCGATCTGGCTCTATGTCGCCATCACCGGCCCGATTTGTTATCTCATGCTGAAGCCATACTACTGAGGGCCTCGGCAAGCGCCCGGACGGTCGCCGTGTCATGCGCGGCGGAATGACTGATCCGGAGCCGCGCGGAGCCCCTTGGAACGGTCGGATAGCGGATCGCGGGCACCAGGAAACCGAGTTCCTCCAGACGGGCGGAGGCCGCAAGGGCCCGTTCGTTTTCCCCAAGAATGACGGGCACGATCGCTGAACGCGGCATCGACGGCGAAGATGGGTCGAATGTTGTTAGATGAGCTTGCAGCTTTTGTCGGAGCGCATCGCCCTCTGCCGAGCGGATGAGTTGCAGGGAAGCGAGGCAGGCATGCGCCAAGGCAGGGGGAGGCGCGGTCGAGTAGATGAAGGCCCGGGCGCGGTTCACCAGCAGGTCGATCCACTCCCTGGAGGCCGCCACATAACCGCCGGACAAGCCCGCAGCTTTGCTGAAGGTGCCCATTTGAAAAGTGACCCGGCCCTGAAGCCCCAATCCGGCGGCCAGGCCCATGCCGCTTTCTCCGAACAGACCGAAGGCGTGCGCTTCGTCCAGCCACAACAAGGCCCCATGACGCTCCACCACCGGCACGATTTCCTCCAGCGGGCAAAGATCGCCGTCCATGCTGAACACCGACTCGGTCACCACCAGCATCCTGCCGGTGGCGTCCTTGGCGCGCAGGCTTGTGAGTAGTCGGTCCAGCTTGGCGAAATCGTTGTGGGGAAAGACCCGCAGAGTGGCTCCCGACAGCCGGGCCCCGTCGATGAGCGAGGCATGGGCCAGCTTGTCCAGAATGATGGTGTCGCCCCGACCCACGATCGCTGGCAGGCAGCCCAACGCGGTGGCGAAGCCCGATCCGAAGACCAGCGAGGCTCCGGTGCCTTTCGCCTCGCCGAGGGCTTCCTCAAGAACCTGATGCGGCGGCAACGTGCCACAGACCAATCGCGCCGAGGCGGCTCCGGCCCCGAAGCGTTCGACGCCCTCAATGAAGGCGGCGCTCAGGGCCGGATGTGAAGCCAGGCCGAGGTAGTCGTTCGAGGCGAAGTTCTGCAGCCTGCGCCCGTCGCGCATCACCACCGGCCCGGTTCCGGAGTCGAGGGCGCGCAAGCGACGCAGCAGTCCATCCGAAGCGATCTGCTGCAGCTCGGATTCCGGCGTGCGGGCCATGGCGGTGGCTCAACCTGCGGTCGGGCTTTCGAGAGCCCAGCGCAGAAGTTTTTCCCCGTCCTTCCAGACGTTCGGCGTGTTCGACTTCAGGATCACGATGATCGCGGAACGACCATTGAGCGAGCCGGTGCAGACGAGGCAGCGTCCGGCCAGATCGGTGGTGCCGGTTTTCATGCCGTTGCAGTAGGGCACGGCCTTGAGGATCCGGTTGGTGTTTTCCAGCAGTTTCACCCGTCCGTCGGGATAGCGGAAAGTCATCGACTTCGTGGCGACGATCGAGCGCAGCAAGGGGCTCCGATACGCGGCCCGTGCGGCGATCGCCATGTCGCGGGCGGTGGACTGCTGGCCGGGGAGGGTGAGGCCGTTTGGATTGAGGAAACGGGAGTTGCGCATGCCAAGTGATGCTGCTTTCCGGTTCATGATGGCCGAGAACTCCTCCTGGCTGCCCCCCACATCACGAGCCAGCGCGCGGGCGACATCGTTGGCGCTTTTCACCATCAGGGCCTTCAGCAACTCGCGGCGGGTGTAGGTCTCGCCCGGCTTCAGATCCAGCTTGGTAGGCTCACAGGCGGTGTCGGATGGCTCGACAACCACGGTCTTGTCGATGTCCCCGGCATCGAGCACGCACAGCGCGGTGATGATCTTCTGGGTGCTGGCCACGGCGCGGGGAACGTCGGCGTTCTTGGCGTAAAGCACGCGACCGGTATCGGGGTCCACCACGATGGCACTCTGCGCGGCAACCGCTGGCGGAGCCTGACTCGGCACCGCGCCGGACGAGGGACGGATTTGTGACGGGTTCGGGGAAGTGGGGCGCGGAGGAGGGCTTCCGCCGCAGGCACTGACCATCGCGACGGAGACGAAAAGCGCGGCAAGGCGGGTCAAGGGCGGGCGCGGCATGGGGAGGGTGTGCCTGATTCAGGCTGCGGCTTCAAGTTGCAATCAACCTGATCTTTCCGCTTGCCTGATCAATTTCGTCATGGTTTGTTCCCTCGAACACTGTTCACAACGCCATGTCACAAGGACTCACCTCACGCCAACAGGAAATTGTGGATTATCTGAAGGACAAGCAGCGGACCACCGGCCTGATGCCTTCCACCCGCGAGATCCAGCACTACTTCGGATTCGCCAGCCAGACCGCCGCGATGAGCCACTTGCGGGCTCTTGAGCGGAAGGGGGTCATCCAGCGCCTCGCCGGGAAGGCCCGGGCAGTGATTTTCCCCGAAGAACTGGATCGTGAGCAAATCGTGGACATTCCGATCTACGGCAACATCGCCGCCGGCATGGCGCAGGATACGGAAACCGAACGCGAGGGCTGCGTTTCCATCGACATCGCCTCCCTCGGCATTCCGCGCAATGCCCGGACGTTCGCACTCAAAGTCCGCGGGCATTCGATGATCGATGCCCATATCTGCAACGGCGACACCGTGATCCTGGAATTCAGGGAGCCACGCAACGGCGACATTGTGGCTGCCCTGATTGACGGCGAAACCACTCTCAAGCGCTACGTGGTGGAAAAGGGAAAGCCTTTCCTTCGAGCCGAGAACATCGAGTTTCCCGATCTCGTGCCCGCACGGGAGTTGATCATCCAAGGCGTCCTCGTGGCCCTGCTGCGAAAGGCGGCATAGGAATGGGTGGATCCTTGGAAATTGTTGAGCGGACAAACCCCGGAGCCTTGGGTCTGCCTTTCCATGGAAGGGCTCTAAGGCTTGTTTCGCGAAAGTCTCCCGGCAAGTCGAAGTGGTTCGTTGAGGCAGTGGGCTTTCGATCATCGATTTCATTCAGGGGCTGCCTGAGGTGAGCCCGATCACGATGGCCCGGGCGATCAGTCCGGCCATCGCGCTCACCCCGACCAGGATCAGCAGCTTCAGCTGCTCCGCGTGGTCCCTCAGTTCGGCCCGGCTGGAATGATTGAAAAACAGACTTCGGAACAAGGATCGAAGCAAGGACGAGAGGCAGTCCCACAAGTCATGCCGATCCTTGAACAGGACGCGGTAAAGCGCGTAGGCAACCGAAAGGGCGATGATCCACGGCAAGGCCCAAGCGGTAAAACTCATGCCGATTGAAAATCCGTTCAGGCCTCTCAATGTCAAGGCTTCGAGGCAATTCCAGCCGCATCGGCAGGAGCGGGCGTTCACCCATGATCTCTTGCATTTCCTCCTCGGAATCGGCGTCCTTGCGTGATCTTGAATCCTCAAATAGACACTACGAAAAACCACGAAAATCAGTCAGTTGCGAAACGCTTCAGACTCATCGATAAGGTGAGTGCGAAGATTGGGAAAGTTGCTTCTGCATTCGTGCTTTTCGTGACTTCAGTGGTTTCCCACTTTCCTGTTAAGGGTTAGGCGCCTCGCCGCTTCCAATGGCGGCTGATCAATCGAGCATTCCACGGTAGGACCAGGGCCGATAGCCATTGCGCTCAAGCTTCGCCCAATCCAGGGCGGCGGCGTTCACCCGCCAGACTGGAAACGGACCGGCCTCGTAGGCGTAGATTTCCTTCCCCTGGACCTTCCAGCCCTTGAAAAGCAGGACATGCCGATGGTTGAGCAGGATGTCTCCAGGCTTGAGTGCATCCCAGGAGGAAAGCCTGCGGCAGATGGACGGCAGTTGCTTGGTGGAATAGGGGCGGGGGAGATTCCAGCAGCGTGAGATGAATCCTGAGCAGTCAATTCCGCAGGCCTCTGAACTGACCCCATCGTCTCCCAGGCGCTGCTTTTCGTCCGATCCGATGTCACCGGCATAGGCTCCCTGGGCCAGGGCCTTCTGGAAGGACTCCGGGGTATCGAAGCCGCCCCACTTGTAGGGCATCCCCTTCGCGGGTTGTCCGGGTTTCCACCAGCCGTTGGCAAAGCCCCTCTGGTTCAGGCTGCTGTCCGGCGTGTGGACCTGGATGCCCCGGCGGTCGCGACCATGAAACATCTGAGCCTCGCTCGGAGTCCACTCGAGGACTGAGTAACGCCATGCGGTGGTGATCGCCTGATCGCGCTTGGTGAGGCTCGGTGCGCAGGAGGCCAGGGTGAAAAGCAGGATCGGAAAAGCGAACAGGTGGAGCCGGGAGAACACAGCGATCACGATGGCAGTGATTCTAACAGGCCGGCCGACGCGTCTTCAACCAGATCCGCGACCTTTTCGAATCCCGCCTGGCCGCCGTAGTAGGGATCCGGCACCTCATCGGTCTCGTGCCGGGTGCAATAATCGGTGAACAGACGGATCTTGTCGCGATGCCGGTTCTGTCGGTCGAGCCGCCGGACATCGGCCAGATTGTCCCGGTCCATGACCAGGATCAGATCGAAGTCCTCGAGATCCTTTTCCCGGATCTGCCTCGATTTCCCCTCGATCCGGTAGCCTCGTGAGGCAAGCGTCGCCGCCATCCGGGCGTCCGGTCCCTTGCCCGCATGCATGCCGATGGTGCCGGCGGAGTCGATGAGGAAATCCGCAGACCGACCGGCCTCGTCCACCTGTTTCCGGAACACGATCTCGGCGGCGGGGGATCGACAAATGTTGCCCATGCACACAAAGAGCACACGGAAGGGCTTGCGGTCGGCGTTCATGAGGGGATCAGATGCCGCTCATGTTCTCCGCTCGCCGCTTGGCCGCAATCGCAATCGCCTTTCTGGTGGGTTCCGCCTCGGCGGAGGAAAAGCGGCCGAACCTGCTGATCATTCGGGTCCACACGAGGACTCTGGAAAGCGCGGTCTTTCAAGACTTCACACCACAGGCCGCGAGTCTCGAAGGCTGCCAGGTTTTGGGCAACTGGGCCGATGAGAGTGCCTCCCAGCTTTCCGGCTGTGATCGATTTCGTGCCACCGGCGGTCGGGAGTTCATTCGGCCTGAGGTCCCCTTGCTGTCGGAGGCCTTCAAGTCGGCGGGATACCACACCGCCTTTCTCGGAGAATGGGTGCTCGGAGACAGTCTGCCATTCCGTCCCGAGGATCGCTGTTTCATGGAGGTTCTGGTCAGCGCCGGGCGTTCGACCTCGGACCGATGGGGAAATCGCGAACAGGATCCTTGGTTGCGGGATCGGTCGGGTTGGAAGCAGTTCAACGGAAACCTCTCCGACGTGCTGGCGGCGGAGTCCGTCAAGTGGCTGACCACGAGAGTCGGGGCCCCCGAGCCGTTCTATCTGCAACTCGATCTTCCTCGATCCGCTGCTGGGGCTGTCGGCCGGGTTCTTCCGGAACTGAAGCGTCTCAATCTTGAGTCAGGCACGGTCACCATGCTGATGGTGGAAGCCCATCCCGACGTCCATTCGGATCTGATCGCGCGTCACGAAGTCTTCATCCGCTGGCCGGGACGCATCCCGGCAGGGAAGTCAATTGAGGGTCAAACGGCTGCCTGTGATCTTTTCCCGACGCTCGCCAGCCTCTGCCGAGTGCCGATGTTTCGGGATTGGAAGGGTGATGGAATCGATCTTTCCAAATGGTTGTTGGGTGATTCCTCGCCGTTGCCGGAGCGCACGTTCATCCAGTGGGGGGGCTTTCCCCGTTCCGAGTCGCCGGACCGTTACAAGGCTAAGGATTTCGCGGTGCTCTCGCCGCAATGGAGGCTCGATGGCTTGGAGTTGATCAATCTCCAGACCAAGCAACGCGGGGAGTTCGAGGGCCACGAACGGATTGTTTCGGATCTGCTGTCCCGGCATGGATCATGGTGGCAATCGATCCGACCGGCTCTTGTCGATCCCGCGCGTATGATCGTTGGCGATGATCGTCAGAAAGTCGTTCCTCTCACTTGGGGCGATTGGTGGCCCAGCCGTGAATCCACGGACGCCAAAGGTCAGGAGACCTACCCGAATCAGGCCGCGCTTTCCAAGCTGCTGGAAACCCTCGCCGATCCGGAAAAGTCGAAGTCCCTCCCCAGCATCTCCGGCCACTGGAAACTCCACGCCAACCAAAGCGGCCACTACCGCGTCACACTGCGCAAGATTCCAGCTGAGGCCAGCGAGGAGGAGCGCACCCGACTTGGTCAGTTTCAAGCGGGAGTCATCCACGTCCGTGCCGGAAAGTTCGAGATCAAGACCCCGCTGCTCAAGGGGGCCACCTCGGTTTCCCTCGGCGTGGATCTCAATGAGGGCCCGATTGAGCTGGAAGCCTGGACCGAGGGGCAGACCGGCGAGGGCAAGATTCTCGGGGCGTTTTTTGCCAGTGTCGAACGGGTCGGCGATCGGAAAATGCCGGACCCGGAGTGGAAAGTTCGGCCCAAATAGAAAATTGACAGAAACATTCAGGCGGCGGCGGGTTTCCATGTCTGTCAGCCTCCCATCATGAAAAATCCCTGGATCCTCCCTGCAGCCGCCCTCCTCATCGGAGGCGCGGGTGGTTTCGTTGCCGGTAAGAACGGCGCACCCGCCTCGGCAACGCCTTCTGAAACTGCGTCGTCCACTTCGCGTTCCAATCGGGCCTCCGCAGGCAACTCCGGCGGCGAAAGCAGTCGCGGTGGCAACCGTGCCAAGTCGATCGAAGACATCCGCACCAAGCCCGGCCAGCTCGGTCGCATTCAGGCGCTGCTCGATTTCTATCAGAACCTCGACCCCACCCAACTGGAGGCGGAAGCCGCCAAGCTCGAAAATCTGCCGATCAACGAGCGCATCATGGCCTCCATCCTCCTCTTCGGCCGCTGGGCGGAGACGGATCCTCTCGCTGCGATGGCCTACTCCGACAAGATGGGCATGGCCGGCATGTTCGCCAAGCCGACCATCCTCCAAGGCTGGGCCAGCACCGACCCCGAAAACGCCGCCAAGTATTTCGCCGAGCATCCGCGTGAATTCGCGATGATGGGCATGGGCCCGATGGGCGGCGGTCGCAACGGCGGCGGTGGCGGAGCCTCCCTGATCGCAGCGGAGTGGGCGAAGTCCAATCCGGAAGCCGCGCTCGCCTGGGCACAGACGCTCAAGGGAAATGACAAGGACCAGGCCATGAATTCCGTCGTCCGCGAGCTCGCGATGACCAATCCCCAGAAGGCGGTCCAGTTGGCCACCACCATGGAAGGGGACGCCAAGACCAACGCCTACGAGTCGATCGCCTCGCAGTGGGGAGCCAAGAATTTCACCGAGGCTGAGGCCTGGATCAAGACTCTCCCGGCCGACCAGCAGGATGCCGCCATGGCCTCCGCGATCCGCAGCCTGGCCGCCCAGGACCCGCAGACCGCTTCGACCAAGATTGCCGCGATGACCGATGGCGACTCCAAGAATCGTGCGATCGGCGAAGTGGTCGATGCTTGGTCACGTGAAAATCCCGCCAAGGCCGCGGCCTGGCTCGCGACTCAGAATGCGGAAGCTTCCGGACGCGCCATGCGCGAACTGATGGGCAACTGGGCCCGCCAGGATGACGCCGGTGCGCTTTCCTACCTCACTTCCCAACCGGCCGGTGAAGCGCGCGACCAGGCCACCCAGGCCTACGTCTGGAGCAACCGCTCGTCCGATCCCAAGTCCGTGATCACCTTGGCCGAAACCATCACCGACGAAGGCGATCGCCAGCGTGCCGTTGGCGTGGCCGCCATGCAGTGGATGCAGACCGATCCGGAAGCCGCCAAGGCCTACATCCAGGCCTCCACCACCATCAGTGACGAAGCCAAGCAGCGCCTCCAGGAAGGTGGCGGACGTGGTGGATTCGGTGGTCGCGGAGGATTCGGCGGTGGCGGTCGTCGCGGCGGAAACTGAGTTTTCCTTCCTTCATTGCATTTCAAATCGCAAGGGGCTCATGCGTCGGCATGGGCCCCTTTTGATGTCCGGGAGAGGATTCGTGAAATCCCCTGTTCTTGAGGCTTGGAAAAGGAATCAACCCGGACCACAACCCCTCCATGTTCAGCAGCAGCAAACTTACAGGCGAGCAAAAGGATGCCCTGGTCCGCTGGGCCGCCGAAGGGGCGACCATGTCGGACCTCCAGCGCCGCTTGAAGGAGGATTTCGACCTCACGGTCACCTACATGGATACCCGGTTCATCGTGCTCGATCTCAAGCTGGAACTTCTCGAGGAAGCGAAGGAGCCAGAGAAGAAGATCGAGGAGCCGGTCGCCGCCCCGGTGCCCACGGGCAAGGTGGTGGTGGAAATGGATCATCTCGCTCTGCCAGGTGCCCTGATCAGTGGTCGCGTCACCTTCAGTGATGGCCAGACCGGTGTGTGGATGCTCGATCAAACCGGCCGACCAGGCCTCGATCCCGATACGCCGGGTTATCGACCGACTCCGGAGGACATCGCCGAGTTTCAGATCCAGCTACGGGCTGTGGTTCAGAAGTCCGGTCTCTGAGGTTCAGCTTACGCTGCCTTCTTTGACGCTGAATCTTGCCAGTCCGCCGAGCTCCGGGTTTTCGTGGAGCCAGTCGAGGGTGGTGGTGGTGATCCACTTTTGTGCCTTTTCCGGAAGGTGGGACATCAGCGCGTTGCGGCGGGCGGGATCGAGTTCGCCGAAAATGTCGTCCATGAGATAGATCGGAAGCTTGCCGCCGAGTTGCTCTAACAGCTTGCCCTGAGCGAGCTTGAGGGCGAGGGCGAGGGTACGTTGCTGACCCTCGCTGGCGAAATCCGAGGCGGCCATGCCGTGGAGGCGCAGCGAAAGGTCGTCGCGATGCGGGCCGACCACGCACTGGCGCATCCGCTGCTCGCGCTCGCGTGCCTGGAGCAGGGAGGTGCGCAGGCAGGGGCCACTGCCGGGGAGGTAGGTGAGGGTGAGAGGCTCGTCCTTGCCACTGACCGACCGTTGGGCCTCAGCGGCGAGAGGTTCGAGGGCGGCGATGAGCTTTGCCCGGCTTTCCATTAGCTCGGTGCCGTGCTCGATCAGGATCTCCTCATACGAGGCGATCTCGGCGTCGCGCGGTCGGGATTCCTTGAGGAGCAGGCTTTTCGATTTCAACGCCCGCTTGTAGCGCGACCATGCCCGGCGGTAATTCGGGTCGAGCTGGCTGCCGAGGAAATCGAGGTAGCGTCGTCGCACCTCGCCCGGGCCGCGAACGAGTTCCAGGTCCTCGTTTCCCATCCACACGACCAGCCCGCCGTCGAGGAGGTAGCTGCTCTGGCCATCGCGCGCTTCGCCATCGACTTTAAGGTGGAGCCCGTCTTTCGAGAAACGAACGCGACGCTCCTGTCCCCAGGCTTCACCGGCGATGCCGAAGCTGCCGCCGCCGAGTTTGGCAAGGGTCGCCATCCGTCGCGTGCGGGGCGATTGCAGGCGGGTCAGCACGCAGATCGCCTCAAGGATGGAGGTCTTTCCCTGGGCATTCTCGCCAAGGAACATCCCGCCCGCCGGGGGCAGCTCAATCGAGAGCCCGGAAAAGCATCGGAAGTCCAAAAGCCGCAGGTTGCGAACCACGCGCAGGGCTTAGGGCGAAAGCGGGCGGGGGGGAAGGGAGTTTTTAGGGTCAAGTTTTCAGTTTCAAGGAAGAGGTAGGGACTTGGCCTCCGGAGGGTCCGGATGGGGGCGGGTCGCTTTTCAACGCTGGTCGAATGAATGGATGGCTCCCTGGATGGGAGTCTCTCGCAGAGTCGCGGAGAACGCGGAGGGGGACATTGGGCCGCTGTGTCGAGGTTGTCCTGCAACCTAGATCGGAGGGCGATCGCTTCTTCGCGGAAAGATCTCAGAGAAATTTGGATCTCGGGGCTTGAAGGCTCCTTTGGATTCACTCTCAGGATAGAGAATCTTGAGAATTGCCTCTTCCTCGGGGGTGAGAGCTTCCTCTTGCGGATAACCTGATTCGCTTGCTAGTGCGACCAGTCGTTCCCTTGTCGCAATCCTAGTCTCAAGCAGTTCTTGGATGGAATCTCGATAAAGCTCATCGGTTTCGTATCGCTCCCAGACAGGTTGCCAAGATCCTCCCCTCCATATGCGTGCCATTGCTCGAGTGTGGCCCAAACCGATCACTGGGCTGTCCCAAATCTTCTGTTCGGTTTGTGCCTGGTCGCTCCACTGGTGATCACATTTGAATTCAGGGAAATCCTTTATAAATCGAGATGGCTGCGCGTACTCAGTCAGATTTGATCCCTGACTCCCCCAAACGAACCAATAGCGAATTCTCTCCGTTCGGTGGCATCCGCAATCAACGCATCTGCTGGTGGTCTCGCAACTCTCGACCTCGATCGCCAGTCCGGACAAAGCGAGAAGAACCAGACCAATCAATAAAACCACGTCCCGGGCGTGGTTGGATTGGTTGTCGGAGGTCATCGCGATGCGGATATTCGGTTGGAACTGGGATTTTGAACCAGAGCAAGAACGACCAAGTGTGGGGTTTTCTTTGGTCGATCCTGCCAGAGCCCCCGATTGCCAGATTGCTGGAGTGCGGAAACTGCCCGGAATCCGCCTTGAAACCCCGGTCGGGGCGTGCATCCTCGCCGCCCCGCCATGGCAGGACCGACTTTCCAAGCTCTTCCCGGATTCCGCGATTTCTCCCCAGGAGAATGCGCGGTCCGCAATTACCTGTTCGAGACCTGGCGCTCGGTGGCCCGACGCTTTGGCTTCGTCGAGTATGAAAC
>JAIXPW010000086.1 GCA_027485995.1 Verrucomicrobiaceae bacterium
CAACATTGCTGCGGGTTGGTGTTTGTTTGTTCATTACACCCTGCCGAGTGGCAGGGATTTCAAATCAACACCAGCCCGCTTTCCTCCCTCCTTCAAAAAAACCGTGGGATGGCTGTGAATTTAGAATTTAGAATTTCGTGCTTTCTCCAACATGACTCTCTCCCATCTCAACGACTCGAATCAGGCCGCCATGGTCGATGTTTCCGGCAAGGCCATCACCGCACGCCGCGCCGCGGCCGAGGCCCGCGTGACGGTGAACGATGCCGTGGCCGCGCAGTTCAATGGCACCGAGTTGATCTCGAAAAAGGGACCGGTGTTCCAGACCGCCATCCTCGCGGGAGTCATGGGCGCCAAGCAGACTCCCTCGCTGATCCCGCTCTGCCATCCGCTGCCGCTCGATGATTGCCAGATCACCATCACCTTTTCCGGAAATGAGGCCATACTGACCTGCACCTGCAAGACCACCGGACGCACCGGCGTGGAAATGGAGGCTCTCACAGGTGTCTCGGTCGCCGCCCTGACCCTCTTCGACATGATCAAGGCCCTCGACCCCGCCGCCTGCATCCACTCGATCCGCGTGCTCGAAAAGAGCGGCGGAAAATCCGACCTTTCCCCATCGTGAGCCTCAACGTCCTGATCCTGGTTGGAGGTCGCAGCGAACGCATGGGCCGTGACAAGGCGCTCATCGAACGCCCGGATGGCAGCCGACAGATCGACCACATCGTCGCGCTGGCGAGATCCGTTTCCGATAACGTCTTTCTCTCCGCCCAAGACTCCAATGACCGCTCCACCGGCCTACCGGTCATTCCTGACCTGAAACCTGGCACGGGGCCTCTCGGGGCACTTGCCTCGGCGGCATCGGCCCATCCGGGAAGCTGGCTGGTTCTCAGTTGCGACCTCTTTCTTCTCGATCCGGAAACCCTGCGCTTCCTCCTCGATCAGCATGACCCCGAGCAGGGTGCGACCGCCTACCGGAATCGAATCGACGACCGCCCGGAGCCGCTCTGCGCCATCTACGAGGAATCCAGTATTTCGAAAGCCGCCGATTTCCAGAAGGACAACCGCTGCGTCCGCAAGTTCCTTGAATCGCTCAAGCCCAAGCTTCTCGACCTCCCCCACCCCGCCGCGCTCGACAACGCCAACACCCCGCACGAGCTGGCAGAGGCCTTTCGGAAACTGAAATCCGGCGTCCATCCCAAGTCCGTGCAACTCCTCTACTTCGCCGCCCTGCGCGAGGCCCGCGGGCTTTCGTCCGAAACCGTGGAAACCCTCGCCTGCACCGCTGCCGGGCTTTATGAGGAGCTTCGCTTCCGGCACCGACTGCCACTTTCCATCGATCATCTCCGCGTGGCCATCAATGGCGAGTTCGCCACTTGGGACGCGGAGGTGACCTCCGGTGACGAGTTTGTTTTCATCCCACCCGTCGCAGGAGGCTGAGCATGTTTGAAATCGTCACCATTCCCATCGATTCAGCCGCTGTCCTGAGCCGCGTCGAGGACCCGTCTTGTGGTGGGCTGGTCGTGTTCGAAGGTCGAGTGCGCGACCATCACCTCGGACGACAGGTCCTGGCCCTCGAATACGAGGCCTACGAACGGCTCGCTCTAACAGAAGGCCGCCGGATCCTCGCGGAGGCTGGTGAGCGCTTCGGGTTCCACGCGGCGGCCTGTGTCCACCGAGTCGGGAAACTGGAGATCGGTGACATCGCGGTCGTGGTCGCGGTTTCCTCCGCCCATCGCGATGCCGCCTTCGAGGCCTGCCGCTTCATCATCGATGAACTCAAGGTCCGGGTGCCGATATGGAAGCGCGAGACCTACGCCGACGGCTCCGTCGAATGGACCGGCTGCGAGCACTGCGCCCGGCATGGACACTCGCACTGATCCCAACGGGAACACTCCCGTCTCCATGGGCGTGGTGGATCGACCAAGGCCCGACGCCAATCCCAACCTTTTCGATTTCAAAGACGATCCCGCTCTGTCGACCATCAGGATGCCCGCCCGGCCTGGTCCGCATTTCACTCAGCAACCTGAAAAAGAATCGTTTCCGGATTCGTAATTGGCCGGTTGAGGAACCGTCCGCCCGTGGCAGACTCCCTCGCGTCCCTCACCATCGCCATCCCATGAAACCGTGCTGCCCCGGAAATCCGCTTGAGCGCTATGCCTCCCGACGTGAATTCATGTACGTCGGCCTGCTTGGCGGCCTGGGGCTCACCCTTCCCGGTTTCCTGCGACAGGCTCTCGGCGACCAGAAGGACTACGCCACGCGCCAGGGAGTCGCCAACGGCATCATCCACATCTTCCTGCCCGGCGGACTGGCCCATCAGGAATCCTTTGACCCGAAACCCTTCGCCCCGGCGGAGTATCGCGGACCCTTCGGAGCCATCGACACCAAGCTGAAAGGCGTCCAGTTCGGCCAGCACATGAAGGACCTGGCCCTGCTTGCGGACAAGTTCACGGTCATCCGCTCGATGTCCCACGGCGAGGCCGCCCATGAGCGCGGGACACACAACATGTTCACCGGCTACCGCCCCTCTCCGGCGGTCGAGTATCCTTCGATCGGCTCGGTCATCTCCCACGAACTCGGCCCGAAGAACAACCTTCCGCCCTACGTCTGCGTCCCGTCGGTGCCGAACGAGTATGCCAACTCGGGCTTCCTTTCCTCGGCCTTCGGGCCCTTCGCGCTGGGCTCGGATCCCGCACAGGGAAATTTCCAGGTGCGCGACCTGGCCCTGCCGAACGGCGTGAGCGATGACCGCTTCGCCAAGCGGCGCTCGCTGCTCGAGACGGTGGACTACCATTTCAAGACGTTGGAGAAATCCGACGCGCTCGATTCGATGGACGCGTTCTACCAGCATGCCTACAAGCTGATTTCCTCCCAGCAGGCCCGCGAGGCCTTCGACCTCAAGGCGGAGCCGGACGCGATCAAGGACGAGTATGGCCGCACGGCCCCGGGCCAGCGCATGCTGCTGGCCCGCCGACTGATCGAGGCCGGTGTCCGTTTCGTCTCGCTCACTGCCGGTGGCTGGGACCATCACGACAATCTCAAGGGCAACATCGAGAAGGAACTCCCGCCCGTCGACAAGGCGATCGCCGCCCTGATCCGCGACCTGGAGCGGCGCGGCACGCTGGACTCGACGCTGGTCATGGTGACCTCCGAATTCGGACGCACCCCCAAGATCAACCCCACCGGTGGACGCGACCACTGGCCGCGGGTCTTCTCGGTCATGCTGGCCGGCGGAGGGGTCAAGAAAGGCCTCGTCCATGGTTCGTCCGATGCCCTCGGTGGCGAGCCCGAAGAGGACATGGTCACCGTCGCCGATCTGGCCACCACCGCTTACAACCAGATCGGGATCACGGCCGACAAGGAACTCATGGCTCCCGGAAACCGGCCCATCGAAATCTGCGATGGCGGCCACGTGCTGGATGCGATCCTCGACAAGAAGGCATGAAGCGCCGCGCCTCCATCGCCCTTCTCACGGCCATGGTGGCCCTCCCACTCCAGGCCTTCACTCCGGATCTGGACCTGGTTTATCCGCGCGGTGGACAGCGGGGCACCGAGGTTCAGGTGGTGTTCTCAGGGGACCGGCTCGATGGAATCCAGGAGGCCCTGTTTTATGAGCCCGGCCTCACTCTCGACTCCATCGACTTCAAGGATCCCAAGCGCGTCACCGCCAAGCTCCGGATCGCTCCGGACGCGCCTCTTGGTGAACACAAGTTCCGTCTCAGAAGCCCCGGCGGCCTGACGGACCTGAAAACCTTCTGGGTCGGACCCTTCCCGGTCGTGGAGGAAGCCGACCCGAACGACACCTTCGACAAGCCGCAAAGAGTCGATCTCAATGTCACCGTCGCCGGCGTCAGCAAGAACGAGGACGAGGACTACTATGTTTGTAGTTTGAAAAAGGGTCAGCGGCTTTCGGTCGAGGTCGAGGCCATGCGGCTGGGTCGCCTGATGTATGACGCCTACGTCGCGATCCTCGATCCGAAGCGCTTCGAGCTCGCCGCCTGCGATGACGCCCCGCTGCTGCGGAACGATGCCTTTGCCACCATCATCGCACCGGAGGACGGCGACTACCGCATCCTGGTGCGCGAGGCGGCCTATGAGGGCAGCGATCAGTGCAACTACCGTCTGCACATCGGCACCTTTGCGAGACCGTCCGCCGTCTTTCCTCCGGGAGGCAAGCCCGGTGAGGCCCTGAATTTCCAGTTCCTCGGAGATCCCGCTGGACCGATCAGCCAGCCTTTCACCCTGCCCGCCACCACCGGTCTCGAACCGCTCTTCGCCCAAGTGGACGGGGTTTCCAGCCCCTCTCCGAACCGGGTCGTCGTTTCACCGCTGGAGCACGCCGAGGAGAGCGAGCCAAACGATGACGACAAGCAGGCGACTCCCCTGCCCCCGATCCCATGCGCCGGTCAGGGAATTCTTGGCAAGAAGGACGACGTTGATCGCTACCGTTTTCAGGCGAAAAAGGGCGAGAACCTGACCCTGAAAGTGATGGGGCGGGCGCTGCGTTCGCCGATCGATGCCGTGCTCCGCCTCAAGAATCAGGCCGGAAACTTCCAGGCGGAGAACGACGACCAGGGCGGGCCGGATCCGGTCATCCAGTGGACCTGCCCGGAGGATGGCGAATACATCGCGAACATCCGCGACAAGCTCGGCAACGGCGGGCCGGACTTCGTGTATCGCTTTGAAATCCTGCGCCGCGAGGCCGCGATCGCCGCCACGCTTCCAGTCGTCGAGCGCAACCTTTCCCAGAAGTGGAAATCCTTCCCCGTGCCGAGGGGCAACCGCTACGCCGCCGTCATCAATGTCACCCGGGAGAACATCGGCTGCGACATCGCCCTGGATGCCGCCTCATTGCCTGCCGGAGTGACCATGAATGCCGCCAACGCAGCACGCTCGGTGAATGCCTTTCCGGTCGTGTTCGAAGCCGCCGCCGATGCCCCCGTCGCGGGGGCCCTGCATGAGTTCTCGATTCGCTCGCTGGCCGAGGGGCAGCCCGTGAAAGGGGCGCTGACCGACATCATCCACCACGTCGAGGTCAACAACCAGGGACCCTATCACTCCACGCCGCTGGACAGAATCGCCATGGCGGTGACGGAGGAGGCCCCTCTGCGGATCGAACTCGACACCCCCGCGGTGCCGATTGTGAAAAACGGCATCGCGCAGTTGAAGGTCCGCGCGATCCGTCAGGAGGGCTACAACGACGCGATCACCGTGCGCTTTCTTTGGTCACCTCCCGGCATCGGGGCCCCCGTCACCATGCAGATCCCTGCCGGGCAATCGGAGGTGAACTACGAGATCAATGCCAATGGCGACTCCGCCGTGGGCGAATGGAAGATCTGCATGCTCGCCGAGGCCCCGACTCCAAAGGGACCGGTGCTGGTTTCCTCGCAGCTCGTTCCACTGAAGATCGCGGAGCCCTACCTGAGCATGACGCTCTCCCTCGCCGCCACCGAGCAGGGCAAGCCAACGGTCATGTCGGGAAAGGTCGAGGTGCAGCATGAATTCGCCGGCAATGCCACCGCTGAGCTGGTGGGACTGCCCGCCGGAGTGACCACGCCGCCGGTGCAGTTCAACAAGGACCAGACCGAACTCAGCTTTCCCCTCACCGTCGCGGCCGATGCACCGGTCGGAAAGCACAACAACGTCTTCTGCCGCATCACGATTCCGGAAAACAATTCCACCATCCTGCATCAGGTCGCTCAGGGCGGAACGCTCCGCATCGACAAGCCGACCACCCCGCCGCCCGCCGTGGCCCAGGCAGCCCCTGAGCCTCCGAAGCCCGCCGATCCGGCCGCTCCCGCGCCCAAGCCCCTTTCACGACTCGAGCAGCTCCGCCAGCAAACCGCCAAGCCATGACCTTCCCCGCTTCCCGGCTCAGTCTCCTCTTCAGCGGCCTCATCCTTCAGGCGTCCGCCGCTCCGTTCGACGACGTCCAGACGATCCTCGAAACCCGCTGCGTGGAATGCCACCACGCGGAGAAAATGAAGGGCAACCTGCGCCTCGATAGTCGGGCCTCGATGATCACCGGCGGCGACGATGGTGCCGCCATCGAACCCGGAGACCCGGCCAAATCCAATCTCATCAAGCGCGTCCACCTCGACGAGGACGACGACGAAATGATGCCGCCGAAGAAGAGCGGAAAGCCGCTGACGAAGGAGGAAATCGCCGCCCTTGAGGCCTGGATCAAGACCGGTGCCGAGTGGCCCGAAGGCATCACGCTCAGCCCTCGCTCCAAGACCGCCCTGCCCCGCTGGGATGCGCCGCCGGATCCGGAGATCGCGTCGATCGAGGCCTTTCCGAAAAGCGTCACCCTCGAGTCCGCCGCCGACTTTCATCGCGTCATCGTCATCGCCCGCTTCAAGGACTCCGTCACCTGTGACATCACCCGCCAATCGAAGTTCACCCTTTCCGATCCTTCGCTCGCCTCGTTGCTGGAAACCACGCTGACCCCGAAAAAGGACGGCTCCACCTCCCTGCGCATCGAGTATCGCGGTCTCGCCACCGAGGTTCCGGTGATCGTCAAGGATGCCACCAAGCCGCGTCCGGTGTCCTTCCAGCTCGACGTCATGCCGGTTCTAACCGCTTCCGGCTGCAACACCGGTTCCTGCCATGGCTCCGCCCGCGGCCAGGATGGCTTTCACCTCTCGTTGTTCGGCTTTGATCCCAAGGGCGACCATTTCCGACTGACCGGGGAAATGGCCGGCCGCAGGGTCAACCTGGCCCTGCCCGAGGAGTCCCTGCTCATCACCAAGGCCATCGGCGGCGTGCCCCACACCGGCGGCAAGCTCTTCGCCAAGGACAGCGCCTTCTACAACACCCTCGTCGAGTGGATCCGCAACGGCGCCACCTTCGACGCCGACGGCATCGCCCAGCCCACCGGCATCTCCATCGAGCCTCCGCAGGTGCTGATGAAGGGCGAGGACTCGCGCCTTCCCTTCACCGTCCGCGCCACCTACTCGGATGGCACCGACCGCGATGTCTCGACGCTTTCGAATTTCTCCACCTCGAACGACAACTCGGTCACGATCGACAAGCGCAAGGGCATCGCCGCCTCCAAGCACCCAGGCGAGGCCTTCCTGCTTTCCCGCTTCCACACCTTCACCGAGGGCACCCAGGCCATCGTGATCCCGGCCAACGTCGCCTACACCAAGCCGCAGCTCGTCGAGAACAACTACATCGACCACCACGTTTACGCGAAGCTCGACAAGCTCCGCATCCTGCCTTCCGAGCTTTGCAGCGATGAGGAGTTCATCCGCCGCGCCCACATCGACATCGTCGGCCGCCTGCCCTCTGCTGAAGACCGTGCTGCCTTCCTTGCGAATGCCGACCCGAAGAAGCGCGAGGCTCTGGTCGACGACCTGCTCACCCGCAAGGAATTCACCGAAATGTGGGTGATGAAATGGGCCGAGCTGATGCAGATCCGCACGTTCAACGACGGCGACAAGCAGGTCAGCTACAAGGCCGCGCTGGGCTACTACAACTGGCTGCGCGACCGCATCGCCGCCAACGTGCCGTTCAACGAACTGGTCCGCCAGCTTCTCTCGGCCGAGGGCGGCACCTTTGCCAATCCCGCCACCAATTACTTCCAGCTTGAGCAGGAGGTGCTGAAGCTTACCGAAAACGTCGCCCAGGTCTTCATGGGCACCCGCATCCAGTGCGCGCAGTGCCACAACCATCCCTTCGACCGCTGGACGATGGACGATTACTATGGCTTCGCCGCCTTCTTCGCCCAGGTGAAACGCAAGCCCGCCGAGGACCCGCGCGAGCGGGTGGTCTTCGATGGCGAAGGCGAGGTGCAGCATCTGGTGACCAAGCAGAACGTGCCGCCGAAATTCCTCGGTGGCCCGAAACCGGAGATCAAGAAGGGCGATTCACGCCGTGCCTCGCTCGGCACCTGGCTGACCTCGACCGACAACCCCTGGTTCGCGCGCAATGTCGCCAACGTCGTCTGGGCCCATTTCCTCGGCGTGGGCATCGTCAATCCGGTCGATGACGTCCGCGTCTCGAATCCGCCGTCGAATCCCGAGCTGCTCGACGAACTGAGCAAGAAGTTCGTGGCCTACAACTACGACTTCCGGAAACTGGTGCGCGACATCTGCACCTCGCGGACCTACCAGCTTTCCAGCCGCACCAACCTGACCAATGCCAGCGACGAGACGAACTTCTCGCACGGCATGATCCGCCGCATCCGGGCCGAGGTGCTGCTCGATTGCATTTCCCAGGTCACCGCCACGCCGAACAAGTTCAAGGGCCTGCCGCTCGGCGCACGGGCGGTGCAGATCGCCGATGGCAACACGTCGAACTACTTCCTCACCACCTTCGGTCGCGCCACGCGCGGCACCGTTTGCTCCTGCGAGGTCAAGATGGAGCCGAACCTTTCCCAGGCCCTCCACCTGCTCAACGGCGACACCACCCAGCAACGCATCCGTCAGGGCAGGATCGTGGAAAGCCTGCTGGCTGAGAAAAAGCCGCCCGCCGAGATCATCGACCGCCTCTACCTCGGCACCCTCGGGCGAGCGCCGACCGAGGCCGAGAAAAAGAACCTGCTCGACGCGATTGGAGATCCCACCAAGCCGAGTCTGGTCAAGGAAACCCTGGAGGACATCTTCTGGGCGCTTCTGAACTCCAAGGAGTTCATTTTCAACCATTGAGCATCCCTGAGGGCTGACGATCCAGCCCTTGGCGGAATTGGGGCTTTCAGCGCCTCGTTTGCTGACCTATTTCCCTCAGGTCAAAGATCCCCATGCCCTTCTATCTACCTGCCATCATTGGTTCGCTCTGGGGAACATTTGAATTGGGTCTGTCCCTCGCCAAGAGATCCAAGTCCAACGCCACATCGAAAGATCGGCGCTCGCTGGGCCAGATCTGGCTGGTGGCCCTGGCTGCCATCGGGCTGGGCGTCGCCTCCGCCCGTCACGTGCCCGCGCTGGCCGTGCCTTGGCCGGAGCCGATGAAGGTGACCGGTTGCTGTGTCTTCGTCATCGGTCTGGCCTTGCGACTTTACTCGATCATTTGCCTGGGTCGCTTCTTCACGACCAATGTGGCCATTTCCAACGACCACCGCCTGATTGAATCCGGGCCGTATCAGTTCGTCCGTCACCCCAGCTACACCGGAAGCCTGCTCGCCATGTTCGGCTGCGCCCTGACCTTCGCCAACTGGGGCTCCATCGCGCTGATCTTCCCGCCCTTTCTCGCCATCACCCTGTGGCGCATCCACATCGAGGAAGCCGCCCTCGCGGAGGGACTTGGAGAAAACTACCGCCGCTACATGAAGCGGACGAAACGCCTGGTTCCCTTGATTTACTAGGACCGTCGTGGACGACCTGAAAATGGTGGAGGATAGCGGATTCGAACCGCTGACCCCTTGCATGCCATGCAAGTGCTCTACCAACTGAGCTAATCCCCCGTAGGCCGTCAGGCGTGGCGGGTTGTATGCGGCCCCGACCAACAGGTGCAAGCGGTTTTTGTTGGAAATCTCACTTTCTTGCGATGAGGCGTCGAATCAGTTCAACCAGACGCCCGGTGGAGGCGGCCATGAGCTCCGGTTCCGGCAGTGGCGATCCTTCCTGGAGCTGGGGTTTCGAGCCAATGAAGGCCACCGGCAGCTTCCCTTGGGACAGCGAGGACACCCAGGTGGCCTCCACTGGAGCCGACGGTCCCACTGAACCGAGCGCCCCAAGGGAAAGCAGCGCGGGATTGGAATCATCCGCCGCGACCGAGAGCAGCTCCCCTTTCCTCATCGGCCCGATGCAGAGCACGGCCAATGGAGCGGCCTCACTGCGGATCATTTTCTCGGCCGCACGCTCGATGGCCCCATTCTTGCCGGAGGGCAGAAACAGGAAGCGCACGGGGCGCGAGGGCTTCTCACCCGCAATGGCCTGCGCGGCGGCGATCGTGGCCACCACGGCACTCGACGCATCCGCCAGGGCCTCAGCATCGGCCGGGGCATCGTAAGGGCTCAGGATCCACAGCGGTGCTGCCGTGTCCTCGCTTCCCTGGAGGTCGATGCGAAGGATCGGCCAACCGCCGGCTTCCGACACCTGCTCGGCCTGGACCTTGTATCCGGTATTGGACGGGCCCAGAAGTCCCTCGATCCAAGAAGCGGCGCGAGTCAGTCCCTTGCCGTCCTCGATCCCGGGACTCCTCGGCCCGATGATGACGGCGAGTTTCCTGAAATCATCCGCCAGCGACGAAGCCGACACCACGGTGGCGAAGCGGGCGGACTCCTTCTTCTGCTCCGCCTTTTGTGCACGGAAATAGCCCCAGATCCCGAAGCCTCCGGATACCAGCAGCCACAGCGGAATCGTGCACAACAGCACCACCACCCAGGGCTTGCGCTTCGGTTTCTCCGTTTCCATGCGCTGACCATGCGCACGCTTGATCCACCCGCAAGCCCGTAAACACCGGCCTCCCACGGTCATGGAGGCAGGTGGCTGCCTTGACCCGAAGCGTCGAACCACCGCCCCCTTTCAGTGAAAGCGGGTCAGCGGTGCCTTCCCGAGGCCCCCGCCCTGCCCTTTCGCATGCAAAAGCCCTATCCTCACTCGTGATCCATCCCCTTCCGCATGCAAAAGCCCCATCCTCACGCGTCATCTATCCCCTTCCGCATGCAAAAGCCCCATCCTCACGCGTCATCCACCCCCTTCCGCATGCAAAAGCCCCATCCTCACGCGTGATCCTTGTCCTTCTGCATGCAAGAGACCCCTTTTTGGGACAAATTGTCGCACTTTACCCCTTTCAAGGCACTTCCAGGCCCTTCCCACCCCAAACCGTGGCCCCCCGGCATTCCGCAACCACTCCCTGAAAACCGCTCGACCTTTCACCCCGTCCTCTGGCAACCTCCACCCAATGGTTCAATAGAATCGCCACCCTGGCGTTCGCCATTTTCAACACCATCCCAACCACCGCCATGCCCTTCCGTTCATTGCCCGGCTCGGATGCTGCCCGCAGCCAAGCCCTCGCCGCCGCGCTCAAGAAATCCTCCGAAATCGCCCCGGAGAACCTCCCCATCAGCGCCGCCACCGCCGCCGCCCTCACCTCCTTCGTCCCCCGCTGGGAGAAGGAAATCGCCGAGCGCGCCGATGCCCTCGGCGTTCAGACCACCAGCACCTCCGCCCTCGATGCCGCCCGCACCACCCTGCGCGAGCACGTCAGCCACTTCATCCAGGTGTACCAACTCGGCGTCGCCCGCGGCCTCTTCTCCCCCTCCGGCCGCGCCAGCTACGAGCTCAGCGTCAATGAGGAAACCGTCCCGGCCCTCGCCTCCGAGGCAGACCTCCTCACCTGGGCAAGCCGCATCGTCAAGGGCGATCCCCGCCGCAGCGCCCTCCACTCCGAGCCCGCCATGGCCATGCCCTCCGCCGCCGAAGTGGACGCCGCCCTCCAACACTACGAAGCCAAGCTCGCCGTCCAGACCACCGCCAAGGATGCCCTCGCCGACGAGCAGAGCGACGTCAACGACCTCCGCCCCGCCGCCGACCGCCTCATCAAGGACATCTGGGACGAGGTCGAGTTCGCCCTCCGCCAGCTCGATCCCCCCTCACTGCGCCGCCGCGCCCGCGAGTGGGGCGTCTTCTACGCCCTCCGCCCCGGCGAGCCCGAAGAACCCACCATCGAACCTCCCACCCAGCCCCCCGCCTGAGTCCCGGAACCCGGTTTCCCACCCGGAAACCCAGCCCCTTCACGTGCGTCTATCCGCCCCATCCACCCACCCCGAAAGATTCGACCCCAAAGCCCCGGATAGACGCACGTCCTCACGAAAAAAACTCGCAAAATCAACCAGTTGCAACAACCTCCCCACCAGCCATCCCTCCTTGATATCACCTGTCGGGGTGCTACGAATTCTACTGTTCTGCAAAAAATGAAACTTCCGGTCACACTTCTCTGCACTATGCTTCTAGTCGGGTGCGAGAAGGTGCTCGATCAGCAATACAAGACCGCAATGGAGGATTCTGGCGATTCGAAGGTTCGAGAGGTTGTTCAAGCGCATAAGGCTTCGATTCACCACCGTGAGGCGATCATGCGGAGCGCATCATGTGGGTGCTTTCACTGCCTGGAGATCTTCACTCCTTCTGACATAACCGAATGGACCGATACAGCCGAGCCGGAGCCCCGACACACGGCTCTCTGCCCGAAGTGCGGGATCGACTCCGTTCTTGGATCCGACTCCGGTTACCCAATCACAAAGGACTTCCTATCCGGCATGAAAAGCCACTGGTTTTAATTCGAGAACTAGGATAAGGGCAGAACACGTCGTGGGTGGCAACGGCGGATAGGCTCCCTCGTTCGCTTCGCTCTATGAGTCCTGCGCCGCCGTGCCACCACATTTAACGTTCGGCCAAAGAACCTAATCCCTCGACGATGCCAGAAGATATTCCAGTCACCGCTTGCCCTCGATGCGGCAGCATTGAGCGGGTTCGCTCGAAGCTTATTACGACGAACCTTCTTTTGCAGTCGCATTTCGTCGAGCCCTTCACAGTTGACAGACCGAGTCAGTTTAGAGCTTCACCGCATACGCAGGGCGACTATTTTGTGGCGGGTTTGTTCTGTGATCATTGCGACATAGGATTTGTTCCTGATTCGGTGGCTCATGAGATAGGAATCGAGCCTTGCCGATATAGAGGTCAGATTACGTTGGCACCCCGAAACTACGGTGTTGGCTATCCTGGTTCTGATGTCAGCTATGATGAGCAGGGGGAACCCGTTCGCCCGTTTGAGGCTATCATTTGGCAGCGCACACCTGACTCAGTTGGAGTTCGCGTCACCATTCATGCTGCTGACGTTACTGAGGCTCACCGCATCCTACTGGCTGAACATGGACCAGACGCAGGCTACAGTATATGGAACGAGCAGGATTCAGAAAAGATTAGATGAATAAAGCAAACGAACAATCCAAGCCGAACAAGACAGTGGTGGCAACGGCGGGTAATGTCTCTCGTTCGCTTCGCTCTGGACGTTCAATCGCCGCCGTGCCACACTTTTGACGTTCTGCAGATAATGATCCTGAAACCAATGCATCAACTCAATAGACTGATTCCAGTTGCCCTTCTGGTTTGCACGACAACTGCCCGGGCCGACTTTGTGCAATTCTCAGATTCGACTAGCGATACGTTGGCGAATTTGGGAACGAAGTTTGTGATCGGTTGCGCCTTGCTTGCTGCCGGGATGGTTGGATCAGCCTTCGTGTCCCGGAAAAAGTGAAAATCACAACTGATCTATGAACAATCGCTATAGCATGATCGAAGCGAGACCTGAGTGCCAATGTTAATACTGCAGCGGAAACCGGAAGCAGAACAAGGCGGTGGCGGCAATGGCCCCGAGCGCGAGTGACGTGTCCCAATGGAACAACATGCAGAACAAGCCGTGGCGCACCGACTGGCATAAGCACCTCAATTTCATGACTTCCTCCATTCAATCGCGCCAGCGGGCGCACATCTAACGTTCTCCAAGAAACTAGCCATGAAGACTGAGTTCCAGAATACATTCGCGACCTGGCTTGAAAATTGCCTCAGTTCGTCGATCCCGCATGAAGTTGTTGCCTACACCTTCAATCTCGCAGAGCCATGGTGCATCGAAGTGGTCGGCTGTGAGCGCTACGATGCAACCGATCCTGATTGGGCATGCGATGAGGTATTTCGACCCGAGCAGGGATCTCTCGAACTGCCGAGTGAGGTATTCGGCGACGATTGGGAGACCGTATTGGAGCGAAGCATCGAGATGTTAAGCCGCTTCCTTGATGCGGATAGCCAAGCGAGCAAGATTCTCAAAGGCTCTCAGGCCGTAGCTGTCGGCTTTGTCGATGGAGATTCGCACCTGCTTTGGCCACGATAGAAAGCAGACGGAGAACAAGCCGCGTCATGACAACCACTACCAGCCGCCCTGTTTCTATGATTTCCCGTAATTGCAACACCAACCCCGTGATCGACGCTCGCCCTCGCTGGTAGTGGTGCATGCGCTCATCGTTGGCTGAAAAATTCACAACCTAGATTTCCTCATGTTCGTAACCGCATCAATTATCGCAAATAGCTTGTTTTTGATCGGAGCGCCTTGTGTCGAATACGACATCGGTGACTTTAAGAAATTCGGAGCGCGGAAGGTCTCGACGGAAATTCCGGATTCGAAGTTGGTGAATCACAAGTGTCGGGTGATGGCTTTTGGGATTTATGCTGGTTATCACGGGTGTCCGGTTGAATCGAGAATGAGGATTTAGAAATCTTTGTCGATGAGAGGCTTACGATCAAAAATGGATGTGAGGGATTTGAACTCCGGCGACGGTTTGGAGACGATTCTGG